>NZ_JAPWBP010000006.1:0-138401 GCF_041433495.1 Haemophilus sp. 27098_8_127
TGAATGTGAACCCCGAGCTGAATGGCTTGGGGTTTTTGTTTATGGATTTTTATTAAAAATTATATAGAATGATCTCAATTTTTATTTCTCAATATAAACCATGAAAAACTTTAGATATTTTGCACAACGTTATGTTGATTGGGTTATTCGATTAGGTCGAGTTCGTTTCTCTTTACTTGGTATCGCTATTCTTGCGATTTTAGCTATCTGTATACAAATCTTATTAAGTACGCTTCTTAGTGATGGTATTCACTGGAGTGACATTGCTCGCTCAATCACTTTTGGTTTATTTACTGCGCCTTTTGTTATTTATTTCTTTACGCTACTTGTTGAACGACTAGAACGTTCCCGTTTAGAGCTCTCTAAAACGCTTGCTCGATTAGAAAAAAATAGTCGTGATAAAAGTACCTTACTAGCGACAATTAGCCATGAGTTACGTACGCCTTTAAATGGGATTATTGGTCTTAGCCGAATCCTATTAGATGACAAATTAACAGAACAACAACAAAATTACCTCAATACAATTAATCTAAGTGCGGTCAGTTTAGGCCATATTTTTAGTGATATTATTGATTTAGATAAGATCGACTCTAAGCGTATTGAATTAAATATCCAGCCTTGTGATTTCCATTCACTACTTAATGATTTCTATAATTTTGGCACCTTGATGGCGGAGCAAAAGGGGCTAAAATTCTCTTTAAAACTGGATGATAATTTACCTAATTGGCTTTATCTTGATCGTGCTCGCCTTAGCCAAATTCTTTGGAATTTAATTAGTAATGCCGTCAAATTCACTGACAAAGGTGACGTTATTCTAAGGGTGCAGAAAATGCAAGATAATCAGTATCAATTTAGTGTTACTGATACGGGAGCAGGTATTGCACCTTGCGAATTAGATAAGATTTTTACCATGTATTATCAGGTTAAAGATAATATTCATCGTTCTGCGGGAAGTGGCATTGGTCTTGCAATTTCTAAGAATTTAGCTCAATTAATGAAAGGGGATTTAACGGTTGAGAGTGAACTGGAAAAAGGTTCAACCTTTTACTTAACGATCATTGCAGAAAAAGCTCAGGCTCATGATGGTAATGCTGAAAAAGCCATGCAGCATCTGTCTATTTTATTAGTAGAAGACGTTGAATTGAATGTTGTTGTGGCCAAAAGTATTCTTGAAAAGCAAGGGCATTATGTTGATGTAGCGATGAATGGTGAACAGGCTATCCAATTATTTGAGAAAAATACTTATGATATTGTTTTTCTTGATATTAAGTTGCCAGATATGTCAGGTTTTGATATTGCATACTATCTACGTAAAAACTACGAAGAAGGGATTTATGATTTTCTCCCACCTTTAATTGCCTTTACAGCGAACGTGATGCACAGCGAAGAAGAATATCAAAATCAGGGTATGGATGGCGTGTTGCGTAAGCCTCTTTCTCTGACGGAATTACGTCAATGTTTTAAAACATTCTTAGGTGATGATATCGAGACTACCTCTGATGAAGAAGAGCTCTCTCTAGTTCAAGAAGGTATTAATATTTCACTTATTGAGTTAATTGGAAAATCACAAGCTAAAGCTAATGTAGAGTTATTCAAACAGTGGATGCCAATTTATTTAGATGAATTAGAAACGGCGTATGAAGATTATCTTACAAACGCAGATATGCAACAAATGGTGTCAGATGTGGCACATAAAATAAAAGGTGCTGCAGCATCAGTGGGACTTGTTAATGTTCAGAATATCGCCAAATTGGCTCAAGACACGTCATTACCCAATTGGACATCTGATATTGCTTTATGGATAGAACAACTCAGTAATGAATGGTCTCAAAATGTAGCTGAATTAGAAGCATATTTAGAAAAATAATTCATGACACGTCATTTTCAAATTTTGATCAGTGAGAATATGCCGTCTAATTTGCCGGCAAATACCTTGATCATTAATGAGTTTTCTAAAATTCAAAATCTTCTTGGGCAAGAGTTTGAGACGATCTTGTTTGATGCCCGAAAAGGTATCCATTTAGAGGCGCTCGCCATTGCGGCCGGGACATTGAAAATGAATGGTGCCTTAATTGTCTTGCTATCAAATTGGGAGAAACTTGATTCCCAAATAGACGAAGATAGTCTTCGTTGGTCAGGTTCGCTTGAGGCAATTACGACGCCAAGATTTATTGCATATTTTAAGCATTGTATTCATAAATATGGTTTTCCCATCCTTTATCATCAAAATGATTTAAAATTTGACTGCACTTTTCAGCAGTTATTTGTAAACCACAATGCGACCTTAGATCAGCAGAAAATCATTGAGCAAATCTTACAAAAAAAATCTGAACTTTACTTTCTTACAGCCAAACGAGGAAGAGGGAAATCAGCTCTAGCAGGCTTATTAGCGAATCAATTGGATACTAAAATTTACCTTACAGCTCCAAATAAAAGTGCGGTCAATATTTTGGCTGAATTTTCACAAAAAGAGATTATCTTTATTGCACCAGATGCGCTTTTCCTTGCTTTGCAAAATGATCCATCTTTTTTTGAAAATGCGTGGCTTTTTGTTGATGAGGCGGCAATGCTGCCGATTGCTCAACTTAGCGCTTTTTCCCAGCATTTTAAGCATATTTTATTTACGACAACCATTCATAGTTATGAGGGAACCGGGCGAGGCTTTGAGCTTAAATTTAAGCAAAAAATTAACCGCACTTTCTCTGACTTTGAGCTTATTGAACCGCTACGTTGGTCTAAAGATGATGCTTTAGAGGCATTTATTGATGAGCTTTTATTATTGAATGTAGAGGATGACTTTAAACAAACAGCATACGATAAAAGCAAGTTCTGTCAAATAACTGAACGCTCACAAGAGGAAATACTTTCTTCATTGCCTCAATTCTATGGGTTGATGATATTAGCTCATTATCGTACATCACCATTAGATCTACGGCGATTGTTTGATGCTAATTCACAGCGTTTTTTTACCGCTGAAAATGAACAAGATTTACTAGGCGCAGTTTGGGCATTAAAAGAAGGTGGGATTGAAGATTCAGCCCTCATTGAAGCGATTCAACAAGGTAGTAGACGCCCGAAAGGCAATCTCGTGCCACAAGCACTTTGTTTTCATGCTCAACAACAAAAGGCTTGTGAATTGCATTCTTTACGTATTTCGAGAATTGCGGTTCAGCCTATGTGGCAGCAACATGGTATTGGTAGACAACTCATTGAATATATTACACTAAATTCCGATGTGGATTATTTATCAGTGAGTTTCGGTTATACAAAAGAACTGGCTCAATTTTGGCTGAAATGTGGTTTTTCTCTTGTTCATTTAGGCGAGCATTTAGAGGCGAGTAGTGGTTGTTATTCAGCTATTGCTCTAAAAGGGCTTTCTGCACAAGGGATTGAATTAGAAAGAGAAGCAAAGCAATCTTTTCAACGGAATATGCCTTTGTCTTTCCATCCACTTGCTCAGGAATTTAATACCACATCAGTAGATTGGGAATTGCTTGATGAAGATTGGTTAAGCATAAAAAACTTCGCTTATTTTCACCGCACTTTAGCTTCCGCTTTGCCGGCAATTCGTCGATTTTTAATGAATTTAGATGAAAAAGATTGTCCTTTAATGCGAGATTATTTCATCACAAAACAGATACCCTATAACAAGAAAAATGGGTTAAAATTATTACGTTCGGAAATTGCACAAAGATTAAAAAAGGAGGCAAGATGAGCGAACAAGAAAAAAAAGGTTGGTTTCGCAAAGCCGTAGATGAATATAATAAGTTTTGTAAAGAGCTTGGTTTAGATAAAGGCTCTTGTAGAGGCTGCATGCCACGTATCGAATTCGATGATGATGGGCATGTAAAAAAAGAGAAGCCACTTGAACCACTTAAAAAATAGGAGAAACAGGGTTAATTAACCCTGTTTTTTTATACAGATAATTATTGAAAACTAGATTGAATTTGCTAAACTAATCAGATATTCACGCAAAAATGAGATAAAAATTGACCGCACTTATGAAAACAACCTATTTTAATTTTGATATTCCCACTCAGCCAAATGACCATAAAATTCTTGGCAACGTATTAACGGGTGCTGATGCACTTGCTGTCAGTGAAATTGCTGAGCAATATGATGGATTAACAGTGGTTGTGACACCGGATACCAAAAGTGCGGTTCGTTTATCACAAGTTTTACCGGATTTAACTTCTCAGTCCATTCAGTTTTTTCCTGATTGGGAAACGTTGCCTTATGATTCTTTTTCTCCTCATCAAGAAATTATTTCTTCGCGTTTAAGTGCGTTATTTCATTTGCAAAATACTAAAAAAGGCATTTTTATTTTGCCGATTAGCACATTAATGCAGCGAGTGTGTCCGCCGAAATATCTACAGCATAATGTCCTTTTGATTAAAAAAGGTGATCGTCTTGTCATTGAAAAATTGCGATTACAATTAGAGTCAGCAGGATATCGTTCCGTAGAGCAAGTACTAGAACATGGTGAATATGCTGTGCGCGGATCACTTTTAGATCTTTTCCCAATGGGAAGTGCGGTTCCATTTCGTTTAGATTTTTTTGATGATGAAATTGATTCGATTCGTACTTTTGATGTCGATACGCAGCGAACGTTAGATGAAATTCAATCTATTAATTTATTACCTGCACACGAATTTCCAACAGATGAGAAAGGTATTGAATTTTTCCGTACACAATTTAGAGAAACCTTTGGTGAAATTCGTCGTGATCCTGAGCATATTTATCAGCAAATCAGTAAAGGTGCATTAATTTCAGGGATTGAATATTGGCAACCGTTATTCTTTGATGAAATGGCAACGTTGTTTGATTACTTGCCCGAAAAAACGTTGTTTGTAGATATGGAAACAAATCAAGCACAAGGTGAACGTTTTTATCTTGATGCCAAACAGCGTTATGAGCATCGTAAAGTCGATCCTATGCGTCCTCTTTTGCCGCCAGAACTATTGTGGTTAAGTATTGATGCAGTAAATCATGCATTAAAAAATTACCCTAAAATTAATTTTAAAGCAGAAAAAGTGCGGTCATCTGTTCGTCAGAAAAATTTAGCGGTGTCCGCATTACCTGCCGTGACCATTCAATCACAGCAAAAAGAACCGTTATCGCAACTTCGACAGTTTATTGAACATTTCAAAGGAAATGTTTTATTTTCAGTTGAAACTGAAGGACGTCGTGAAACTTTAGTAGATTTGCTTTCACCATTAAAAATTAAACCTAAACAGATTAAAACCTTATCTGAAGCCAATCAAGACAAGTTTAATCTGTGGGTAAGTCGTCTTGAGCAAGGTTTTATTCTCGATGAGGCTAAACTCGCCGTTATTACTGAACATGAAATTTTAGGCGAGCGAGTACAACAACGTCAGCGTGATAAACGTAAGGCGGTGAATCCAGATACCTTAGTGCGCAATCTGGCTGAATTAAAAATTGGTCAGCCTGTGGTGCATTTAGATCATGGTGTGGGGCGTTATGGTGGCTTAGTGACACTCGATACTGGGGGCTTAAAAGCAGAATATTTGCTGATCAATTATGCGAATGAATCCAAACTTTATGTGCCTGTTGGTTCTCTTCATTTAATTAGTCGCTATGTCGGTGGCTCAGATGAAACTGCACCATTGCATAAATTAGGTAATGAATCGTGGGCGAAAACGCGTCAAAAAGCCGCAGAAAAAATTCGTGATGTGGCCGCTGAATTACTTGATGTATATGCCCAACGAGAAGTGAAAAAAGGCTTTGAATTTAAATATGATCGTGAGGAATTCCAGCAATTCGCTGCAACCTTTCCTTTTGAAGAAACGCACGATCAAGCCATGGCGATTAACGCAGTCATTTCGGATATGTGTCAGCCTAAAGCGATGGATCGTTTGGTTTGTGGTGATGTGGGCTTTGGTAAGACTGAAGTGGCAATGCGTGCCGCATTTTTGGCTGTAATGAATCATAAACAAGTCGCCGTATTGGTTCCAACAACCTTGTTAGCGCAACAGCATTACGAGAATTTTAAAGATCGTTTTGCTAATCTTCCGGTTAATGTGGAAGTGCTTTCTCGCTTTAAAACAGCTAAAGAGCAAAAACAAATCTTAGAAAATTTAGCCGAAGGAAAAGTCGATATTCTGATTGGAACCCATAAATTAATTCAATCCGATGTGAAGTTTTCTGATCTTGGCTTACTCATCATTGATGAAGAACATCGCTTTGGAGTGGGACAAAAAGAGAAAATTAAACAACTTCGAGCGAATATTGATATTTTAACGCTTACCGCAACACCAATTCCTCGCACTTTGAATATGGCGATGAATGGTATTCGCGATCTTTCTATTATTGCGACACCACCAGCTCGCCGAGTGAGTATCAAAACGTTTGTTCGCCAGAAAGATGATTTAATTATTCGTGAAGCGATTCTGCGTGAGATTTTGCGTGGCGGGCAAGTTTATTATTTACATAATGATGTGGCGAGTATTGAAAATACGGCTGAAAAACTGACCGCACTTGTACCAGAAGCACGAGTTGTGATTGGACATGGTCAAATGAGAGAACGTGAACTTGAACGCGTGATGAGTGATTTTTATCATCAACGTTATAACGTATTAGTCTGTTCTACCATTATTGAAACAGGGATTGATGTACCAACGGCAAATACGATCATTATTGAACGTGCAGATAATTTTGGCTTGGCACAGCTTCACCAGTTGCGTGGTCGAGTAGGACGTTCCCATCATCAAGCTTATGCCTATTTGCTTACACCTCCGCCGAAATTAATGACGAAAGATGCAAAACGTCGTTTAGAGGCATTAGAAAGTTTAGATAACTTAGGTGCAGGCTTCATTCTTGCGACGCACGATTTAGAGATCCGCGGTGCAGGTGAATTATTAGGGAATGAACAAAGTGGGCAAATTGAAAGCATCGGTTTTTCACTTTATATGGAATTACTTGATGCGGCAGTCAAAGCCTTAAAAGAGGGCAGAGAACCTTCATTAGAAGAGATTACACATCAACAAGCTGAAATTGAGCTACGTGTTCCAGCTTTATTGCCAGATGATTATCTTGGCGATGTGAATATGCGTTTGTCATTCTATAAACGGATTGCGGCAGCGGAAAGTAAGCAAGAGTTAGACGAATTAAAAGTTGAATTAATTGATCGCTTTGGTTTATTACCTGAAGCAACGAAAAATCTTTTACAAATTGCTGAAATGCGTTTAATGGTGAAACCATTAAAAGTACTGAAAATCGATGCAGGGGCTCAAGGTGGCTTTATTGAATTCTCACCTTCAGCAAAAGTTGATCCAGAAAAATTCATCAAATTAATTCAACAAAATCCAATTGTTTATCGCTTTGATGGACCATTAAAATTTAAGTTTGTAAAAGCCCTCCCAGAAAACAAAGCGCGGTTAGAATTTGTGATGGATTTAGTGAAGACACTTACTGAGTAGCAAGTAAATAAAAAGGCTGACAAAATGTCAGCCTTTCTTTTTCACATTTTATTAGTGAAGCGCTTCAACAACGCTTAAGAACATTTTTAAGATACCGGCATTTAATAAGTCGATAAAGAATGCCCCTACCATTGGTACAATTAAGAACGCTTTGTGAGATGGTCCGAAACGACTGGTAATCGCTTGCATGTTAGCAACAGCTGTTGGTGTTGCGCCGAGACCGAAACCACAGTGACCCGCACTTAATACAATTGCATCATAATCTTTACCCATCATACGGTATGTGACGTAGATAGCGAAGAAAGCCATGAAGACAACTTGAACCGCTAAGATAACTAATACATCTGTTGCAAGACCTGCTAATTCCCAAAGTTTGAGAGACATTAACGCAATTGCTAAGAAGATAGATAAACCTACGCTACCTAATACGTCAATCGCTGAATCAGCCACTTGGAATTTGAATAAGTGGGTTAAGCTGTTACGAATGATTACACCTGTAAACAAACACCATACGAATGTTGGTAATTGAATGTGAGTACCTTTTGTTAAGCCATCTAAGTATTGACCGATGAGTAAACATAAAGAAAGCATTGCGATGGTTTCAATGATTGAACGCGCATTGATTTTTCGTTTGTAAGTTGGGTGCTCAAATGCTTCTTGTACGTCATCTACTTCATCATTCTCTGGGTTCTCACCTTGTTTTTGATGATTTAATAAATAACGAGATACTGGACCACCTAAGATACCACCAAAGACTAAACCGAATGTAGCACATGCCATGGCGATTTCTGTCGCAGCCGGTAGATTAAATTCTTTAGTGAATGTTTCTGCCCATGCCGCACCTGTACCATGACCACCGGTTAGGGTAACTGAACCAGCAAGTAAGCCGTAAGCAGGATCAATGCCTAATAATTGAGTACCTAAAATACCGATGACATTTTGGCAAACAATGAGTATTGCTGCCGCCAATAGGAAGATAACTAATGGTTTTCCGCCTTTAATTAAGCGGGCAAAGTTTGCACTTAAACCGATAGAGGAGAAGAATACCAACATCATAGAGGTTTGTAAGCTTTTCTCAAAAGTGAATGAAGTGCCATTTACTTTGTATAAAATGGTTAATGCAATAGCCACAATAAAGCCGCCAACAACAGGCTCAGGGATATTAAATGTTTGTAAAACTCGAATGCGTTTTACTAGAAAAAAACCGAGTAATAATACAAAACTTGCTAAAGCAAGTGTTTGATAGGTATCAAAAACAATATTCACGAAATATCCTCCTATTTAGTTTGGTTTCGAGAATTCTTATGAGTTGTGTTCAGGTTCAACCACCACAATGTCAACATTACTATGTAATCCACGTGGTAATTGGGAGCCCTTTCTGCCGCGTTCCGCACGGAATTTTTGCAGATCTTCCGGTTTTAATGTGATTTTTCGTTTACCGGAATGGAACTCAAGGCTGGCTTGCTCTGAAATTAAGAACAATTTCACCAATAATTCTGACCGCGCTTTTGCATTCGCTGCTGGAATACTGATGATTTTGTTGCCTTTCCCTTTTGATAATGCCGGTAAATCCCGTACCGGAAAAATCAGCATTCGACCCGCTGAAGTGAGGGACACAAGAAGTGAGGCCGACTCGGAAAGTTTCTCAGGTTTCAAGACTTTCGCATTTTCTGGCAAAGAAATCAAGGCTTTTCCAGCTTTATTACGTGCAATTAAATCTTCAAATTTGCAAATAAAACCGTATCCTGCATCTGATGCCATCAATAATTCTTGTTTTTCAGGTTCCATAATAACCTGTTCAATGGTTGCACCAGCCGGTAATGTGAGTTTACCGGTGAGCGGTTCACCTTGTGAACGCGCAGAAGGTAAGCTTAATGGATCTAAAGCATAGCTACGACCAGTACTATCAATAAAAATCACCGGTTGATTGCTTTTACCGCAAGCGTGCGCGAGATATTTATCACCTGCTTTATAGCTTAATCCTATCGGATCAATGTCATGACCTTTTGCACAGCGTACCCAGCCCATTTCAGATAAGATGACGGTAACAGGTTCTGCTGGAGTCATTTCACTTTCAGAAATGGCTTTCGCTTCTTCACGCTCAACTAATTGAGACATTCTAGGGCTGGCGTATTTTTTCGCATCTTCTTGAATTTCTTTTTTGATCAAGGTATTTAAGCGACGCTCAGATCCTAAAATTAACTCTAAATTTGACCGCTCTTCTTCGAGTTTATCTTTTTCAGCTTGTAATTGATGTTCTTCTAATTTGGCTAAATGGCGCAAACGTAAGTTTAAAATGGCTTCTGCTTGTTCATCACTTAAGTTAAAGCGAGCCATTAAAACTTGTTTAGGTTCATCTTCAGTACGAATAATTTCAATCACTTCATCAATATTGAGGAAAGCAATCATCAAACCGTCTAAAATGTGTAAACGAGCGAGTACTTTATCTAAACGATGTTGTAAACGACGCGTTACTGTTGTACGACGGAATGTCAGCCATTCGGTAAGAACTTGAAGTAGACCTTTCACAGCTGGTTTATGATCAAGTCCGATCATATTCATATTCACACGATAGCTTTTTTCGAGATCCGTCGTCGCAAATAAATGCGCCATCAAGGCATCCGTGTCAACGCGATTTGAACGAGGTACAAGTACAATACGCACAGGATTTTCATAATCCGCCTCATCACGAATATCTTCTACCATAGGCAATTTTTTCGCCGTCATTTGCTCAGCAATTTGTGCAATGATTTTAGAGGGTGAAGATTGATGAGGAAGTGCGCTGATGATGATTTCACCGTCTTCTTTATGCCATGTTGCACGCATCTTGATGGAGCCACGACCGGTTTCGTACATTTTGCGAATATCATCTTTTGGCGAAATAATTTCCGCTTCAGTTGGGAAATCTGGGCCTTGAATGATATTAAGTACATCATCTAATCCTGCTTTTGGATTATCTAATAGCAGGACAGCGGCATCAGCCACTTCATTAATATTGTGTGGTGGAATATCGGTTGCCATCCCGACGGCAATCCCAGTAGTGCCGTTCAACAGAATATGAGGCAAACGTGCAGGCAAATATTGAGGTTCTTCTAAGGTACCATCAAAGTTCGGTTGGAAATCAACAGTGCCTTGACCTAATTCAGTTAATAGAATCTCAGAAATTTTGGACAGACGAGATTCTGTATAACGCATTGCCGCGAATGATTTAGGATCATCTGGCGCTCCCCAGTTTCCTTGGCCATCCACCAAAGGATAACGGTAAGAAAAGGGCTGAGCCATTAATACCATGGCTTCATAACAAGCGGAGTCACCATGTGGATGGAATTTACCTAATACATCACCGACGGTACGCGCAGATTTTTTAAATTTCGCTGCAGCATTTAAACCCAGTTCAGACATCGCATAAACAATACGACGTTGGACAGGCTTTAAGCCATCACCAATAAAAGGCAATGCACGATCCATGATGACGTACATTGAATAATTAAGATAAGCCTTTTCTGTAAAGGTGCGAAGTGGCATCTGCTCGATGCCTTCGTAATTAATATTGCTCATATTCTTCTAATCTATTTTCTTGTTGCACCGGAACTCGCATCAGAGTGTTCGTGATGAGAATGTCCCATATCCATTCCTTTATGACTGTCAATTTCGTAAGGAACAGGTTGCGGTTTTTGTGGATTGGCTTCTTTAAAGGCTTCGTCTTTTAGTTTTCCGGAATAAATATTCGGATTTTTTTCGCCTTCGACCACTATTTGTCCCATCGTGCCTTTATTTACAGCACGGAAAATCGAGTGATCCATGAAGACATAAGTGCCTGGTACATCAATTCGTGTTTCCACCATGGTGGCACTGCCGGATGGAATCAGGGTAGTTTGAACATTATGATTAACAAGCGTACCGCCTTCCACATACACATTATCAAATACGGCACCAATTAAGTGGAAAGAAGAGCATAAATTTGGTCCAGCATTTCCTACAAATAGACGAATGGTTTCACCGGTTTTCGCTTTTAAGGCATTTCCATCCATTGTTGCGCCGACTTTGCCGTTGAAGAGGACGTATTCAGGACGTTCATCAATGGCTTTTTGCATACTGAATGGTTGCAAGCCAGGATCGCCAAATTCACCTTTGGTATAGAATTCACTTTGCATGATG
This sequence comes from Haemophilus sp. 27098_8_127, assembly GCF_041433495.1. Lineage (NCBI taxonomy): Bacteria > Pseudomonadati > Pseudomonadota > Gammaproteobacteria > Pasteurellales > Pasteurellaceae > Haemophilus > Haemophilus sp. 27098_8_127. The sequence goes on from NZ_JAPWBP010000006.1 coordinate 11,598, forward strand.
TAAAATTCGCGATCCACTTTTGGCAAGCCTTCTTTTGGCTCAACTAAAACTAAACCATACATCCCTTTAGCAAGGTGAATATCTACAGGTTGGCTGCCACAGTGGTACAAATAAATGCCCGAACGCAATGCTCTAAATTGGAAGGTTGATGTGTGCGTTGGTGGGGTTTCACTTGCGATAGCACCACCCATTGGCACAGCAGCAGCATGGAAATCGATACTGTGTGGCATCATTGAACTCGCTGAGTTGGAAAGTTGCACTTCCACCATGTCGCCTTCGCGCACACGAATAAACGGCGCAGGCACGCTACCATTTAATGTCCAAAATTTAAATTGCACACCATCCATTAAATCCATAATTTGCTCAAGTGCAGTCAGTTTTACCACGACTTTTGCTGGATAGTTACGCTCAATCGGTTTTGGCACATTTGGCGCAAGCGTCAGTTCAGCTTCAATCTCTGGTAAATTCTCAACTGCAGTGGTTGCTGTATTTGAGGCTTTTTCTTCTGCTTGAGCAGAAGGAATAAGGCTTAAACCAGCACCTAATGTAATTGTTGCTAGGCCTAGTGCACTGTTTTTAAAAAAATCTCGACGTTGTTCGTTCATGATTGACCTCAAATAATTAAACAGCTAAATCCACTTGGTCGCCATTGGTTTGTAACCAATTTTTGCGATCTTCCGCTCGTTTTTTGGCAAGTAACATATCCATTAATTCTAATGTTTCCGCGCCTTGATCTTCGCCTAGCTCATAGGTTAATTGAACTAAACGGCGTGTATTCGGATCCATGGTGGTTTCACGTAATTGTGATGGATCCATTTCACCTAAACCTTTGAATCGTTGTACGTTTAAAGTGCCTTTTTTACCTTTTAAGCGTTCTAAAATTGCTTCTTTTTCGTTTTCATCGAGGGCATAAAAGACTTCTTTACCTAAGTCGATACGATAGAGTGGTGGCATTGCCACATAAACGTGTCCATCTTGAACCAATTTAGGGAAGTGACGTAAAAAGAGGGCACAGAGTAGGGTGGCGATATGCAAACCATCAGAGTCCGCATCGGCTAAAATACAGACTTTCCCGTAACGAAGTTGAGATAAGTCTTCATTATCAGGATCGATACCAAGCGCCACAGCAATATCATGAATTTCCGTTGAGCCAAGCACTTGATCACTGGCGACTTCCCAAGTATTTAAGATTTTTCCGCGTAAAGGTAGGATCGCTTGATATTCACGATCTCGCGCCTGTTTGGCCGAGCCGCCCGCAGAGTCACCCTCTACTAAAAATAATTCGGTTTTTTCTAAATTTTGTGATGCACAATCGGCTAATTTACCCGGTAGAGCAGGACCACTCACTAATTTTTTACGCACGACTTTTTTGGCTGCATTCAGACGACGTTGTGCAGAACTGATCGCCATTTCAGCTAAGCGATCTGCATCTTGTACATTTTGATTCAACCATAAACTGAAGGCATCTTTTAAAACACCCGAAACAAAGACCGCACTTTGACGGGAAGATAAACGTTCTTTTGTTTGGCCAGCAAATTGAGCATCTTGCATTTTCAGAGAAAGAATATAAGCACAGCGATCCCAAATGTCGTCTGCAGTTAATTTCACCCCACGTGGTAATTTATTGCGGAATTCACAATATTCAGTCATGGCATTGAGCAAGCCTTGGCGAAGACCATTTACGTGTGTTCCGCCTTGTACCGTTGGAATCAAGTTTACATAGCTTTCTGCAATAAGCTCACCACCTTCTGGTAACCATAATAATGCCCAGCTTACCGCTTCGGTGGAACCTTTAAATTCACCCACAAAAGGTTTTTCAGGTAAGGTTTCAAAACCATTCACTGCTTCGGTTAAGTAATCGGATAAACCATCTTGATAACACCACACATCTTCGGTGTTATTCACTTTATCGACAAATTTAATCTCTAAGCCTGAACAAAGCACGGCTTTCGCACGCAATAAGTGGCGTAAACGACTAACAGAAAAATTCTTGCTATCGAAATATTTTGGGTTTGGTTTGAAGTGAACAGTGGTGCCGGTCGTACGTCTGCCACAAGTCCCGATGACTTCTAATTCTTCTACTTTTACGCCATTTTCAAAGGCAATTTTATATACTTCGCCGTTACGTTTAACTTGAATATCAACGCGTTCAGAAAGGGCATTGACGACAGAAATCCCCACCCCGTGTAAACCACCAGCAAATTCATAGTTTTTATTCGAGAATTTACCGCCTGCATGAAGCTTAGTTAAGATCACTTCCACACCAGAAACGCCTTCCGTTGGATGAATGTCCACTGGCATCCCGCGTCCATTATCAATAACTTCAAGCGATTGATCAGCATGTAAAATTACTTCAACTTTGGTGGCAAAACCCGCAAGGGCTTCATCCACACTGTTATCAATAACTTCTTGAGCAAGATGATTTGGACGGGTAGTGTCCGTGTACATGCCGGGGCGAATTTGCACCGGTTCGAGATCTTTCAGAACCGTAATTTCTTGAGCAGAATAATTTGTAGTCATTTTTAAAATTAGTTACTTATTTATAAAAAAATTAGCGTGATTTTATCAAAAAATGACGCATTTATAAAATTAAAGATGAGAAAAGAGAAGGATACTATATCAAGTAAAAGTGCGGTCAAAATTTGACGTGAATTTTGACCGCACTTTGGATTCATTTGAACCTATTTAATCTGCTATAGATTGAGTTGTTGAGATACTAAGCTTTTGCTTTTGTGGCTAAATATTCCTGCAAGCCTTTATCTCTCAATTTACAGCTCGGGCATTCCCCGCAACCGCCTTCAACACCTTCGTAGCAAGTGTGAGTGTGCTGACGAATATAATCTAACGCATCTAATTCATCGGCTAATGCCCAAGTTTGTGCTTTGGTAAGATACATTAACGGTGTTTTTAAATTGAACGGATAATCCATGGCTAAATTAAGGGTGACATTCATGGATTTGATAAACACATCACGACAATCCGGATAACCACTGAAATCTGTTTCACATACACCCGTGATAATGTCATTGATACCTTGTCCTTTTGCGTAAATTGCCGCATACAATAAGAAGAGTGCGTTGCGGCCATCCACAAAGGTATTCGGTAATTCCCCGTCTTTTTGTTCAATATCTGAGTTTGCATCCATTAAGGCATTATGGGTAATGGATTTGATGACGGACGTATCAATCAACGTTTGTTTTACACCGAGATCCTGAGCGATCCAACGGGCCTTTTCTAATTCAATGGCATGGCGCTGGCCGTATTGAAAGGTGACCGTTTCCACATTTTCCACGCCATATTCAGCAATGGCTTGAATTAAACAGGTTGTGGAATCTTGTCCACCTGAGAAGATCACAAGGGCTTTACGATTGTGATTAGGATTTGAAATATTCATAGAATACCTAGTTTTTTTATGTAGGAGGTTTGCGAACTACAAGTTAAAAATGAGGCGGTATTGTAGAAGCCAAGGATAACTTTTGCAAGAAAATGACTAATTTAAGCAGGAAAAAGCTGGGGAAGTTGTGATACAATTTTGGCAAGTTAGTTTTAAAAAGGTAAACACAATGAAAAAATTAATTCTTATTGTTATTGGTGCATTAGTAATTTCAGCTTGCGCAAATAAAGACGTTTATTTTAATGGTTCAGAAGGCTCCCATTCAGGCATGAAATTTGATAAAGACACTCGTCATTGGGGCGTTAATCAATAATTGTTTTGGCAAAAGAAAAGCCATACAACAGTTGTATGGCTTTTTTATTAAATCACTTCTTCTTGGCAATGTGGGCAAGTCATTAAATGCTCTTCATTATTATGCACGATATAATGGCCCATTTTTTTTGCTTTGGTATCAAGATATTTCGTATTGTAACGGTTTTCACCTACATTCAACGGTACACGTTCTACGATATTAATGCCCGCTTTTTTCATGGTTTCGACTTTTTGCGGGTTGTTTGTCATCAGGCGCACTTGTTTCACCCCTAATAATTCAAACATATCTGCACATACATTAAAGTTACGTTCATCGGCTTTAAAACCTAATGCAAGATTGGCTTCAATGGTATCCATCCCTTGATCTTGTAATGCATAAGCACGAATTTTATTAATTAAACCAATGCCACGACCTTCTTCACGATGATAGATCAACACACCACGACCCGCTTCGCTAATTTGACGTAATGCGGCGGCAAGCTGGAAACCGCAATCACATTTTAAACTGTGTAATGCATCACCCGTTAAGCATTCAGAATGAATGCGGGCGAGCACTGGCTCATCTGGGTTTGAAATATCACCCATCACTAACGCGACATGTTCTTTTTTTGTATCGGGAAATTCAAATCCGACCATTTTAAATATGCCATATTCGGTAGGCAAATTGGCTTGGGCAACCAATTGGATTTTTGACATAACTTATCCTTTTTTCAACTTTATTCTGCTAAAATGCGTACTTTATTTTTATTATCAAGAGGCAACAATGTTTAAAAGGCTGTCATTATATACGTTATTCCTTTGTCTTGTACCATTTTTTGTTTGGGGTTTTGCTTATCATTGGCATGGAAACAACCAATTAATGGAATGGGATTATTGGCTTTATCTTTTAACCGAAACCGGTAGCGTGCCTTACGCTTTAATTACCTGTGGTGTGTTTGCTTTACTTTTCCGTTTTCTTTTTGAAAACCGTAAACAGTGGATTATGGGCGTGATTGTAATGGGCCTGTCGGTATTATCTACACAAGTAATTAAAACAGGTTTAAAAACGGTTTTTGCCGAGCCACGTCCTTTCACCGTCTATTTAGCAGAAAAAACAGAAAGTACGACAGATGCTTTTTATCATCAAGATCGTTCAGAACGTGCAAAATTAGTGGATAAATTTTATTCTACACAAGCGGATACACCGGCTTGGTTAAAAGCGCATTATGAAGATGAAACGGGGTATTCTTTCCCATCAGGACATTCTATTTTTGCAGCCACTTGGCTTATGTTAGCCGTCGGATTCAGCCAATTATTAGGGAAACGTTCTTTTAAAGCGGAATTACTGATTGGTGCCATGACCATTTGGGGCGTATTAATGTTGATTAGCCGAGTCCGCCTTGGAATGCATTATCCAATTGATTTATTTGTGGCGATAATTTCGGCATGGATTGTTCATTTGATTATTTTTGGTTTCTTACAGAAGAAAGGCTTGTTTAACAATAAATAACATCAAAGACCGGTTTTAGTGATAAAGTCGGTCTTTTTTATTGCTTGTAGAAAATATGATTTTTGTCATGGATTTTCATTTTGATTTCAAGGAAAATACAACCTATAAATTTCAATAATTTTGACCGCTCTTTTAAGGAGACAATATGTATTACGGTATTGATATCGGTGGCACAAAGATTGAATTGGCTGCTTTTAATGCAAAATTAGAAAAACTTTATACCGAGCGTGTGCCAACGCCACAAACCGATTATCTAGATTGGTTACAGGCGATCAAAACGCTAGTAGAACGCGCGGATGCCCACTTTGGTGAAAAAGGCACAGTAGGTTTAGGCTTGCCTGGATTTGTTAATTTAACAACTGGGCTTGCTGAAGTGACGAATATTCGTGTTGCAGATAATAAGCCAATTTTAGCCGATCTTGAACGCGTTTTAGATCGTGAAGTGCGGGCAGAAAATGATGCAAATTGTTTTGCACTCTCTGAAGCCTGTGATGAAGAAAATACCCAATATCCTTCTGTATTAGGACTTATTTTGGGGACGGGCTTTGGTGGTGGTTTTGTAATTAATGGAAAAATTCACTCAGGACAAGTCGGGATGGCAGGGGAGTTAGGCCATCTTCAATTAAATTATCATGCCTTAAAATTATTGGGCTGGGATAAAGCACCTATTTATCAATGTGGTTGTGGCAATCAGGCCTGTTTAGATACGTATATTTCTGGTCGCGGCTTTGAAATGTTGTACCGTGATTTAAAAGGGGAAGAGTTATCAGCCAAAGAAATTATCGATCGCTTTTATGCGAAAGAGGAAAGTGCGGTTGATTTTGTTCGTATTTTTGTTGAATTAGCGGCTATTTCTATCGGCAACATTATCACTGCATTTGATCCGCATATGATTGTGCTCGGCGGTGGTTTATCGAATTTTGATTATCTTTATGAAGCCTTACCAAAAGCATTGCCTGCTCATTTAATGCGTAGTGCAAAAGTGCCACCAATCAAAAAAGCAAAACATGGTGATTCCGGTGGTGTTCGTGGCGCAGCTGCGTTATTTTTAAACTGTGAATAGATTTAATCTAAAAATACAGTGAAAATTTGAATAAATTTTATGTTATAGGATAAGAATCCAGTTTTCCTCTAAGAAAACTGGATTTTTTCTTTTGTCTATTTACAATCAGAATATGGATTTTTTAAGTGAGGTTTTTATGCTGACAGAATTTGGGAACTGGATTGAACAAGGATTGACATGGGTTATCGAACATTTTGATGAACCATTATGGAATATCACCATTGTTATTTTATTAGGTGTAGGTCTATTTTTTACCATTACTACTGGGTTAGTGCAGTTACGTCTTTTCCCTACAAGTATACGTGAAATGTGGTTTGGACGTGCAGCAGAGGGAAATTCTTTAACGCCATTCCAAGCGTTTGCGACAGGACTAGCAAGCCGGGTTGGTGTCGGTAATATCAGTGGTGTGGCAACAGCCATTGCACTTGGTGGCGAAGGGGCAGTATTCTGGATGTGGGTAACGGCATTTATTGGTATGTCGAGTGCTTTTGCAGAATCGACTTTAGCACAGGTATTCAAAATTCAAGATAAAGATGGCTCTTTCCGTGGTGGCCCTGCTTACTATATTACACAAGGTTTAAAATCACGTTGCTTAGCGGTAGCGTTTGCGGTATCACTTATTTTTACTTTTGGTTTTGCATTTAATTCAGTTCAAGCAAACTCAATCGTAGAAGCAACTAAAAATGCTTGGGATTGGCAAGGTGAATATGTAGGTCTGTTTTTAGTGGTATTAACTGCTGCAATTATTTTTGGTGGTGTAAAACGTATTGCGACCATTTCTAGTAGCGTAGTACCGATGATGGCACTCTTTTATTTAATCATGGCGGTAATTATCTTAGGTATGCATATTGATATGATTCCGACGGTAATAGCCAATATTTATAAAAGTGCTTTTACTTTCCAATCAGCCGCAGGTGGTATGTTTGGTGCTTTAGTCTCCAAAGCCATGATGATGGGGATTAAACGTGGATTATTCTCTAATGAAGCGGGGATGGGCTCTGCACCAAATGCAGCGGCTGCCGCTCATGTAAAACATCCAGTTAGTCAAGGTTTAGTACAAATGCTTGGTGTGTTTGTAGATACCATGATCGTTTGTACTTGTACGGCGGTGATTATCCTGCTTTCTGATAACTATGGCAGTGAAACACTGAAAAGTATTTCCTTAACGCAAAACGCATTGCGTTATCATGTCGGGGAGTTTGGCGTACACTTCTTAGCTTTCATTTTATTGCTTTTCGCTTATTCCTCTATTATCGGTAACTATGCTTACGCAGAAAGTAACATTCGCTTTATTAAAAATAAACCTTGGTTTGTATGGGCATTCCGTTTATCGGTATTATTCTTCGTTTATTTCGGTTCGGTAAAATCAGGTAATGTTGTGTGGAATTTTGCGGATACTGTGATGGCTGTGATGGCAATTATTAACTTAGTCGCGATCGTTTTACTTTCCCCGATTGTGTGGAAGTTAATGAAGGATTATCAACGCCAATTAAAAGAAGGAAAAGAGCCCGAATTTAAAATAGACCTTTATCCTGAAATTAAAAAACGAGTATTAGATCATCGAATTTGGAAATAAATTTTGATGGAATATGACAAAGGCGGGGAGTCCCGCCTTTATTGTTTTAAATTGATTTTAAAATTGACCGCACTTTATCGTTCATTTCGATAAGTCAGGAAGTAATAAGAGAGGGCTGAAATGACCACGCAAGCTGTCATTGTATAGAGCATTGGTGCAGCGGTTTCCATTTTAAAACTTGCAACTAGAGAACCCATCACAGCACCGACACCAAAACGAACACTCCCCATTAATGAGTTGGCGGTACCTGCCATCGTAGGGAATTTTTCGAGAATAGAGGCAGTAGCATTGGACGAAATAAGTGGATTTTGTCCCACAAAAAAAGCAACACCAATAGCCATAGGCCAAAATCCGAAATCAAAAAGTGCGGTTAAAAATAGCCAGATTCCTGAAATAAATTGTACGGCAATACCAATTCGTAGCATGGTTTCAGCACCTAGCTTCAATACAAATTTTCCATTTAGATAAGAAGCAGCGGTCATAATCGCGATATTGATCATAAAGAAATAGCCGAATTGATCGACTGGAATGCCATAAATACCGATATAAACAATCGAACCAGCGGTTACAAAAGCAAATAAACCACCAAATCCAAAAGAAGCCGCTGCCATATAACCTAACACTTCTTTTTGTTTAGAAAGCATCATGAAGTTACGGGCAATGATATTTAGGCGCAGTGGAATACGGTTTTCTTTTTTATGGGTCTCGGGAATAACGAAAAAAACGAGCAATGCGGCAAGAAATCCCATCGCGCCAATCACATAAAAGATCATGTGCCAATGGAAATATTTCACGATATATCCACCAATTATGGGCGCAACAAGTGGCGCGATCATAAAGACAAGCGTGATGGTGGACATGATTCGAGACAGTTGATCTTTGCTAAATAAATCTCGTAATAAAGCCCCTGAAAGTACAACAGGTGCAGCACCAAAGAAACCTTGAATGAAACGCAGTGCAGTGAAACTGCCTATAGAATGAATGCCCGTTAAAATAATGGCAGTGATAGCACCAATAATGACACCTAATAAAATAATCGGTTTACGACCAAAACTATCGCCAAAGGGACCCCAGAATAATTGTCCTGCGGCCATACCATAAGCGAAGAATGTTAGCGTATGCTGTACTTGCTCGGAGTTGATATTTAAGTCTTCAGCAATATTTAAAAAGGACGGGATATACATATCCACGCCCAAAGGCGGTAGCATCGAGAGGATGCCGAGCGTGGCGATAAAGATAAAAGTAGGTTTAATATTTTGGCTCATATTATTTCACTAAATTGTCGATTTCTTCCTGAGTGAGTGGACGAAATTCGCCTTCTTCTAAGCTTTCATCTAATTCAACGTTACCTATTCTCCAACGGTGTAGCGCAACGACTTTATTACCAAGTGCAGCAAACATTCGTTTCACTTGATGATAGCGCCCTTCAGCGATAGTCAAATTAACGTTGTAATCATCTAATACTTCTAATTTCGCCGGCTTAGTGGGTTCTTTTTCACCACGTAGTAGAATGCCTTCTTCACAGGCTGAAGCATAATGGTTTTCAACTGGATCGGCTAAAGTGACTAAGTAGGTTTTTTCGCATTGATGTTTGGGTGAAGTAATACGATGTGACCATTGACCGTCATCCGTTAATAGCACGAGTCCTGTGGTATCCACATCTAATCGACCAGCACTGTGTAACTTGCCAGAAAGAGGCGGTTCAAAGAATTGATAAATGGTTGGGTAGTCACCATCATCGTGAGAGCAAACGTAGCCTTGTGGCTTATGCAACATAAAATATTGCCCTTCTTCTATCCAAGGCAACAATTCATCTTCAAAATAAATTTCATCTTCTAGGCTTACTTTGATCGCACCATTTTTCACAATTTCACCATTAATTTTGACCGCACTTTGGCGAATGGCCTTGGTGGCTTGTGAACGGGTTAAGCCTGTATTCTCAGCAATAAATTTATCTAGTCGCATCGTAAACTCTTATTTTTGATTGAACCAGCTGACGTAATCAAACTGATCGTAATATTTTTCGCCATTCCAACCGGAAAAAGTAAATAAATCGCCCACTTCGCTTTCGTTTTCAAAGCCTTTAATGTAGAAAGCGGATTTTAATTCAGGATATGGCTTGTGGGTAAAGACGACTTTGTTTGGATAAGGCAAGTTATCGAAGGCTTGCAAGTCTTCATATTTTGCACCTTTTCCACCATCTTTATCTGTCATCATAATAAACAAATTATCGAGATCTAAACGCTGTGAGCGAGCTTCCCACTTTTCCCGAGCCTCTTGTTCGGAGTGGTAGTGCATAAAGTGCACTTTAAGATCACCTAATAGACCAACTGGGTACGGTTTTTCTGTTTGTATAAATTGAAGCGGTTGTGCTTGATAGAATGTGATGTTCTGTAGATAGCGAACAAAATCGCTAGGGTCTAAATAAAGGTTAACAAACGGAGAATTAAAAGGCTGATTGAGGTCGTGCAAAATAAATGCACCGACACAGTTTGCAGAAATCACTGACATACCTTGGTTGGTTAACCGTTTTTGAAAGGTTTTGTTAATCGCTTTCCGTTGTAATTTATTGATGGCACTTCTAAATTTAGAAAACAAACTCATTATTTACATCCTGCATGTTTTTTTGCGACATAGTAACGTTTTTGGCTCAAAATGTGAAGAAAAGACAAAAAGCGCGGTCGATTTCACTCATATTTTGTGATCATTTTGTAAAATTTTTGCGGTATATCACAAATTTCTCTAAAAAAGAGAGTATAATGGCGCAAATTTTATTTAGCCTAAGTGAAAATGGAGTATTTTTATATGAGCGAACAATTACGCCAAGCCGCATTAGATTTTCATGAATTCCCAATTCCGGGGAAAATTGCCGTTACCCCAACCAAATCGCTAGAAACCCAACATGATTTAGCCCTTGCTTATTCTCCAGGTGTTGCAGAGCCTTGCTTAGAAATTGAAAAAGATCCTTCTGCTGCAAGCCGTTATACCGCTCGCGCTAACTTGGTTGCTGTGATTTCAAATGGTACTGCCGTATTAGGTTTAGGAAATATTGGTGCACTCGCCTCAAAACCTGTTATGGAAGGGAAAGGGGTATTGTTCAAAAAATTTGCCGGCATCAATGTATTTGATATTGAAATCAATGAGCATGATCCAGATAAATTAATCGATATCATCGCTTCACTAGAGCCAACGTTTGGTGGCATTAACCTTGAAGATATCAAAGCACCGGAATGTTTCCACATTGAAAAAGCGTTGCGTGAACGTATGGGAATTCCGGTATTCCATGATGACCAACACGGTACAGCTATCATCGTAGGTGCAGCAGCATTAAACGGTTTAGAAATTATTGGTAAAAACATTGCTGATGTACGCTTAGTAGTAAATGGTGCCGGTGCTTCTGCTATTGCTTGTACTAACTTGCTTCGTGCATTAGGCTTCAAAAAAGAAAACATCACCATGTGTGACTCTAAAGGTGTGATTTTCAAAGGCCGTGGCGATAACATGGATGAAACCAAACAATTCTACGCCATTGAAGATAATGGTTGGCGCACATTAGCCGATGCCGTTAAGGGTGCGGATGTATTCTTAGGCTGTTCTAAAGCCGGTGCATTAAAACCTGAAATGGTGAAAACCATGGCAGAAAATCCATTAATTCTTGCATTAGCTAACCCAGTGCCTGAAATTACCCCAGATGAAGCGAAAGCAGTACGTCCGGATGCGATTGTTTGTACTGGTCGTTCAGACTTTCCAAACCAAGTTAATAATGTGCTTTGTTTCCCATTCTTATTCCGTGGCGCTTTAGATGTAGGTGCAACAGCGATTAATGAGGAAATGAAATTGGCGGCTTCTCATGCAATTGCAAGTCTTGCGAAAGAACCGGTTCCATTAGAAATTATTGCTAATTATGGTGCGTTATCTTTTGGACCTGATTATGTGATTCCAACACCATTTGATCCACGCTTATTGTTTACTGTCTCTTCTGCGGTAGCGAAAAAAGCGATGGAAACAGGTGTGGCAACACGTCCAATTACAGATTGGGCAGCTTATGAAAAACAATTAAAAGCATTAGTTGCAGCTTAATTTTTCTCTTCCAAAGTGCGGTCAAAAATGATGATGTTTTTAACCGCACTTTGTGTTTTTTTATCTGTCTATGGAAGGAATGGCACATTCACGTGCTTTAAATTAATCAGAGGGTAGCGATTCCCTTAGGACTTATGAGTGTCAAAATGAAACAAACACGTTCTCCTTTATATCCGATTTTTCTCTTCGTCATCATTAATCTGATCATTTTCACCTTGTCTCGTCTTGGGCTTGCGATTTGGCAGGCAGACCGTGTCTCTGCGGTAGCGGGCTGGGGGCAATTATTCTTACAAGGCTTGCGCATGGATATCGTAGCTTTGTGTTATCTATTTGGTGTGCCAGCATTATTTACGGTGTTATTTCATCATAGCCGTATTTGGAAAATGATTTTACGTATCTGGCTTACCCTTGGCAGTGTGTTTATTCTATTTATGGAATTGGCTACACCGGCATTTATCGAAACCTATGATTTCCGTCCAAACCGTCTGTTTATCGAATATCTAATTTATCCGAAAGAAGTCTTTTCAATGTTGATGGAAGGCCATTTAACTGCAGTCATTTTTAGCCTTATTTTTACCGTTACAGCTTTCTTCTGTTATTGGAAGCTATCTGGTTATGCGGTGAAAAATTTACGCCCAATGAGTTGGAAATTACGTCCTATTGTCGCATTGCTTGTGATTGCAGTTGCTTTTTTAGGGGCGCGTTCTAGTTTTCAGCACCGTGGTGTGAATCCTGCAATGGTGGCTTTTTCCTCTGATGGTTTAGTGAATTCGCTTGTGTTGAATTCAGGTTACTCCGTTCTTTATGCTGCCCAACAATTTAAAGACGAAGGGGCATCTTCTGAAGCCTATGGCAAAATGGATACCGATGAAATGTTGCGTATTGTCAAAGCAAGCCGTGGCCGTCCTGAAAGTGATTATATTTCAGAGAAGATTCCAACCTTAACGAAAAACCAAGCCACTTACCAAGGTAAACCGAAAAATATCGTCATTATTTTGGAAGAAAGTTTTGGTGCGCAATTTGTTGGTACATTAGGCGGAAAACCACTTTCCCCCGAATTTGATAAATTAGCCAAAGAAGGCTGGTTATTTGAAAATCTCTATGCGACCGGTACACGTTCTGTACGTGGTATTGAAGCCACAACAGCAGGTTTTACACCTACTCCAGCACGTGCGGTAGTGAAATTAAATAATAGTCAAAGTGGTTTCTTTACCATTGCAGATTTACTTGCTAAACAAGGTTATAACACGTCCTTCATTTATGGTGGTGAAAAACACTTTGATAACATGGCAAGCTTCTTCTATGGCAATGGCTTCCAAAATATTATCGATCAAAAGGATTATCAAAATCCGAAATTTACTGCGACTTGGGGCGTGAGTGATGAGGATTTATTTGATAAAGCGAACGAAACCTTTACCCAATTACAGAATGAAGGAAAACCATTCTTTAGCTTAGTGTTCAGTTCAAGCAATCACGATCCTTTTGAATTTCCGGATGGTAAAATTGAGCTTTACGAACAACCGAAAGCAACCCGTAATAACAGCGCAAAATATGCGGATTATGCCATTGGTTATTTTTTCAAATTAGCGAAACAATCTAATTATTGGAAAGATACCGTGTTCTTGGTGATTGCAGACCATGATTCCCGTGCAGCGGGTGCAAGCTTAGTACCAATTAAGCATTTCCATATTCCAGCGTTAATTTTAGGGGATAATGTAGATCCACGCCGAGATAGTCGTTTAGTGAGCCAAATTGATATGCCGACAACCTTGCTTTCTATTGCTGGTGTAAGTGGTAATTATCCGATGATTGGCTTTGATTTAACGAAAGATGTGAATCCAGATCGTGCCTTTATGCAATTCGATCAAACGCAAGCGTTAATGAAAGGTAATCATGATGTCGTTATCCAAACACCAAATAGTAAAGCAAAAGGCTATGTTTACGATAAGGAAAAAGACACATTAACTGAAAAAGAAGTGCCGGAAGAAATGAAAAAAGAAGCTTTGGCACATGCTTTACTTGGCAGCTATTTATATAAAAACCGTTTATATAAAGGCAGTGAAGAGAAATAAAGAGCGGTCAGTTTTAGGCTAATTTTAAAGGGCGAATGATTTCGCCCTTTTTCTTTATATGATTTTTGCTTAGTGATTTTCAGCAATTACACGTGGGAATAAAATATTATTTTCACGGTGAATATGCATCATTAAATCATCAGCAAACTCTTGGATGCCACTATAAAGAGCGCGCCATGTATTGCAAGCATCTGCTGGAGGCGTCATATTATTTGTTAATGATTTCAATACATCTAAATGTTCGCCGTGTTCCGCATGTTCCATTTCCATCATACGAATTGGCATTTGCGCCATCATATAATTACCGGCTTTGATCATTGGGAAAAGCACGTGCTCTTCTTTCATCATATGGTTGCTCAAATCTTCATAGACATTGCGTAATTCAGCTGCCACACCCATTGGACAATCTTCACGATCGCCATGAACACTTTCTACACGATCCGCTAAGACGATTAATTCTTGAAGCTGTTCACGGTGACGTTGATGGTAGCGAACTAAAATATGATCGATAATTTCAGGATAAGTTGCATTAACCCAATATTCTTCAGGGTTTTCTGCTTTGCTATTTTGAAGCTCGGTTAAACGTGTTTCAATTTCTGCTAAATTTAATCCTTTTTCTGCCGCTGCGTTTGCAAGTGTATCGGAACCACCACAGCAGAAATCCAAATCGTATTCACGAAGTAGAGAAGTTGAGCCAGGTACGCTGACAGCGATTTCACTTAATTTTTTATCTCCAAAAGACATAATGAATCTCCTTATTGATGAGGTAGAGTTAAAAGTTGAGTGAAATACTATGATAATGGCAAAAAAATGCAAAGCCTTTTTTAGAAAAGTATGATTCAAATCAAAGAGACGGCTCAAATTTACCTTGTTATAGTTAGGAGTTGATGTGTTTAAAAAGAGAAAGTTGCATTGTTTGAATAGGCTGTTATTATTCGAGCATTGAAAGGGGATTTAGATGAAACGAATTTATCGATTTTTAGCTGTTGGATTACTATTGCTGATTTTAGGTGGCGGCTATTTTTTTGCGAATTTAACAATTTTTGAACGTACATTTATCCAATTAAATACGTCACAAAAAGTGAGTTATATTCCTTTTGAAAACAAGCCAAATATGCAATGTGACAAGGTTAATGGTTTAATGCCTAAATTAACGTCTTCATATTTTCGTTTAGTCAATTGGAATGTGCATAAAGGGCAAGATAAGGGTTGGCAAGAAGATTTAGCGAGATTGTCTAAACAAGCTGATTTTGTGTTATTGCAAGAGGCAACGCAGCATCAGAATTTAAACACATTTTCGACCGCACTTTTTGTGTCCTCTTTTTCTTTTAAAGATCTCTTATCGGGTGTAAAAACATTCACCAAAACGCAACCAGAATGGTATTGCGGTGGTGGTGTAGCAGAACCATTAATACAAATTCCTAAAGTGGCAAGTGTGATGAGTTTTCCATTAGAAAAAGGCGATAGCTTGCTACTTATTAATGTGCATTTGATTAATTTTGAATGGGGGATTTCCGCTTATCAAACTCAGTTAGCGCAGCTCTTTTCTTTTGTGGAAAATCATCAAGGCCCCATCATTATGTCTGGCGATTTTAATGCATGGAATGAGCATCGTTTGAATTTAGCTAATAATTTGATGCAACAATATGGACTAGATGCAGTGACGCTCTCCCAAGATGAGCGGGTTAGATTTTTAGGTTATCCACTTGATTATATTTTTACGCGAGGCGTAAAAGTGGTGAGTGCAACATCAGAAGTGGTTACTTCGTCAGATCATAATCCGTTACTGGTTGAATTCGAATTGGAATAAAGTGCGGTCAGATTTTGAGAAAATTTTAGGGCTAACGTTATGTTAGCCCTATGTGTTAATTACTTGGTTTGATTAATTAAAAATTGTGTTAATAGAGACACTGGACGACCTGTTGCGCCTTTATTTGCACCTTGAAGCCAAGCTGTCCCGGCGATATCTAAATGTGCCCAAGTGTACTTTTTCGTAAAGTTGGAGAGGAATGCGCCTGCAGTAATTGCACCGCCCCAACGACCGCCAATATTTGCCAAATCAGCAAATGGGGATTTTAATTGCTCTTGATATTCTTCACTTAATGGTAAACGCCAAGCTTTGTCAGTAGTTTGCTGTGCGGCTAGTAATAACTGTTCGGCTAAGGCATCGTTAGTTGAAACTAAGCCACTGTTATGTTGACCTAAAGCAACCACACAAGCGCCAGTCAGGGTCGCAACATCAATCACATATTGCGGTTCAAAACGCTCTACATAAGTTAATGTATCACAAAGCACTAAACGTCCTTCAGCATCAGTATTTAACACTTCTACGGTTAAACTGTTCATTGTGGTGAGAATATCACCCGGACGATAGGCATTGCCATCAGGCAAGTTTTCACAACCCGCTAATACCCCAATGACATTTAATGGTAGATTTAATTCAGCAATGGCTTTCATTGTGCCGAATACCGAAGCAGCACCGCACATATCGTATTTCATTTCATCCATATCTGCGGCTGGTTTTAAAGAAATACCACCTGCATCAAAGGTCAATCCTTTGCCCACTAATACGATAGGTTTAGTATTTTTATCTGGGGCGTTGTTGAAATGCAAAATAGATAGGTAAGCGGGGTGTTGAGAACCACCAGATACCGCTAAATATGCATTCATGCCGAGTTTTGTCATTTCTTCTTCATCAATCACATCTAAGGAAAGTGCGGTTGATGTTTCGGCTAAATTTTTAGCTTGTTCAGCTAAATAAGCCGGTGTACAAATATTGGGCGGCATATTCGCGATATTACGCGCAGCTTTTACACCATTTGCAATGGCTTGCGCTTCTGCGATGGCTTGCTGAGCTTGTGAATCATCGGTATTAAAAATGATTTCTTGAAGTGAGATAGCATCCGCTTTTTTACTTTTAAATTCATCGAATTGATAGAGACTATGTTCGATGGTTTCAACAGTAAAACGTACATTCCAAAATAGATCGCGATCTTTAATTTCCACATCCGTTAAATTATTCACCGCTTGTTGAATATTTAATTCTTTTAATGTTTGGGTAACTCGTTGGATGATTTGTTTAAATTGGCGTTCAGTCGTTTCGCCTTTTTTGCCACAACCTGCGACTAACACGCGTTTAGTTGCAAGATTCGGTAACGAATGAAGCAGAGTCGCTTGCCCAATTTTGCCTGAAAGATCTTGGCTTTGAGCTAACTGGCTGAGGTAACCTTGTGTGATTTGATCGATTTCATTGAAACTTTTTGTCAATTCATTGTTCTCATAAATGCCGATAATAAGGCAATCGGTTGATTGAGAAAGTGCGGTTGAGTTTGCTTGATATTTCATATTATTTCCTTATGTTGCTAATTTGCTATTTAAATCAGACAAAATAAGGTATCATACGCCATCTAAATTAGCCAGTTTCCCGTGTTTTTTAGTTAGAAAAAAGAATGATATTAACCCGATATTTAACAAAGGAAGTCTTTAAAAGCCAGATTGCGATTTTGTTTATTTTGCTTTTAATTTTCTTCAGCCAACAACTTGTTCGCGTACTTGGTTCAGCGGCAAATGGTAAGGTTCCCGCCGATCTTGTGTTCTCTTTACTCGGTTTAGGGATGCCGACAATGGCGCAATTAATGTTGCCATTATGTTTGTTTATTGCCATTTTGCTGACTTTTGGTCGTCTCTATGCAGAAAGTGAAATTACGGTAATGCGAGCCTGTGGTGTGGGCCAACGTATTCTTGTTCGCGTGGCGTTAATTCTTTCTTTACTCACAGCGGGATTGGCTGCTTACAATGCTTTATGGCTTTCCCCATGGGCCATTCAAAAACAAGCAGCTATTGTTGAAGATGCTAAAGCGAATCCTACCATGGGCGCATTGACTTCTGGTCAATTCATGTCCACAAGCAACAATAATTTCGTCTTATTCATTGATAAGATTAACGGTAATCAAATCAGTGATGTCTATCTTTTCCAAATGAAAGCTAAAGGTCAAACGAAACCATCAGTAGTTACCGCTGAAAAAGGTGAGTTAAAAGCTTTACCAAATGGCGACCAAGTACTGAATTTACAAAATACTTTGCGTGTAGAAGGTACATCGGTACTTCCTGATTTCCGTATTACGCATTTTGATGATTACCAAGCGTATTTAGGTCATCAAGAGACAAATACAGGAAGTGATGAAGCAGCTGAATTATCTTTTGAGCAATTATTAAAAGATAAAAGTGCAGCAGCAAAAGCAGAGTTGCATTGGCGCATAACCTTAATTTTAGCGGTGCCTTTAATGGCGCTTATCGCCGTACCAATGAGTAAAGTGAATCCTCGCCAAGGCCGTTTTGCGAAGATCTTACCGGCACTATTGCTTTATTTAATTTACTTCTTATTACAAAGCTCATTTAAATCTGCGGGTGGTGCAGGTAAGCTTGATGCAGGTTTATTAATGCCATTGGTAAATATCGCCTTTTTAATTTTAGGAATTGTGCTGAATAGTTGGGATAGTACCGCTATGCATAAATTCCGTCGTGTATTCAGAAAAGGGTAATAACAATGTTGATGAATACTCTTGATCGTTATATCGGTAAAAGCATTTTAGGGGCAATTTTTGCCACGCTATTTACGTTGGTTGGCCTCTCAGCAATTATCAAATTTGTAGAGCAATTCCGTAGCGTAGGGAAAGGTTCTTATGATATTTGGCAAGCGGTGGCTTATACAGGATTAACCATTCCTAAAGATGTGGAAACCTTTTTCCCAATGGCGGCCTTGTTAGGAGCCTTAATTGCGTTAGGTAATTTAGCCAGCCGCAGTGAATTAGTGGTAATGCAATCTGCGGGTTTTTCTCGCTTTAAAATTGGATTAGCCGTCATGAAAACGGCACTTCCACTGGTGCTTTTTACCATGATTATTGGTGAGTGGGGGATTCCACAAACTGAACAGTTTGCCCGTGATATGCGTACTCGTGCACTTTCCGGTGGTTCAATGCTTTCGGTAAAAAATGGTGTATGGGCAAAAGACGGTAATAATTTCGTGTATGTTCGTCGAATTAAAGATGATGCACAATTAGAAGATATTTATATTTATACCTTTGATGAACAGCGTAATCTCACTCATTTGAAGCATGCAAATCAAGCACAATATTCTGCTGAAAATAATCAATGGCAGTTGCGTCAAGTGAATAATTCAGCGGTATCAAAAGAACAAATTACCACAACAAACCGTTTAACAGAAGATTGGGCAACAAGCTTAACGCCAGATAAATTAGGCGCAGTTTCATTACGTCCAACCTCATTATCTATTTCCGGTTTGTATGAATATATTGCTTTCTTAAAACAAACAGGACAGGATTCTCGCCGTTTTGAATTAACCTATTGGCGTAAGATTTTTCAGCCTCTTTCTGTAGGTGTGATGATGATGCTTGCGTTATCCTTTATCTTTGGTTCACTACGTAGTGTTACCGCAGGGGCAAGAATTGTAACGGGGATTTGCTTTGGATTCTTATTCTATGTCGTCAATGAAATTTTTGGACAAATGAGTGTGGTATTTAATGCGCCAGCTTTTTTAGGAGCACTGATGCCAAGTCTCTTGTTTATGGCGATTATTTGGTGGCTACTTGCAAGAAAACGGGATTAATTGACAAACATTAATGAAAAAGGCGAACTGACAAGGTTCGCCTTTTTGTTTGCTAAAAAAGTGCGGTCAAAACTGACCGCACTTTAGGAATTTAATCTTCTTTAAATTCTCTCATCATTTCTTCTGCTTTTTTCACCATTTCTGCAGAACCGACGAAAAGTGGTATACGTTGGTGAAGCGCTGTTGGTTGAATATCTAAAATTCGATTGTAACCATCAGAGGCAATACCCCCCGCTTGTTCTGCTAAGAATGCAATCGGATTGCCTTCATAAAGCAAACGAAGTTTACCATTTGGATAGTTAGTTGCACTTGGGTAAATATAGATACCGCCTTTTAATAAGTTACGATGGAAGTCAGCCACTAATGACCCGATATAGCGTGAAGCATAAGGACGGTTAGTTGCTTTATCTTCCTCTTGGCAGTATTTAATGTATTTTTTTACCCCTTGTGGGAATTTGAGATATTGTCCTTCATTGATGGAATAAATTTTGCCCTCTTTTGGCATTTGCATATTTTCATGAGAAAGACAGAATGTACCGATAGACGGATCATAAGTGAAACCATTCACACCGTGACCAGTGGTATAAACCAACATGGTAGAAGAACCATACACGATGTAACCCGCCGCGACTTGTTTATTACCTGGTTGCATAAAATCTTCTAAGGTAACAGGTGAGCCAATAGGGGATACACGACGGTAAATAGAGAAGATTGTCCCAACCGAAACGTTCACATCAATATTGGATGAGCCATCAAGTGGGTCGGTTAAAATAATATATTTGGCATTACGAGCGCGTTCAGTATCAAAAGCGATAAAGCTTTCTTCTTCCTCAGAAGCAAAACCCGCCACTTCTTCACGTGACATGAGTGCTGCGCTCATTGTGTTATGGGCGAATAAATCCAATTTCATTTGGCTTTCACCTTGCACGTTTTCGACACCAGACTGACCAAGAATATTGGTTAAACCCGCTTTGTTGATATCACGATGAATGATTTTTGCTAGTAAACGAATAGAAGACAAAATACCACTAAGTTCCCCTTTTGCATTTGGGTACTCCGCTTGGCGTTCAACAATAAATTCACTCAATGTTTTCATGTTTATTCCTTTTTTATAATTGTTAAATAAATAATAGACCCTTTTATTATATGTTATTTAGCACTTTTGATTGAGATCAAAATGTAAAGAATGAGATCTTTGTCACATTTTATTTTTGATACAAAGCCTTGACAAAACGTATATATCCTTTAAAAAAGATATAATAGATAAATAACGTCACAGTAAAGGAATACTGTTATGAAATTTACTCATTTTCCTTTCAAATCAAGTTTACTTGCTTGCAGTATTGCTTTGCTTGCTGCGTGCAATTCAATTACTTATCATCCCACTAAAACGATTGAGAAAATAGATCCACAAAAGGGATATCGTTTAGAAAATGCGATGCAGCAGGCATTACAAAAAGAAAATCTGGTGATTATGACTTTTTCAGGTGGTGGTTCTCGCGCGGCATCTTTAGGTTATGGCGTGTTAGAGCAGTTCCAAAATGTCTCAGTGCGTCCAACAGAGAAAGGTAGCACCTTATTGCAAAATATTGATATTGTGTATGGGGTGTCTGGCGGCTCAGTATTAGCAGCCTATTTTGCTTTAGAAGGACAGGACATTATCCCTAAATTTAATAATTCTTTTTTGAAAAAGAATTTCCAGAAAAAAGTCATCAATGAAGTATTTTCGGTGAGTAATGTGCCTCGGCTTACTTCTCCACAGTTTGGTCGTAGCGATTTGTTGCAGGAACAGCTCAATCTTGCTTTATATCGTGGAAAAAAATTTGCAGATCTTGAACAACGTAAAGGACCTTTTGCTGTAATTAATGCCACCGACATGGTCGCTGGACAGGAGGTCTCTTTCACTCAAGATTTCTTTGATTGGCTTTGTGTAGATTTAAATGATGTCGAAATTGCAAGAGCTGTGGCAGCATCCAGTGCTGTTCCATTAATTTTTTCACCCATTACACAAAATAATCATGGTGGTGCTTGCCAAGCCGAGAGTAAAAAAGAATTATTGACACAGATGAAAGTAGGGAATCGTTTGTGGCTAAACAATTTTGAAACCATGAAAAAACGTACGGCTTCTTATCAAAATAATGAGGAAAAACCTTATTTACATTTGGTTGACGGTGGTTTAACGGATAATTTGGGCTTGGCAAGCTTGTTGGATATGTCGAATTTACTCACTGTCAAAAAATTGTATGCAGAGCTGAAAAATTACAATTTACGCAATATTGTCGTGGTAAACGTCAATGCGCAAAGTGAGCTATCGAGCCATATTGATAAGTCTGCTGATGTGCCAGGAATCAAAGAAGTGGTGAACACGGTGATAAATGTACCGATTGATAAAACAACGGAATCTACCGTGAAATATTCACAAAAATTTGCTGATCAATGGAATGCTTACACTAAACATAAAAAAGGTGCAAAAATTAAAGCTTATTTTGTGAATTTAAGTTTGAAAGATTTGCCTGATGGGCAGTTAAAAAATGATGTGCTTAATATCGGAACATCTTTCTATTTACCCCAATCAGATGTGGACAAATTGCGTGAAGCGGCCAAGATTTTATTGGAACAATCGAAAGAATATCATAAGGCACTGAAAGCATTACAATAGCCCAATAATTAAAGTGTGGTTAAAAATTATGGGTCTTCGGAATATATAGTGGAATTACTTTCTTAATAGTTTAAAAACAACTGGTGTTTAAATCGGATTTTCTGGTGGGATGTTAGGATAATCAATAGTATTATATAAAAGTATCAATCACATACGAGTGATACTTTGGGAAAAAAATAAAATAGTCCAATTTACTTGACCGTGTACTATAGTACATGGTTTATAATATTCAGGGGGTGAAATAAGATGATTTATCGCATTAGTGAGTTTGCAGATAAATGTGGAGTTAATAAAGAAACGATCAGATATTACGAGCGAAAAAATTTATTACAAGAACCTCACCGAACGGAAGCTGGTTATCGGATATATTCATATGATGACGTTAAGCGTGTTGGGTTTATTAAACGAATACAGGAACTTGGTTTCTCTTTAAGCGAGATTTATAAATTACTTGGTGTTGTAGATAAAGATGAAGTTCGTTGTCAAGATATGTTCGAATTTGTTTCTAAAAAACAAAAGGAAGTGCAAAAACAAATAGAGGATTTAAAACGAATTGAAACTATGTTAGACGACTTAAAACAACGATGTCCAGCTGAAAAGCAATTACATTCGTGTCCAATAATAGAAACATTAACATGAGAGATTAATTAACGAAAGGAGCTTTTTTATGAATAAATTTAAGGTAAACATTTCAGGAATGACCTGTACGGGTTGTGAAAAACACGTAGAATCAGCACTTGAAAAGATAGGTGCTAAAAATATTGAGTCTAGTTATCGTCGTGGTGAAGCAGTATTTGAACTGCCCGATGATATTGAGGTTGAAAGTGCAATAAAGGCGATTGCTGACGCAAATTATCACCCGGGCGAAGCAGAAGAAATACAAGTGCAATCGGAAAAAAGGACAGATGTAAGTTTAAATGATGAAGGTAACTATGATTATGATTACATCATCATCGGTTCTGGTGGAGCTGCCTTTTCATCTGCCATTGAAGCCGTTACTTTGAACGCAAAAGTGGCTATGATTGAGCGTGGAACGGTGGGTGGAACTTGCGTTAATGTCGGATGCGTTCCTTCTAAGACCTTATTAAGAGCAGGGGAAATCAATCATCTAGCAAAAAATAATCCATTTGTGGGATTACACACTTCGGCTTCAAATGTTGATTTAGCGCCATTAGTAAAACAAAAGAATGATTTAGTAACCGAGATGCGAAATGAAAAATATGTGAATTTAATTGATGATTATGGTTTTGAATTAATAAAAGGTGAAGCAAAATTCGTAAATGAAAATACAGTTGAAGTAAATGGCAATCAAATCACAGCCAAAAGATTTTTAATAGCTACAGGTGCTTCTTCAACTGCACCTAATATTCCCGGATTAGATGAAGTAGATTATTTAACAAGCACTAGCTTATTGGAATTAAAGAAGGTTCCAAATCGTCTTACCGTAATTGGTTCAGGATATATCGGCATGGAATTAGGACAACTATTTCATAACCTCGGGTCAGAAGTCACTTTGATTCAAAGAAGCGAGCGTCTATTAAAAGAATACGATCCTGAAATTTCAGAAGCCATTACTAAGGCCTTAACAGAACAGGGAATTAATTTAGTAACAGGTGCAACCTATGAACGAGTTGAGCAAGATGGAGACATTAAAAAAGTTCATGTTGAGATAAATGGTAAAAAGCGAATTATTGAAGCAGAACAATTGCTAATTGCCACTGGAAGAAAACCAAATACAGAATCATTAAACTTACATGCAGCAGGCGTTGAAGTTGGTTCCCGTGGTGAAATTGTCATTGATGATTATCTTAAAACGACCAATTCCCGAATTTATTCAGCTGGAGATGTCACTCTCGGTCCCCAATTTGTTTATGTAGCTGCTTATGAAGGTGGACTTGCTGCTCGTAATGCAATCGGAGGACTAAATCAAAAGGTCAATTTAGAAGTGGTTCCAGGCGTTACGTTTACTTCTCCATCGATTGCAACGGTTGGTTTAACGGAGCAACAGGCAAAAGAAAAAGGATATGAAGTGAAAACATCGGTATTGCCGTTGGATGCTGTTCCAAGAGCGCTCGTTAATCGGGAAACAACAGGTGTTTTCAAATTAGTGGCAGACGCGAAAACATTGAAAGTGTTAGGGGCGCATGTAGTGGCAGAAAACGCAGGAGACGTAATTTATGCAGCAACATTAGCTGTGAAATTCGGTTTAACTGTTGGAGATCTGAGAGAAACGATGGCTCCATATCTAACAATGGCAGAAGGATTGAAGCTGGCTGTCCTAACTTTTGATAAAGATGTTTCGAAATTATCTTGCTGTGCAGGCTAAGGGAACTTTTTTACAACTCCCTATTCAAGTGAACCAGCTAATGCTTTAAGGGATTTTCTAAGTGCATTTGTGGTCACAAAAATAATTTAACACTGATGATTTCGACATCAAATCTATAATTGATACCTTAACACCGCAGAGTAATAAAGGATGAATAATATGTCAGACTTATTATCCCTACCAGACATTAAAACAATAGAACCGCCACAATAAAATGAAACCGATATGATGTTTAAAGTTGAAGCAGTCGGACCACCTGAACGTTGTCCTGAATGTGGTTTTGACAAGTTGTACAAACACAGTTCAAGAAATCAACTAATTATGGATTTGCCCATTCGTTTAAAGCGAGTGGGCTTACAATTGAACCGTAGACGATACAAGTGTCGTGAATGCGGATCTACCTTCTGGGAACGCCTAATATCTGTAGATGAAAAGCGTAGTATGACCAAAAGGCTTTTAAAGTCCATTCAAGAGCAATCCATGTCTAAGACCTTTGTAGAAGTCGCAGAAAGCGTTGGTGTTGACGAGAAAACCATTAGGAACGTTTTTAAGGACTATGTGGCACTCAAAGAACGTGAATACCAGTTTGAAACTCCTAAGTGGCTTGGGATAGACGAGATACATATTATCCGTAGACCTCGGCTTGTATTGACTAATATTGAACGCAGGACTATTTATGACATCAAGCCTAACCGTAACAAGGAAACAGTCATCCAACGTCTTTCAGAAATCAGTGACAGGACTTACATTGAGTACGTCACAATGGATATGTGGAAGCCCTACAAAGACGCAGTGAACACTATCCTTCCACACGCTAAAGTTGTCGTAGATAAGTTTCATGTAGTTAGAATGGCTAATCAAGCCTTAGATAACGTCAGAAAGTCTTTGAAAGCCCATATGAGCCAAAAAGAAAGACGTACCCTTATGCGTGAAAGGTTTATCCTTCTAAAGCGTAAGCCACGATTTAATTCAAGTGCTTTCAATAAAGCTATGTTATACGATACTTTCAATTGGTATGAAGTGAATGATCACGACATTACAGACAACTTAGGTGTCGATTTTTCCACACTTATTAAGAATTTGGAGAAGGGTGATTTATAAGCCCTTTTCCACCATAAAATCCGAATACCCAAAATTATCAGGAATATTAACCGCACTTTTCTTTTTAAATTTTATATCAATTCCATTCATATAAAATCACAATAAAATTCACATCCATCTAGACGTCTAAATCTTTAATGAGGACGTTAATTTTGTTACACTCAGTCTATCTTAGAATTAATTAAATATAGGAAAGCAAAATGAGTAAACTTTTTCCAAATGCCACTATTCGTACTTCTGCGCCATATCGTTTTGATATTGTAGGCAGTTTTTTACGCCCAGAGGCTTTAAAACAGGCTCGTTATCAATGTAGTTGTGGTGATATTTCTTGTGCTGATTTAACGCAAGTTGAAGATACAGAAATTGCAAAATTGGTAGAGCATCAAAAAAATGTCGGATTACATGCCGTGACCGATGGTGAATTTCGTCGTACTTTTTGGCATTTAGATTTCTTAGCTGCATTAGATGGTGTGAAAGAAGTGGATGCTGAAAAATTCTCAGTGCAATTTAAACACGATAATGTACGTCCAAAAACGTTAAAAATTGTGGATAAAATTGGTTTTTCAGATAGCCATCCTTTCGTTGAACATTACCGCTCATTGCAAAAAATAGCAGGGGAGACTGAAGTCAAATTAACGATTCCTTCTCCGTCTATGCTTCATTTAATTTGTACAGTACGTGCCACAGATTATCAGCCGATTGAACGTTATAAAGATAACAATCAATTGTTATTAGATGATATTGCTGATGCTTATATTGATGCGATGAATATCTTTTATAAATTAGGCTGTCGTAACTTACAGTTGGATGATACAAGCTGGGGTGAATTTTGTGCGGAAGATAAACGTAAAACCTATACTGAGCGTGGTTTAGATTTAGATCAAATCGCCAAAGATTATGTGTATATGTTAAACAAAATCGTGGCAGCGAAACCAGCAGATTTAGCGATTACAATGCATATTTGTCGTGGTAATTTCCGTTCAACTTGGTTCTCCGCTGGTGGTTATGAGCCTATCGCAGAAACCTTATTTGGTCACTGTAATGTGGATGGTTTCTTCTTGGAGTATGACAGTGATCGTGCTGGTGATTTCAAACCTTTACGCTTTATTAAAAATCAACAAGTGGTATTAGGATTGATTACCTCTAAATCTGGCGAGTTAGAAAACCGTGATGAAATTATTGCTCGTATTAAAGAAGCAGCGCAATATGTAGATATCAATCAACTTTGCTTAAGTCCACAATGTGGTTTTGCTTCAACAGAAGAGGGTAATATCCTGACAGAAGAACAACAATGGAAGAAACTAGAATTTATCCGTAGTATCGTGGAAGAAGTTTGGGGTAAATAATTTCAAATTGGAATGTAAAAGAGATAATCGTTAAGATGGTTATCTCTTTTTTCATAAAAGTGCGGTTAAAAATAACCGCACTTTTACAGAATAAAAAAGGAAGTCCGTAGACTTCCTTTTATGTTATTTTAATTTAATTATTTTTGACGCATTGCAGGGAATAGGATCACATCTCGGATAGATGGGGCGTTAGCGTAAAGCATTGCTAAGCGGTCGATACCTAAACCTTCACCTGCTGTTGGTGGTAAACCGTGTTCAAGTGCAACAACGAAGTCATCATCTTTAAACATCGCTTCATCATCACCCGCTTCTTTCGCTGCAACTTGTGCATCAAAACGTTCGTTTTGGTCTTCGGCATCGTTTAATTCTGAGAAGCCGTTACCAATTTCACGTCCACCGATGAATAATTCAAAACGGTCTGTTACTTCTGGATTTTCATCATTACGGCGTGCAAGTGGTGAAATCTCAGCTGGATGTGCCATTAAGAAGGTTGGTTGAATTAAGTGATGTTCAGCCACTTCTTCAAAGATCGCATTCACGATAGAGCCTAGACCCCAAGATTTTTGTACTTCGATACCTAAGCGTTCAGCGGTTGCCTTTGCACGATCGAAGTCGTAAAGATCTTCTTTTACGATACCTTTATCTGCACCGTATTTAATGGTTGCATCATGTAATGTAATACGCTCAAATGGTTTGCCGAAGTCAAATTCTAAATCTCCGTATTTCACAATGGTTGTACCAAGAATATCAATCGCGAGTTTGCGTAATAATTCTTCGGTGTTATCCATTAAATCATGATAATCCGCATAAGCTTGGTAGTATTCAAGCATGGTGAATTCTGGGTTGTGACGAACAGAAACCCCTTCATTACGGAAGTTACGGTTTAATTCGAATACACGTTCAAAACCACCAACCACTAAACGTTTTAAGTAAAGTTCTGGTGCAATACGAAGATACATATCTACATCTAACGCATTGTGGTGAGTGATAAATGGACGAGCAGATGCACCGCCTGGAATCACTTGTAGCATAGGGGTTTCAACTTCCATAAAGCCTTTAGAAATAAAGAATTCACGAATACCCGCCACCACTTTTGAACGAATCACAAAAGTACGACGAGATTCTTCATTAGAAATTAAATCTAAGTAACGTTGACGATAACGTGCTTCCATGTCTGTTAAACCATGGAATTTGTTTGGTAATGGACGAAGTGCTTTAGTTAAAAGTTGAACTTCCGTTGTTTTGATGGTTAATTCATTGGTTTTGGTTTTGAAAAGTGTCCCTTTTACCCCAATGATATCACCTAAATCCCAGTTACTTACATCTTCAGCATAAACACCATCAGGAAGGTTATCACGAGCAACATATAATTGGATTTTGCCACTCATATCTTGCAAGGTAATAAAGGTGGCTTTACCCATTGCACGACGGGTCATAATACGACCTGCAACGGCCACTTCAATCGCTTTGTCTTTTAATACTTCGCCATCTTCGGCTTCGTACTTATCATGTAAATCTTGAGCAAGGGAGTCACGACGGAATTGATTCGGGAACGCATTACCTTTTGCACGTAATGCGGCTAATTTTTCACGGCGAACGAGCATTTCGCCATTGAGATCTAATTCTTTCACTTCTTGTTCTGACATATCCTTTACCTCGCTAGTTTGTAATTAGAATGTGATTTATTGAAAATAAACAGGTTTCTTCTATTCTACCCATAGCGTGGTTTTTTGTTAAGCCTTTTTTAATGAAGTTATCTGTTTTATTGGGAAAGTGTTAGTGATAAATGCAGGAAAGCAAAATTGTGCTATTTTTTTAATCAACGCGTTTATCATCATGACTTGATATTCATACAAATAAAAAGAGCGGTCAATTTTTCAGAAGTTTTAAACGCTGAAAATACTGACCGCTCTTTGCGTAGAATGATTAATTAGAGATCGAAATCACCGAAATCATTAGTATCGACTTTAGAGTCAATTTGACCAACAAGATAAGAACTTACCTCCACTTCTTGTGGCGCCACTTGTACGTTGTCAGAAACAAGCCATGCGTTAATCCATGGAATTGGGTTAGAACGCGCACCAAATGGCAATGGAAGACCGACCGCTTGCATACGGATATTCGTGATATATTCCACGTATTGCACCAAAATGTCTTTGTTCAAACCAATCATTGACCCATCTTTGAACAAGTAATCCGCCCATTCTTTTTCTTGTTCCGCTGCCGCTAAGAATAAATCGTAGGCTTCTTGTTTACATTCTTCTGCAATTTCAGCCATTTCAGGATCATCTTGACCGGCAGCCATAATGTTTAAAATGTGTTGCGTACCGGTTAAGTGTAAGGCTTCATCACGAGCGATAAATTTAATAATTTTCGCATTACCTTCCATTAATTGACGCTCTGCAAAGGCAAACGAACAAGCGAAGGATACATAGAAACGAATCGCTTCAAGTGCGTTTACACTCATCAAGCAAAGGTAAAGTTGTTTTTTCAAGTTGCGTAATGTCACCACACATTCTTTACCATCTACCGTGTAAGTACCTTCACCATACAAGCTGTAAAGTTGGCTATCACGGATTAAATCATCGTAATAAGAAGAAATGTCACGTGCACGTTTGATGATTTCTTCGTTCGTCACGATGTCATCAAACACGATAGAGGGATCGTTCACAATGTTACGAATGATGTGTGTGTAAGAACGAGAGTGGATGGTTTCTGAGAAGGTCCAAGTCTCGATCCAAGTTTCTAATTCAGGAATAGACACTAACGGTAATAATGCGACGTTCGGGCTACGGCCTTGAATAGAATCTAATAGGGTTTGATATTTTAAGTTACTGATGAAAATGTGCTTTTCATGCTCAGGTAACGCGGCATAGTCGATACGGTCTTGCGACACATCCACTTCTTCCGGACGCCAGAAGAAGGAAAGTTGTTTTTCAATGAGCTTTTCAAACGTCTCATATTTTTGTTGATCGTAACGCGCAACGTTAACGTTTTGACCAAAGAACATAGGCTCTTTTAATTGGTCGTTTTTGGTTTGTGAGAAAGTGGTGTATGCCATTTTTGTTTATCCTATAAAAAATACTTAATCACAGAAGAAGCTATAGTAATAACTAAGGCGAGTATACGGTGTTTTAAAATACCTTGTTTTTCTATAACCCTACCTTTTTCTGCACTATTTATTACGACAGAATTCCCCCGGATATAGTACTTATTAATAACATAAGTGTTATTTTCACAATGTGGTTTCTGATGATTATTATTCATCATAATAGTTTTTCCTTTTGATTAAGGATGAATAAACTATCCCACATATTACTGGAGGTAGTAGATCTAATTAATTTACATATCCTACAGTAATAGTAGGATCACAAAATTAATTAAATCTTACAAGCACCGCCTGCACAGCCATCATCTAAATCTTCTTGACTGTCTTCCGCACCATCACGGGTGTTTTGATAGTAAAGGGTTTTTAAGCCGTATTTGTAAGCGGTTAAAAGATCTTTTAACAACACTTTCATCGGTACTTTACCGTCTTCAAAACGTTTTGGATCGTAGTTGGTATTTGCAGAGATCGCTTGATCCACGAATTTTTGCATGATACCCACTAAGTGTAAGTAACCATCATTGCTTGGAATATCCCAAAGCAACTCGTAGTTATCGCTTAAGTTTTCATAATCCGGTACCACTTGTCTTAAGATACCATCTTTTGACGCTTTAATACTTACATGACCACGTGGCGGTTCGATACCATTTGTTGCGTTAGAAATCTGTGAAGAGGTTTCTGACGGCATTAATGCAGTTAAGGTTGAGTTACGTAAACCAAACTCTTTGATTTCGTGACGTAACGTTTCCCAATCATAATGTAATGGTTCTTGCGTTAAGCTATCGATATCTTTCTTATACGTATCGATTGGTAAAATACCTTTCGCGTAATTGGTTTCATTGAAGTATTCGCATGCACCTAATTCTTTCGCTAAGTTCATGGAGGCTTTCAATAGATAGTATTGAATCGCTTCAAATGTACGGTGAGTTAAATCGTTCGCTGAACCATCAGAATAACGCACATCATTTTTCGCTAAATAATACGCATAGTTAATTACACCAATACCAAGTGAACGACGACCTAATGAAGAGCGTTTTGCCGCTGGAACAGGGTAGTCTTGGTAATCTAGTAATGCATCTAATGCACGTACTGCAAGATCCGCTAAGTTATCTAACTCGTCTAAATCATCTAACTGACCCAAGTTGAACGCTGAAAGTGTACAAAGGGCAATTTCACCATTTTCATCATGGAAATGTTGTAATGGTTTAGTTGGTAATGCAATTTCTAAACATAAGTTAGATTGACGCACTGGGGCAACAAGCGGATCAAATGGTGAATGGGTATTACAGTGATCCACGTTTTGGATATAAATACGACCGGTTGATGCACGTTCTTGCATTAATAAAGAGAATAACTCAACGGCTTTTACAGCACGTTTGCGGATATTTGGATCCTGTTCGTATTTCACGTAAAGTTCTTCAAATTTATCTTGATCAGCAAAGAAAGCTTCATAAAGTCCAGGTACATCTGAAGGGCTGAATAAAGTAATATCCGCGCCTTTGATTAAGCGTTGATACATTAATTTATTTAACTGTACGCCGTAGTCCATATGACGCACACGGTTATCTTCCACACCACGGTTATTTTTCAATACTAATAAGCTTTCAACTTCTAAGTGCCAAATCGGGTAGTAAACTGTCGCCGCACCACCACGTACGCCACCTTGTGAACAAGATTTAACGGCACTTTGGAAGTGTTTATAGAATGGAATACAGCCAGTGTGGAATGCTTCACCACCACGAATAGGGCTACCTAACGCACGAATTGCACCTGCATTTACTCCGATACCAGCTCGTTGTGAAACGTATTTCACGATTGCTGCAGAGGTAGCATTGATAGAGTCTAAGCTGTCACCACATTCAATCAATACGCAAGAGCTGAATTGACGAGTAGGCGTACGAACCCCCGCCATAATTGGCGTAGGTAAGGAAATTTTAAAGGTTGAGGTCGCATCATAGAAACGACGAATATAATCCAAACGGGTTTCTTGTGGATATTTTGAGAACAAGCTCGCTGCAACTAATAAATAAAGGAATTGTGCAGATTCATAAATCTCACCGGTTACACGGTTTTGAACTAAATATTTTCCTTCTAATTGTTTTACTGCGGCATAAGAAAAGGTCATATCACGCCAGTGATCAATAAACCCATCCATTTCATCCCATTCTTCACGAGTATAGTCGGCTAAAAGTGCAGGATCGTATTTGCCCATGCGCACTAATTTTTTCACATGATCGTATAAACGAGGCGGATCAAAATGGCCATACGCTTTTTTGCGTAAATGGAAAACCGCAAGACGTGCAGCAAGATATTGATAATCCGGGGTATCTTTACTGATTAGGTCTGCCGCTGCTTTAATAATCGTTTCGTGAATATCAGAGGTACGAATGCCTTCATAAAATTGAATATGAGAACGCAATTCAACTTGAGAAACAGACACGTTTTCCAAGCCTTCAGCCGCCCAAGTAATCACTCGGTGAATTTTGTCTAAATTGATTTGTTCAAGCGTACCATCGCGCTTTGTAACCATTAATCCTTTGTTCATGGGAGATAAACCTACTAGAGAAATGAATTTAATAAAACACAAGATATAGTGTTGTGGAAAATGACGGTGCACAAGATAGAGTGTTTTAAAATTGAATTCAAGCAGTAAATTTTTTACTTACATTATTGACAAAAGATAAGTCATTTAAAACAAATAACTTTTTTTCGAAGTGATGTTTTTTTAAGCAGGATCTTTTTTGTAAATCTTTGTAAAGAAAAAAGTGCGGTCAAAAACGAGATGATTTTTGACCGCACTTCAATGTTTAAAAGTTTAATTAATTCAAGTATTTAAATACTTTGACGACTTTTTGAACACCAGTAACTTTACTTGCAATTTCTGCCGCTGAGTCACCTTGTGATTGAGTGACGTTTCCGAGTAAGAATACTTCACCATTTTCGGTGATCACTTTCACATCTGTGGCTTTTACATTATCGCCAACGAAGAGTTTTGATTTAATTTGTGTGGTAATCCAACTGTCTTTGGTAATTTGACCAAAGTTAATTTTATTGCCCACACGTAATTCATTATAGACATCATTCACACCGTCCACGCCTTTTGCAAGACTGGTTGCGGTTTCTTTCACGCCTTCACTCGGTACTTGACCAATCAATAACACACGTCCGCTATAAGAAACGGCATGGACACGACCTTCCGATTTAATTTGTGCATCTTTATCTAATGCATTTTCAACTTTTACTTCTAAAGTTTCATCATCGACTTGCGTACCCATCGTGCGAGGATCTGTTGCAACTTTTGCGCCAGCTGCTGCGCCACCAACAACCGCAGCTACACAGCCTTGTAACATAATTGATGCGCCTAGGACGAAGGCTAATTTTTTAAATGGGGTCAATTTCATTATTAATCTCCTTTTTATAAATGAGTGAGTTAATTAGTTAGTCAATTAATTTTAGAAATAGTTTGGTTGGAAAATCCTTTAATGTCAAGCTCTTGGGAAAAGTGTGCTATCAATAAGCTCACAAAGTGCGTTAATCACGAATAAATGGTTTTCTAAAATACGTGTTTCCTTATTGGCTGGAATGGAGATCTCTAAATCAGTTTCAGCCAATACACCTTGAATCGCATCGTTATTTGAACCCGTTAAAGCAATCACCTGAATTTCTTTATTAACTGCATTGGAAATCGTATTTAGCACGGCTTTTTCTGTTCCTAAAGGGGCAAAGGCGAGCAATAAATCGCCAGGCTTAGCGATAGCGTTAAATTGATGTTGATAAAGTTGATCGGTAGGTTGATCAAAAACCAGTGAAGAACCAACCGCACTTTCAAGGCTAAGTAGTACAGAAGGCAAGCTAGGGCGTTCAAAATCATAGCGATTAAGCAGATTTGATACTAAGAATTGCGCATTAGCATAAGAGCGGGAGACCCCACAAGCAATGATTTTATTACCACTCAGTAAACATTGCATCACCATTTGGGTGGCGTTAGCAATATTTTCCGAAAGCATGCTAGACGCAGCAATTTGAATTTGAATACTTTCGCTATAAATATCTTTTACTTTTTGTAACATCATAAAAAGCCATTAATCGAGAAAATTAGGAATCCATTGAATATCTTGGGGCGTTTTGCCAAAGGCGATTAAATCAAAACGACAATCGGCATCTTCTAAACTCATGTTTTGTTTCATTAGCCATAAATTTGCAGCATCCAACCATTTTTGTTGTTTTTGCCAATCTACGCTTTCTATTGCCGAGCCAAAGGCATTATTAGAACGCTGGCGAACTTCAACAAAAACGATGGTTCCTTTGTCACTCATAATAAGATCAAGTTCACCACATTTGAAATTTTGATTAGCCGCAATAAATTTTAAGCCTTTTGATTCTAAAAAAAGGCGAGCTTGATGCTCAAAGCTCGCCCCTTGTTGACGTTTTAAAGAAAACATTAGTTTGCTACTGGTACAATTGCACCATCTTGATATTGATACCAAGTCATATCTCGTTCAACATTACAATTTGTACCCGCACTTAAAATACCAGTTAAACCACTTAAGCGATATCCTGGTACTTGGCGTAATTCATTAAATTGATTGATGAGTAACCAAGCATCCGCCCCCATTGCATATAAACGCATTAATTGATATTCACCGCCAGGTGTTTTAGCGAGTTTTTGATATTGTGGTGAATTGGTTTCTTTAAAAAATGGAATATCACTAAATTGAACACCATTCATTTAATTTTGATATTCCATAGTTCACTAAAAATCCACCAACCACTAGCCATAAATAAATCAGTATCCCTAAAATCAGAGGTTTTAATCCAGCTTTCTTGATTGCGCTTGCTTGCGTAGTTAAGCCAAGGGCAGCCATCGCTGAAATTAATAAGAAAGAATCGATTTCAACTAATAATTTCACGAGTTCTTTTGGTAATAAATCAAAAGAATTAAAAATCGCAACGCCAATAAAAAGTACAGCAAACCAAGGAATTGTAATTTTGTGTGACGTATTTTCTGATACTCCATTACTACGTGTTAATAACCAAGAAAGCATTAATAAAAATGGTGCAAGCATCATCACTCGGATCATTTTGGAAATGACGGCAGTATTCGCCACGATAGGATCAATATTTTCCCCAATCGCATAAACTTGAGCCACTTCGTGTACACTAGAACCAACATAAATACCAAATTGATGGGCGTTAATTAAATGTTGTGACCACGTGTAGAACAAGGGGTAAGTAAAAATAGCAAGAGTCCCGAAAATGACCACTACGGCAATTGCCACTGAAACTTTATGGGATTCTGCTTTGGTAACAGGCTCTGCCGCCATCACTGCTGCTGCACCGCAAATGCTGCAACCTGCCCCAGTGAGATAAACCAATTGTTTATCCATTTTTAGATAACGAATGCCTAAAAGTGCGGTAAAAAAGAAGGTTGAAATTAGCATGATTGCATCAGTGACGACAGCATTTAATCCGACATCAGCAATATCGCCAAAAGTGAGGCGAAAACCATACAGCACAATGCCAGTGCGAAGAAGCGTGCCTTTCGCAAATAACACGCCTTTTTCCACTTGTGTTGAAAATTGCGGATAAATGGTATTGCCGATTGCCATTCCCAGCAAAATGGCAATAATTAAAGCACTGATATGATAATGATGGGAAAAATCAGTGTTTCCTAAATAGTTAGCAAGTATAGCGATAATCGCGATAAATATAAGTCCGAAATAAAAGGGACGTGTGTTCATTTTTTCTCTCCTTAGGGAGTGTTTTTGTCTTTTACCCAAGCAGTTTCATCTAAAATTTTGCCAAAATAACTTTCCACTAAACGACCAGTTACATCTGTTTGAGGATCGGTAAATAGCGTTTTAGGCGTACCGCTCTTTATCATTTTCCCTTTATCCATCACGATGACTGTGTCTGCAATATGTTTAATCACGCCGAGGTCTTGGCCTACATAAATGTAAGAGATGTCTAAACGTTGCTGCAGATCAAGGGTTAAATTTAGTAATTGAATGCGCACCGAGGCATCTAAATTACCAAGTGCATCATCTATAATAATTATTTCAGGTTCTAAAATCAGCGCGCGTGCCAAAGCGACACGCTGTTTTTGGCTGATAGAAAGATTTTTGAGATTAAATTACTACTAGTTTGAAATTGATTTATTTTGCTGTCAAGCACTTGGGAACAAGGTATGGTCAACTAATTCACAAAGGGCATTGATAACAAAAAGATGGTTTTCTAGGACTCGACTTTCTTTGGTTGCCGGAATCGATATTTCTAAATCACTATCAGCTAAAATTCCTTGAATGGCGTCGTTATTAGAGCCAGTGAGTGCAATGACATTAACTTCTTTATTTACTGCATGAGAAATAGTGTTTAGCACAATTTTCTCTGTTCCCAAAGGTGCAAAAGCGATAAGTAAGTCACCTGGTTTGGCAACAGCATTAAATTGGTGACAATACAATTCTTCAGGCGAGTGTTCAAAAACAAGAGAAGAACCCACCGCACTTTCTAAACTCAAGAGCACAGAGGGAAAACTCGGTCTTGCTAAATCATATCGATTAAGCAAGTTAGATACGAGAAACTGCGCATTGGAATAAGATCGAGAGACGCCACAAGCGATCACTTTATTGCCGCCTAGCAAACATTGCATCACCATTTGGGTAGCGTTAGCAATATTTTCCGACAGCATGCTAGACGCAGCAATTTGAATTTGAATACTTTCGCTATAAATATCTTTTACTTTTTGTAACATTATAAAAAGCCATTAATCGAGAAAATTAGGAATCCATTGGATATCACTGGCGGTTTTTCCAAAGGCGATAAGATCAAAACGACAATCCGCATCTTCGAGGCTTAGGTTACGTTTGGCAAGCCACAAATTTGCGGCATTTAGCCATTTTTGTTGCTTTTGCCAATCTACACTTTCAACAGCAGATCCAAATGCTGAGTTGGAGCGTTGGCGTACTTCAACAAACACAATGGTTTGCCCGTCTTGCATAACGAGATCTAATTCACCGCATTTGAAATGTTGATTTGCTGCGATGAATTTGAGACCTTTAGACTCTAAGAAAAGGCGGGCTTGATGTTCAAAGCCCGCCCCTTGTTGACGTTTTAATGAAAACATGGATTAGTTCGCAACCGCTACCACGTTACCATCTTGTACTTGATACCATGTCATATCGCGATCTACATCACAGTTTGAATCCGCGCTAAGCTGACCGGTTAAACCACTTAAGGTGTAACCTGGCACTTGGCGTAATTCATTAAAGTGATTGATGAGTAACCATGCATCAGAACCCATTGCATATAAACGCATTAATTGGAATTCACCACCGGTTGAGCCGGCCACTTTTTGATATTGTGAAGAATCGCTTTGTTTAAAGAATGGTATATCACTAAATTGGACGCCATTCATTTTCGCATAGTATTCTGGTGTATTGCTTGCCGCGTTAGAACGGGAGCTTGCATAAATACGGACATTCGGATTGCTGGTATCTAAATAACCTTTGATCTCAGCCAATTCATCTGGTGAAGAGATGACATAAAGTGCACTTGTATCTTGCGGCGCACCTTGGAAGAAGTAGGTAATATCAGCCGGTAAGTTATAGTAGCGAATATTCGCATCTGTACCCGCTAAACGTTGCCAACGTACGTTGAAAGCATTACCAACACGTTGCCCTAAATCATTTTGCGGCATTGCAACGATTGGATTGCGAATACCATCTTTCCACATTTTGTTCGCCGCAGACTCTGCTTCATCTTCTGGAGATAAACCGTAATAACAGACTTGGTTAATTGCTTGAGTATTTGCTGTCGCATTTAATGTGAGCACATCCATGCCTTGTACTGCGCTAGGATTCGCAATGATGGCATCGACGTTTTGTTTAAGTAATGGACCCACTAATGCTTTAATACCCGATGCTTTTGCCTGTGCAATAATGTCATTAATCGGGGTAGTTGATGAGTCAAACACTTGTACTGGAATTGTTGAATCACCTTTTGCATCGTTAAAACCTGATTGGATAGTTGTACCTAAAATTTGGCCATCGCCGCTTAAAGGTAAGACTAAACCAATTTGAGCTAAATTCGTTTGTTGGAAATTCAACAAGCTTTCTAGCTCTTTAGGGAAAAAGGTTGCCGCAACGTGGTTTGGATAAGCGGATTTCCAACTTTGTAACGCTTGGCTTAATTGTACTGGCTGACGGATGTTGTCGTTATAAGCTTTAATCAAGGTGAGCCAACCGCCTAATGCCACGCTACCTTCATCAGAGGCATTATTGATAACAGCAGTATTCGCAGAACGAAGTAACGACCACGTTTTATCAACATTATCTTTACGACGTTGCATGTCTGTTAAGTTTTCATCCATTTTGATACGCGCTTTCACCGCTTCAATCACGTCTTTACGATTTTCAGCTGTTTGAGCAAAGGTTTCGTAATAACGAGATTTTTGTGATGGACTTAATTTAGTCAGATCGAGTGCACGTAATTTACCTTCAGCCACATCATTATTACCTTTTGCTGCGGCAATGCGAGCTTCAATTAACGTACGATCTAATTGTTGTGCTTCGTTTAAGTCAACTAACTCCGTTAATAACTCTTCCGCTTGAGGTACTTTATTTTCAGAAATTAATACACGAGCAGCTAAGAGTTTGTATGTTTGTTGATCTTCTTTATCCTGTGTTTGCCCTAATTTGTTCATATAAAATTCAGAACTTGCATTGGCATCACGTTGTAATGTTTGGGTAAAGCTGCTGCCAAATAAGTTAGAACAACCTGCTAACGCAACAGACAATAAAATCGGCATTAAACGTTTTTTAAAACGACCGCCTTGTAATAGAATAGACATATTCGCTCCATAATGAATAAATCAATAATGGGCGATCTTACTTATCTCACAATGTAAAAGCAAACAAAAATGAATGATTTAACCGGAATTTTATATATTGTCGCCACGCCAATCGGGAATTTACAAGATATTACACAACGTGCTTTAGAGACCTTTTCACAAGTGGATTTAATTGCCGCGGAAGACACGCGCCACAGTGGTTTATTGCTCAGTCATTATGGTATCAAAAAGCCTTTTTTCGCCTTGCATGATCACAATGAACAAGAAAAAGCACATGTGTTGGTCGAAAAGTTAAAACAAGGCACCAATATTGCATTAATTTCAGATGCGGGAACCCCTTTAATTAGCGATCCAGGTTTTCATTTGGTGCGTCAATGTCGTGAGGCAGGCATTAAAGTGGTGCCACTACCCGGTGCTTGTGCGGCAATTACGGCATTATGCGCATCGGGTATTGCATCAGACCGTTTTTGTTTTGAAGGCTTTTTACCAGCCAAAACCAAGGCGCGTAAAGATAAGTTAGAAAATATTGCGGAAGAAGACCGCACTTTAATCTTCTATGAATCAACCCACCGCATTTTAGATACCCTTGCCGATATGCAAGATGTATTAGGTGGCGAACGCTATGTAGTACTTGCCCGTGAAATTACGAAAACATGGGAAACCATTGCAGGGGATAAATTAAGTGATCTTCGTCAATGGTTAAGTGAAGATCCGAATCGAACAAAAGGTGAGATGGTGTTAATCGTGGAAGGTAAACCAAAATCAGAAGATAGCGACGAATTTGCACCACAAGCAATTAAAGCGCTCACTTTGATAGCTAAAGAATTACCTTTAAAAAAAGCCGCAGCGATTGTGGCAGAACTTTATGGTTATAAGAAAAATGCGTTATACCAATTTGGATTGGATAATTTAGACTAATTTTTAAGAAATAGTCCTCTTTAGTAAGAGGAATGAAAACAGAATTTGATTAATTTCGGAGAACAAATGTTAAAACAGGTTTCAGATACCTTACTTGCACCAAGCAATTTATCGCATCAATCATTGCTTAATATTTTTGATGTGATGTCGCATCGTCATATTGATTATGCGGATCTTTATTTTCAATTAAGCCAAGATGAAAGCTGGGTATTAGAAGACAGTATTATTAAAGAAGGTGGCTTCCATATTGATCGTGGTGTTGGTGTGCGCGCAGTTTCTGGCGAGAAAACAGGCTTTGCGTATTCCGATCAAATTAACTTAGCGTCATTACAACAATGTGCAGAGGCCGTAAAAGGTATCGCACAAATTAAAGAAGGCAATTTAATTTCGCCTCAAGCATTTAATGCGGTGAATGCGGTTCAGCGTTATGCAGCGATTAATCCGTTGGAAAGTTTAAGCAAAGAGAAAAAGATCGAATTATTACACCTTGTGGATCGAACCGCACGAGCTGAAGATCCTCGTGTTACACATGTTTCCGCCGCATTAAGTTCGATTTATGAAGAAGTGTTAGTGGTCGCAACAGATGGCACACTTGCTGCAGATATCCGTCCACTTGTGCGTTTATCCATTTCGGTTCTCGTGGAAGAAGATGGTAAACGTGAGCGGGGTAGTTGTGGTTCAGGTGGCCGCTTTGGCTTAGATTGGTTCTTTGAAGTAGTAAATGGGGACATTCGTGCCGTTAATTTTGCAAAGGAAGCAGTTCGTCAAGCCCTTGTTAATCTAAGTGCAGTCGCAGCGCCAGCAGGATTAATGCCTGTGGTATTAGGGGCTGGTTGGCCAGGTGTGTTGCTTCATGAAGCAGTAGGACACGGTTTGGAAGGGGATTTCAACCGCAAAGAAAGTTCCTTATTTACGGGTAAAATTGGTGAGTTAGTGACGTCACCATTATGTACGATTGTGGATGACGGTACATTACAAAACCGACGTGGTTCTTTAACCATTGATGATGAAGGCGTGCCAAGCCAATGTAACGTTTTAATCAAAGACGGGATTTTGCAAGGCTACATGCAAGATAAACTCAATGCACGATTAATGGGCGTGAAACCAACAGGAAATGGTCGTCGTGAATCTTATGCACATCTGCCAATGCCGCGAATGACGAATACCTATATGTTGGCTGGTCAAAGTAAATTTGATGATTTAATCGCTTCTGTGGATCGCGGTATTTATGCACCGCACTTCGGTGGTGGGCAAGTGGATATCACCTCAGGTAAATTTGTGTTCTCGACATCTGAAGCTTATCTTATTGAAAAAGGCAAAATCACCAAACCGGTTAAAGGTGCAACGTTGATTGGTAGCGGTATCGATGTGATGCAAAAAGTCTCTATGGTCGCGGATGAAACTGACTTAGATCTTGGTATCGGTGTTTGTGGCAAAGATGGCCAAAGTGTACCGGTCGGTGTTGGGCAACCCGCCTTGAAAATTGATGAAATCACCGTTGGTGGAACAAATTAAGCATGCAGCCCGATAAATCATATCGGGCTTTTTTGTTCCTTTTATTTAAGTGCGGTCAGTTTTTCCGTTATTTTAATTCATCGCTTTCTCAGGAATAATCATTGGGTTAAGTGAGCAATTCTGCATACGATATTTTCATATCCACACTTTTGTGATCCCTATCACAATATCTTGTAAAACCAGTTAAAAAATTTCCCCAAACAATCGCAATAAGTGATACATTTATCGTTGCATGACTTTTTGTCATTTAAGAGACAGGGACAGGCGTGAGTTTGTCTGAAATTTCATCAACCAGAGGGAAACATTTATGTTAATTGGTGTACCTAGAGAACTGCTTGAGAGCGAAAATCGTGTGGCGGCAACGCCAAAAACGGTTCAGCAGATCTTAAAACTGGGCTTTGACGTCATCGTAGAACACGATGCGGGATTCAAAGCAAGTTTTGAAGACCAAGCATTTATCGACGCCGGCGCAAAAATTGGCTCAAGTTCAGAAGTGTGGCATTCGGATGTGATTTTTAAAGTGAATCCACCAACGGATGCAGAAATTGATCAAATGAAGGAAGGTGCAACACTTGTGAGCTTCATTTGGCGCGCACAAAATCCGGATTTAATGAAAAAACTCACGTCGAAAAAAATTAATGTATTAGCGATGGATTCTGTGCCACGTATTTCCCGTGCGCAAGCGCTTGACGCATTAAGCTCTATGGCGAATATTTCTGGTTATCGTGCGGTGATTGAAGCAGCTCATGAGTTTGGTAGTTTCTTCACTGGACAAATTACTGCAGCAGGTAAAGTGCCACCGGCAAAAGTGTTAGTCATTGGTGCAGGTGTAGCAGGTCTTGCCGCGATTGGTGCGGCTAATAGCCTTGGTGCGATTGTACGAGCTTTTGACTCTCGTCCTGAAGTAAAAGAACAAGTACAAAGTATGGGAGCGTCTTTCTTAGAAATTGATTTCAAAGAAGAAGGCGGTAGCGGCGATGGTTACGCGAAAGTGATGTCAGAAGAATTTAACCGTCGCGCGATGGAGCTTTATGCTGAACAAGCAAAAGAAGTGGATATCATTATTACCACTGCGGCGATTCCAGGTAAACCAGCCCCACGCTTAATCACAAAAGAAATGGTTGATTCCATGAAACCAGGTTCTGTGGTGGTGGACTTAGCGGCTGCAACAGGCGGTAACTGTGCTTACACTGAAGCAGGTAAAGTCGTCACTACTGAAAACCAAGTGAAAATCATTGGTTATACCGATTTTCCAAGTCGTTTACCAACGCAATCTTCCCAACTTTACGGTACAAACTTAGTTAATTTATTAAAACTACTTTGTAAAGAAAAAGACGGTAAGATCAATATTGATTTTGACGATGTGGTATTACGTGGTGTGACCGTAGTACGTGATGGGGAAGAAATTCCACCAGCGCAAATCCAAGTATCAGCACAACCAAAACAAGAAGCGAAAGCGGCACAAAGTGCGGTTAAAAAAGAGGAAGAAAAACCGGCTGATCCTCGCATCAAATACGGTGTGATGGCGGGTGTAGGTGTATTATTCCTCTGGCTTGCGTCTGTGGCACCAGCGGCATTCCTTTCTCACTTCACCGTATTCGTATTGGCTTGTGTAGTCGGTTACTACGTGGTTTGGAACGTCAGCCACGCTTTACACACCCCACTTATGGCGGTAACCAATGCGATTTCAGGTATCATCATTGTGGGTGCATTACTGCAAATTAGACAACCAACAGGCAACTTCTTTATTGATGCATTAGCCTTTGTGGCAATCTTGGTGGCAAGCATCAACATCTTTGGTGGTTTCCGTGTAACTCAACGTATGTTGGCGATGTTTAGAAAAGGTTAAGGAGAAGACGATGTCTGAAGGTTTAGTACAAGCAGCCTATATTATCGCTGCATTACTTTTCATTATGAGCTTAGCCGGTCTTTCTAAACATGAAACGGCAAAAGCTGGTTGTTGGTATGGTATTGTCGGTATGACAATTGCCCTTGTTGCAACCATTTTCGGCCCGCAATCTGAAGGCACATTATGGATCATCATTGCGATGATCATCGGTGGCGTGATCGGTGTTCAACGTGCATTAAAAGTTGAAATGACTGAAATGCCTGAACTCGTTGCGATCCTTCACAGCTTTGTAGGTTTAGCAGCAGTGCTCGTAGGCTTTAACAGCTACGGCTTAACACACGAAACTGATCCTGTGTTAATGAATATCCATAACGTTGAAGTATTCTTAGGGATCTTCATCGGTGCGGTAACATTCACGGGTTCTATCGTAGCATTCGGTAAATTAAGCGGCAAAATCAATTCAAAAGCGTTAATGTTGCCACATCGCCATAAATTAAATTTAGCGGCATTAGTGGTTTCAGCTTTCTTGATGGTGGCATTCTTAAACAACCCAGATAATATCTTCCCAGTGTTACTCATGACCGTGATTGCACTTGCATTCGGCTGGCACTTAGTGGCATCTATCGGTGGTGCGGATATGCCGGTTGTGGTTTCAATGCTTAACTCTTATTCTGGTTGGGCAGCGGCTGCAGCAGGTTTCATGCTAAGCAATGACTTGCTTATCGTTACCGGTGCATTAGTGGGTTCTTCTGGTGCGATTCTTTCTTACATTATGTGTAAAGCGATGAACCGCTCATTTATCAGTGTTATCGCAGGTGGTTTTGGTAATGATGTTCAAGTGTCTTCTGATGAAGAACAAGGTGAACACCGTGAAACAACTGCAGAAGAAGTGGCTGAATTACTCAAAAATGCAAGCTCTGTGATTATCACACCAGGATATGGTATGGCAGTAGCACAAGCGCAATATCCAGTGGCTGAAATTACGGCGAAATTGCGTGAACGTGGCATTAACGTGCGTTTTGGTATTCATCCTGTTGCAGGTCGTTTACCGGGTCATATGAATGTACTTTTAGCGGAAGCGAAAGTGCCTTATGACATCGTGCTTGAAATGGATGAAATCAATGATGATTTTGCGGATACTGATGTGGTATTGGTTATCGGTGCAAACGACACTGTAAACCCAGCGGCGATGGAAGATCCAAACAGCCCAATCGCAGGTATGCCGGTGTTAGAAGTATGGAAAGCTCAAAACGTTATCGTATTCAAACGCTCGATGGCGGTAGGTTACGCAGGCGTTCAAAACCCATTATTCTTC
This sequence comes from Haemophilus sp. 27098_8_127, assembly GCF_041433495.1. Taxonomy (NCBI): domain Bacteria; kingdom Pseudomonadati; phylum Pseudomonadota; class Gammaproteobacteria; order Pasteurellales; family Pasteurellaceae; genus Haemophilus; species Haemophilus sp. 27098_8_127. The sequence continues at coordinate 56,193 of NZ_JAPWBP010000006.1, forward strand.
AAAGAAAACACTCAAATGCTCTTTGGTGATGCAAAAGAACGTGTTGATGACATTCTTACTGCATTAAACAAATAAGCAAAAAACTGAAGTAAAACTGACCGCACTTTGAGAGATTAAAGTGCGGTTTTTTTATATGTTTTTTAGTGCTTATATGATTAAATAACCTAACTTTAAGAAGTGATACACTAACTTTCTAAAATCAAAATAGGCGAGGAAACGATAAGATGAGATTTACATTACCACTATTATTATCTCTAACTTTGTTTGGTTGTTCTTTTGGAGGATTTCAGCCTCCACCACCACATGATCATTGGCGCTTACATAATGCAGATACATTATTTCCTGATTCAGATCCTGATGTTTTAACTAAATTTCTTGATAGAAGAAAAAAAGATATGTCGGATTGTGGTATGGATTTTGTTACCGGTGAAAGTGTTAATCCAGAAGTGAATCTTTGTTTAGAGAAAAAAGGTTGGTATCTAGAAGGCGGTCCAGTTTGTGAAGAAAGACTAATGTGGGATAGTCCAATATGTATCCAATGGCGAAAAAAACATAGCAAACCTGATGCAAAACCTTGGAAGTAAGTATTGGGTATTACAACTTTCGTTTATTTCTCGATTTTTCTTTCTATTAAATATAAAAGTGCGGTCAATTTTGACCGCACTTTTTACATTAACGTTGAATCAAATAGCGTAATTTAGTGCCATCTTGTTCTACGCTTAATAGTGTGTAACCGTGATTTTTAGTATCAACAGGAATGTTGTTGATGGATTGGGCGCAGTCACTTAATAGCTCTAAAATTTCGCCTTTTTGTAATTGTGGCATGGTTTCGAGCATCACGATTGCTGGATACGGGCAAGGTTCACCTAGCGTATCTAACGTGTAATCTGGGGTGATGTCTTTTGGATCTTTATCTAATTTTTGAACAACAGTAAATGCCATAATAATGTCCTCTTTTTTGGAATGAATTCGTTAATATTTAATTAGCAGCCACAAGCTTGTGGATTCACTGCCGCAATTTTTGCTTTGGCTTTTTTCAAGAAGTGGCGTTCCCACCAAACGACAGCGATTAAGCAGAGAATAAGCAAGCCGTAATTCACTAATAAACCGCCAACAGGGCCAAAGGATTTCAATAAGTTAAGTTTTTCGTAATCTAACGCAAGCACAGGGGCAAGATCGTCCCATGCGTAGGCTAAATAGGTTGAACCAACAACATTACCCACGCCTACCCACATAAAGTGAACTTGACCTTCCATTGAACGATACATCCAACCGGTTTCACATCCGCCGGCTAACACAATACCGAAGCCAAATAATAAACCACCAATAATTGCATTTGGACCCGCCCACATGATTTTTGCAGGTACGCCTAATTGAATGTAGCTGAATACGCCAAGCGTACCCACGATAATACCGAAAATGATGGCTTTTGCCATATAAGCACGGCCCGTTACCCATAAATCACGGAAAGCAGATGTAAAGCAGATTTGAGCACGTTCAATTAATAAGCCGAAAGCTAACCCACAAAGCATCGCAAAACCAAGTTTGATGGAGTTTGTCATCACATAAAGTGAAGCAATCAGGTAAGCAAAAAAGACCACCATACCAATCCAAAAACGACGATTCGCTTGTTTTGGATCGGTTTCTTGTAATTTTGCCGCGCCTTTTTTCAATTCTAATTTCACGCGAAACATCGGAAGTAAGGTGACTTTTACCCCAGCATAAGTACCAATGGCAGTGGCAATAGTGAAGAACCAAGCGTGAACAGAAAATTGAGGAATACCCGTGAAGAGAGAGGCAAGGTTACACCCCATAGCTAAACGAGCACCAAAACCGGCTAATGCACCACCAATGAGGGCTTGAATAATACGACGTTTGTGCGGTTGATTACGCCATTTTACGTTGTTTGCCCAAAGTGCAGCCGAAATGCAACCCGCGAACATACCTAAAATCATCACGCCATCAATACGGGTGAAGATCGTGCCTTGCATGCCGATAATTTTATAGTAGCTCCAGTCAGACACATCGACACCTAGAGCTTGCAAAGCATGACCGCCCCAACGTGTAAATTCCCCCGTAACCGCCCAATAAGTGCCGGTTACCCCAAAGTAATAAGCTGAAATAAGCCCCGCTGCAATGACTGCCGCGACAGGATTCCAGTATTTAATCAAATAATTTTGTTTAAATTGTTGCAAAATCTCTTTCATGAGAGAGTTAATCCTTAAACTGATGAAATGATAATTTGCAAGTGTGGTATAAAATGAAGAGATTTTTGAAGTGTCTGCCATTTTCCTATACACAAAACTTGCGATATAAGACAAATGAATTGTCGAGCAAGATAATAGCATTTGTTTTTGGGTAATGCACGAGGGGATGGATAATTATTTGTGGGTAATTTTGAGTTTTAATATGAGAGAATAAAGTCAATCTATAGCACTTATTTTTTCCTCAATATCAATTTTTCAATTAAAAAAACGAAGGCTAGGGTAATAAGCATCGTAAGTCCACCAGCTAGAATAGCTAATAAACAAATTACCCAAGCAGATTTGTCCATATTAAGGAAAGCAAAGAAATAGAAACCAAATAGTAGGGAAAATGTACACCATAATCCCCAACTTAATTTGGAATATTTATTGAATAGAAATTCAAATAACCCTTCAAAAAATAAACGGAAAAAACATTCAAAGATAATATTACCCATACGTTGTTTTAATACTAAGTCATAATAATGATTTGTTTAGACAAACTTTCTGTCTGCCTAAATGTTAAGAGAAAACTTAAACGGGCAATTTCATTTCTCGGACACGCATGGTTAATCCATCGATTAACAATAAACGTCCACATAAATTTGAACCGATTTTTAACCGCACTTTGATGGCTTCTAAGGCTTGAATAGAGCCAACAACACCCACAATTGGCGCCAGTACGCCTGCTTCTACACAACTTAAAACATTTTGCCCAAAAAGTTGGCTAAGTTGGCGATAGGTTGGAGTATTGGGTTCGTAAGTAAAGACGGATACTTGCCCTTCTAAACGAATCGCCGCACCTGAAATTAGCGGGATCTTCGCTTTCTCACAACCACGATCGAGCGCATTACGAATATCCACGTTATCGGTACAATCTAATATCACATCAAAGTGCGGTATGATTTCCGCGAGTTTTTCTTCGGAAAGTTGTGCATTGATGGTTTCAATTTCGACATGAGGATTAATCTGTTGTAACGCAATTTTTGCCGATTCCACTTTAGGCATATTTAATCGGCTATCGGTATGTAATACCTGACGTTGCAAATTAGAAAGCGATACGGTGTCAAAATCCAATAAAGTTAAATGACCCACGCCAGCTGCTGCAAGATATTGACTTGCCGCACAGCCTAAACCACCCAGACCGACAATTAACATTCGGCTGTCTTTCAGCTTTTCTTGTCCGTCAAAATCAACCGCTTTTAAGATGATTTGGCGGTTATAACGCAGTTCTTCTTCGTAGCTTAATTCAGCCATTATTGCCCCAATAGGTGATTAAACGGTTCAATGGTGACGATTTCGCCCGCAGCGACATTGCCGCGATCTTTTTCGAGGCGAATAAAACAGTTACTTTTCACAAAAGAACTGAATAAATGTGAACCTTGGAAACCCACTGGTTGCACTTCAAGTTGACCATTTTCATTAATTTGATAGAAACCACGTTGGAAATCTAAACGTCCTGGTGATTTTTTCAAATTGGTTTGGGCAATCGCTTGGAAGTGCGGTTGTTTTTTCGGGTGTTTTTTACCGCTTAATTTGGCAATAGCCGGTTGAACCAATTGATAGAATGTCACTAATGCAGAAACCGGATTGCCAGGTAAACCGCAGAACCAAGCATTTTCTAATTTACCAAATGCAAATGGTTTGCCGGGTTTCATCGCAATTTTCCAGAAATTCACCTGACCGACTTTTTCTAACACAGTTTTCGTGAAGTCAGCTTCACCCACCGAAACGCCACCGCTTGTGATAACCAGATCAGCTTGAGCTTGTGCTTTCACAAAAGCGGCTTCAAATTCTGCTTGGTTATCCGGTAGAATACCGAAATCGAGTACATCACAATTTAATTTTTCTAGCATTAATTTCACGGTGAAACGGTTGGTATCGTAAATTTGTCCTGCTTGTAACGGTTGACCGACAGGGACTAATTCGTCACCGGTTGAAAGCACGGCCACTTTTAATCGTGGGTAAGCTTTAACTTCATCGATGCCTAATGAAGCAAGTAAAGGTAAAGATACGGCATTTAACTCATCGCCTTGATGTAATACCACATCACCTTTTTTTACATCTTCACCAATACGGCGAATATTCTGATTGGCTTTAGGTAAGGCAGAAAAGGTAACTGTACCATCTTCATTGACGGTGACCTCTTCTTGCATAACCACCGCATCGGCACCTTCAGGAATCATTGCACCCGTCATAATTCTGACCGCACTTTGTGCTCCCCATTCCCCTTGAAACGGATTACCCGCAAAGGATTTTCCCGCAACAGAAAGCGTCATGGATTGCTGTAAATCGGCTAAACGAACTGCATAACCATCCATCGCAGAGTTATCAAAAGATGGTACGTTAATCGGAGAAATCACATCTTCCGCACAGACACGATCAGCGGCTTCAGTTAAAGCCAGTGTTTCAGTTTTTGTAGGGAAGGGAAGTTGGTGGAGCATTTGCGCCAAGGCATCTTCAAGTGGCAACATAATCAATCCTTTGGGTTGAGCGAAATAAAAGTGGATATATTGTAGCCCGAAATACAATATGAAGGAAATTAATAAATTAGGGTGATTTTTCGCATTTTACGAATAATTCATCTTTTGCTAAAATGCCGCATTATTTTTTTATAAATGGAAAGTGAATGAACGCGATTTCACCTGATGCGGAAAATGTCCGCCGAGCCTTGGTAGCCAAAGGCATCGAAACCCCAATGATTGATCCGACTCAATGTAAAGATGAGCGCCGTGAGGCGATAGCTTCGCATATGCGTGAAGTGATGAAATTGATTGGGTTAGATCTACGTGATGATAGCCTAGAAGAAACACCAAATCGCTTAGCCAAAATGTTTATTGATGAAATTTTCAGTGGAATGGATTATGCCAATTTCCCGAAAATGACAAAAATCAAAAACCAAATGAAAGTGAGCGAAATGGTGCAAGTGAATGACATCACCTTAACCAGTACTTGCGAACACCATTTTGTGACAATTGATGGCAATGTTGCTATGGCATATTATCCCAAAGATTGGGTGATTGGCTTGTCTAAAATCAATCGCATTGTGGCGTTTTTTGCGCAGCGTCCGCAAGTGCAAGAGCGTTTAACCGAACAGCTTTTAACGGCATTTCAAACCATTTTAGAAACCGATGATGTGGCAGTTTATGTGAAAGCGACACATTTCTGTGTGAAAGCTCGCGGGGTAAAAGATACCCACAGTTATACTGTGACATCAGCCTATGGCGGGGTCTTTTTAGAAGATCGCGAAACTCGCAAAGAATTTTTATCTTCTATTCAGAAGTAATGAGCAAAAGCACCGAATAATCGGTGCTTTTTTGTTTATTAATTGTACGGATATAGGTTAAAATCTGCCCTTTCATTTTTATTTCGATTTTTATTTTTCTTGAGGATTTTCATGGCGAAAGCAAATTCAAAACTTTTTCTTGTTTTATTACTCGGCGTCCTTTCTGCATTTGGACCATTTGTAGTGGATCTTTATTTACCTTCACTGCCACAACTCGCGAGCTTTTTTGAAACGAATGCCTCAATGACACAGCTTACGCTTACCACAGCCATGATTGGTTTAGCGCTAGGACAGTTACTTCTTGGGCCACTCAGTGATAAATTTGGTCGAAAAAAACCGCTTATTATTTCATTAGTCATTTATATCATCAGTACGGTTTTAATTGTGTTTTCACCAAATATTGAAACGATGATTGTTTTGCGTGTGATTCAAGGACTTTCTTCGGCAGGAAGTGTTGTTATTTCTCGTGCGGTTGCAACGGATCTTTATCGTGGGCGTGAAATGACACGTTTCTTTGGTTTATTAATGACAATTAATGGACTCGCGCCAATTATTTCACCAATCCTTGGTAGTTTATTGTTGGAATACATCAGTTGGAAAGGTGTATTTGTTTTCCTTGCATTGATTGGTGTGATTGTTTTGATTTTCAGCTTCCGTCTAAAAGAAAGCTTAAGTGTCGAAAATCGCTTACAAGGTTCAATATTTTCCACCTTTTTGACTTTTGGTGTGATTATCAAAAATCGCTTATTTATGAGCTATGTAGGAATTCAAAGTTTCTTGCTTGGTTCCATGTTTGCCTATATTGCGGCTTCGCCATTTATTTTCCAAAGCTTCTATGGGTTGAGTGCATTTATCTTTAGTTTATGTTTTGGTGCAAATGGGGCAGCGTTAGTCATTGGAGCAAATATTGGCGGTAAATTGCCAAATCGTCAGGCTTTAGCTATTGGTGTTTTTGCTTTTGTGGTTGCTGCACTTTATACCATTGCGGTATTGATTATTCAGCCTTACTGGTTATTTATTGAAATCGGTTTCTTTGCAATGTTGTTATTAATGGGTATTACTTTCCCAGCTATTTCTTCTTTAGCCATGGAAAGTGAGCGCCAATATGCAGGCAGTGCATCCGCTTTGTTAGGTTTTGCACCTTTCTTTTTAGGTGGTGTAGTATCTCCGTTAGTGGGTATCGGCAATATTTTCTATTCAACATCCTTCGTTATTCTAATCTGTGCCTTACTTGCTTTGAGTATCTATTGGATGATTCGCCATAAAATCCCAACTTCAGCAGAGTAGTTGAAAAGTGCGGTCATTTTTGACGGTGTTTTAAAAAAGAAAAAGGCGAACATCAATTTGTTCGCCTTTTGTTATTTTAGCAATTACTTTCGAATACTTAATTTCTCAAATTCATCGAAGAATGTTGGGAACGTTTTAGCCGTACATTTTGGATCTAAAATCGTGACGGGGGTATCCGACAATGCAATTAGAGCAAAGCACATTGCCATACGATGATCGTTATAGGTCTCAATTTCGGCATGTTTAAATTGAGAAAGGGCAAGCGGTTGAATTCGAATAAAATCTTCACCTTCTTCAACTTCCGCACCGACTTTTCGTAACTCAGCAGCCATTGCAGCAAGGCGATCAGTTTCTTTCACACGCCAGTTATAAATATTGCGAATAACGGTTTCACCCTTTGCAAATAAGGCAGTTGTGGCAATCGTCATGGCTGCATCAGGAATGTGGTTCATATCCATATCAATGCCATGGAGCTCAGCTTGTTCTGCCTGAATAAAATCTTCACTCCAAGTGATTTTTGCACCCATTTTTTCTAGCACATCGGCAAATAGACGGTCGCCTTGAATGGAATGTTTGCTAATTCCCGTCACTTTTACGTTGCCTTTAATTGCGGCAGCGGCGAGGAAATAAGAAGCAGATGAAGCATCACCTTCCACCATGTATTTGCCCGGTGACACATAGGATTGGTTACCTTTCACCTTAAACACTTGATAATCTTGATTTTCAACCGAAACACCAAAATCTTTCATCATCGCGAGGGTGATATCAATATAAGGTTTTGAGACTAAATCACCCACAATATGGATATCTAAATCGCCCTCAGCAAGCGGAGCAGCCATTAAAAGTGCGGTCAAAAATTGAGAAGAAATTGAACCGTCAATTTCAACTACGCCACCTTTAATCCCTTGATTGCGAATTGCAAGTGGAGGGTAGCCGTCATTTTCTAAATAACGAACATCGGCACCCGCTTGAAGAAGCGCATCAACCAAATGTTTGATTGGGCGCTCTTTCATACGTGGCTCACCAGTCAAAATGACTTCGCCTTCAGTTTTGCCTTTTAAACAAAGTGCAGCCGTCAAAGGACGCATGGCCGTACCAGCATTGCCAAGAAAAAGTGATAAGCCATTTTCAACTTGAAATGCACCACCTAAGCCTTCAACTTCACAGCAAGTTTTATCTTCAGAAAGTTGGTAATTCACCCCTAACGCTTTAAGGGCGTTTAACATATGACGAATATCATCACTGTCTAACAGGTTAGTGACCGTTGTGGTGCCTTTAGCTAATGCCGCTAATAATAATGCTCGGTTCGATAAACTTTTCGAACCAGGTAAGTTGATTTCACCTTCAATACGAGAAATCGGCTCTAAGGTGATAGCTTTCATTACAAGACCACCGTTTTGTTTTTATACACAAAAATACGATCATGTAAGGCAAGATCAAGCGCACGGCTTAATACTGTTTTTTCCACATCACGCCCTGCACGCATCATGGCATCGGCAGAGTAGGTGTGATCCACATTAATCACATTTTGCATAATGATCGGACCTTGATCCAATTCGTTATTAATAAAGTGGGCTGTTGCACCAATAATTTTTACGCCGCGCTCATAAGCTTGTTGATAGGGTTTGGCACCAATAAATGCGGGTAAGAATGAGTGGTGAATATTAATCACACGATTTGGATAACGCGCCACGAATTCTGGATTTAATACACGCATATATTTTGCTAATACAATGTAATCAGGCGCATATTCATCAATTTTTTCAGCAAGTAATTTATCGTGTTCCACACGCGTGAGGCCTTCATGGCTGACACAATGGAATGGAATATCAAAGCGTTCAACTAATTCGCGTAAATTATCGTGATTACCAATTACTGCCGCAATTTCTACATCTAATGCACCGTAGTAATTTTTCATTAAAATATCACCTAAGCAGTGCGCTTCTTTGGTGACTAAAATCACGATACGTTTACGTTTAGCACTGATTAGGCGGCAATTTGTCCCAGCTGGCAAGCTATAATTTAAGTCAGCTAACAAAGTTTCTTCGTTGAAAATACCTTCCAATTCGGTACGCATAAAGAAATGCTTTGTTTCGAAATCAACGAACTCATTATTGTGAAGGATATTTAATTGATGTTTGTAACAAATATTGGTGATTTTGGCGATTAAGCCTTTGTCATCAGGACAGTCAGTCAGTAATATTTTCTTTTCTAACATAATGAATATTTTGCAAGGTAAATAAAAAAAGAGAACCCATAAAAAATGGGTTCTACATAGTTGATAATGAAATTAGATTTCGAAAGAAGCTAAAGAGGCACCTTTATCTAAGGCCTTTTGAATCACACGAGGTGTGCGGCCTTGACCAGTCCATGTTCTTTCTTGACCAGTTTCATCAGTATATTTGTATTTTGCTGGACGAGGTTCGCGTTTTTTACGAATTGAAGAAGGCGCAATACCGATAATTGCAGTTAATTCTTCCGCAGTGATACCTTCTTGTTTAATTAATTCTTTATATTTTGCGATACGCGCACGACGCTCTTGTTCCGCTTGTTCAATTTCAGCTGCTTGAGCACGTTTTTCTTCAACAGCAGCTTGTAATTTTAAAAGTGAACTTTCAGCTTGTTCTAATGTTAAATCGCGTACAGCGGCGCGTAAACTACGAAGGTTAGTTAAACCTTTTGTTAATTCGTTCATGATGTCCTCTTTTTTATGTGTGTGAATGCTTAATTATTTTAGGGAAAACAATAATAGCGAAAATAATATATTTGGTAAATATTAATTCGCCTAATTTAAAGAATTAATTGGTCTGATCTCATCATACTCCATATTATGGAGCGACTTGTTTTCTATACTATTGCAATCGTTTACTCATAAAATTGTGTAACAATGAATTAACAAATTAATATGTCATTTTTAATAAAAGAATAGATTTCACTGAAAGTTCAAGATTTTATTGGTAATTTTATTCATTTTAATGTAATCTCTCACCATCCTATACAACAGTAGAGGTGCGGTCATTATAAGTATTTTCCTGGAGTGGATAGCGTTGAAGGGAAAGGAAAGGAATGATTGCCGAAATCGAATAGGCGTCATCTTATTCGGTTGGTCACGTCTTCGAAAGGAACGTGACTGTCATAGTTTTTGTGTATTAACTATGGAGCGCTACGGTTTGGTCTGGTCATAATTGTGTCTTTTCTTGCCGTTGTCTCCATTAAATTATTAGGTATAACTTAATGGAACTAGTCGATTATTCTTCATCTATTTATTCGATTATCCCCGCATTACTTGCGATCATTTTAGCGATTGCAACTCGTCGGGTTCTGGTGTCCCTAAGTACAGGGATTATTGTCGGCGCATTAATGTTGGTTGATTTCAACCCATTGAATGCATTCATTTATTTAAAAGATAATGTTATTGCATTAGTTTATAGTAGCGAAGAAGGCATGAATTCAAATATGAATATCGTGTTTTTCTTAGTTTTACTTGGCGTATTGACCGCACTTTTAACCGTGTCAGGCAGCAACCGAGCTTTTGCTGAATGGGCACAAAATAAAATTAAGGGTCGTCGTGGTGCGAAATTATTAGCGGCATCTTTAGTGTTTGTGACATTTATCGATGATTACTTCCACAGTCTTGCTGTAGGTGCTATTGCTCGTCCAGTCACCGATCGTTTTAAAGTTTCTCGTGCTAAATTAGCATATATCCTTGACTCCACTGCTGCACCAATGTGTGTCATGATGCCAGTATCAAGCTGGGGAGCATATATCATTACTCTCGTAGCTGGTTTATTGGCGACTTACTCTATTACATCTTATACGCCAATGGGCGCATTCGTTGCGATGAGCTCAATGAACTACTATGCGATCTTCTCATTATTAATGGTGTTCTTTGTTGCTTATTTTTCATTTGATATTGCATCAATGGCGCGTCATGAAAAATTAGCTATGGAGCGCGATTATAAAGAAGAAGTTATTGAAGGTGTGAAAGGTAAAGTTCGTAACTTAATTTTACCGATTTTAGTCTTAATTACCGTCACTGTTTTCATGATGATTCATACGGGGAGTGAAGCCTTAGCGGCAGATGGAAAACCCTTTAGCCTCTTAGGTGCATTTGAAAATACAACCGTAGGTATTTCGCTTGTGATTGGGGGTTCAAGTGCTGTTGCGATGTCAACATTATTGATTATTCTTGAGCGCCAAGTTTCTTTACAAGAATACGGAAAAGCGTGGATTGCCGGTATTAAATCTATGTTAGGTGCAATTGCAATTCTATTCTTTGCTTGGACAATCAATAAAGTGGTAGGCGATGCACAAACCGGTAAATACTTATCCTCTTTAGTGAGTGGCAGTATTCCAGTTCAATTTTTACCTGTGATTTTATTTATCCTTGGTTCTGCAATGGCATTCTCAACCGGGACAAGCTGGGGGACATTTGGCATTATGTTACCAATCGCTGCAGCAATGGCAACCAACTCTGCTCCAGAGTTATTACTTCCTTGCTTATCTGCAGTAATGGCTGGCGCGGTATGTGGCGATCACTGTTCACCAGTTTCAGATACAACGATTCTGTCATCAACTGGGGCAAAATGTAACCATATGGATCATGTCACCACACAATTACCTTATGCAGCAACTGTCGCGACAGCAAGTGCTGTGGGTTACATTGTGGTAGGCTTTACAGAATCAGGTTTAGCTGGATTTGTGACAACAGCAGTTGTTTTAGTCGCTTTAGTGTTTATCGTGAAAAAACGTTAATCATAAAAGTGAAAAAAGAAGGGCGTACTGTATAGTACGCCCTTTTTGTATTTGTTATGAGAATTAGAGTAGTGGACTAAACAAGAAAAATAATCGCTCGATGATTCGATGATAGAAAGGGCGATTGATCCATTCTTGCATATTGAGCGCGGAAGAATTCGCTAAATAATTTTCATGGAGTGTGGCGACTTCATTGGCAAAATTACGATCTTCTACAGCAACAGTGATTTCAAAATTAAGTAAGAAGCTGCGTAAATCCATATTTACTGTACCAACGAGTGCAAGCTTATTATCGATTAACACACTTTTAGTGTGTAGAAGCCCTGCTTCAAAATGATAAATTTTGACACCGGCCTCGAGTAAATCATCAAAGAACGTCCGACTCGCCCAACGCACCATCAAGGAATCATTGTTTTTAGGTAAAATCAGCGTGATATCAACACCTCGGAATGCGGCAATACGTAATGCTTCAGCAATATTGTGACTTGGCACAAAGTAAGGTGAAGTGATCACAATACTTTCTTTTGCCGCATAAATGACAGTCGCAAGAGATTGAGCAATTAAATCATCCGGAAATGCGGGGCCACTTGCAATCACTTGTACAGAGTGGGTGTCATTATCGTCAATTTCTACAAGTGGGCAATTTGGCAATACAAGAGGTAATTCTTCCATGGTTTCAATTTCCCAATCCCAAGCATGTAAGCTGTTTAAAATTGGTGAAACAGGGCCGTTGATTCGCACCATCACGTCTATCCAATTGCCTACGTTGCTGTCTTGTTTGAAGAAATTCGGATCCACCATATTCATACTCCCTGTGTAAGCAATTTGGTTATCAATCACGATAATTTTACGGTGTTGGCGTAAATCAATTCGATTGAAGAACATTCGGAATAAATTTACGTGTAGCGCCTCAGTAATTTCAATGCCTCTCTCTCGCATTTCTTTACAAATAGGGCTTTTCAAAAAAGCATTACTGCCAACGGAATCGAGTAAAAGACAAACTTTTACCCCACGTTGTACAGCTTCTTCTAAGGCTTGTTTCACCTCATTAATCAGGCCATCATTGCTCCAAATATAGAACACCATATTAATGGAGTGGCGAGCTTGTTGAATATCACGAATGATACTTCGAATAATGCTTTCCGGAGTATCGAGAATATGTAATTCATTACCTCGAATATTTGGAATGCCTAAACGCTGGTGGACTAATTTAAATAAGGCATGATAACGAGGATCTTGGGAATGTGTAACCAGATCTTTTTGTTCTGAAAGTTGCTGAAGCCATTGCGTATATTTAGGTTTTAACAACTGAAATGCTTTGGCTCGGCGAGTACCGAGTTTAATCTCACCAAAAATCAAATAGGCAATGACGCCAATCAGTGGCACAAGATAGATAATCATCAGCCATGATAATGTCGCGGAAACCGCTTGCTTTTTGACGAGCAAACGTAATGTGATGGAAATAACCGCTACCCAAATTAACACGGGAATAATATAAACCAGTATAATATGTTCAAAACTCATTAATTTTTGACCGTACTTATGAAATTAGAGATTGTTTATCAGACAGATGATTTTATCATTATTTATAAGCCTTGTGGACTGAGCGTGCATAAAGATCAGAGCGAAATTGGTTTAACCACTTTACTTGCTGAGCAGCTTGATGTGCCACAAGTTTGGCTTGTGCATCGGTTAGATAAAGTGACATCAGGTTTACTCATTTTGGCATTGAACGCCGAAAGTGCGGCTGAATTTTTCCGACTTTTTTCTGAACACCATGTTCAAAAAACTTATCTCGCCCTTAGCAATCAGAAACCCAAAAAGAAACAAGGATTGATTATCGGCGATATGCAAAAGGCCAGAAATGGTGCCTGGAAACTCTGTCCATCGAAAGAGAATCCCGCGATTACGCGTTTTGAAAGTGTAAGTTGTGAGCCTAATTTACGATTATTTATCTTAAAGCCACAAACTGGTAAAACCCATCAATTGCGTGTGGCGATGAAAAGCTTAGGTAGCCCTATTTTAGGTGATGCGCTTTATGGTAAAAACACTGAAAATATTGACCGCACTTATTTACACGCTGCAAGATTGCAATTTGAATTTAAAGGTCAGGCATTTGATGTGTTTACTCTTCCTAAAGAAGGGGAGTGGTGGCATCGTGAAGGTGTTATGTCTCAGATTCAAAAAATAGGCTCAGCAAATGCTGAGCCAAAGATATAAACGTGATTGATTATTTCGCTAATCCGATACCTGTATAGCCACGTTCACGCATGGTGGCTTCTTTTGATTTACGAATTAAGGTTTCAATTGTCATGCCTTGTACGAGAATTGAAAATGCCACAACCGCATACGTCATACCTAAAATAAGATCGCGAACATCCATTTCTAATCCTTCAATATAAAATTGGCCACTTGGAATAGAAAGCGCCATAGCGAGTGCTAATCCGCCTCGTAATGCGCCCCAAGTGAGCACTTTCATCGTGTAAGGGTTGTATTTACGGTAGCGTTTCATGACTTGGAATGGTAGCCAAACACTGGCATAGCGACAGATTAAACAAACCGGAATAGCAAGAAAAATTAAGATTAACCCTTGCCAAGACACATGAATCAATAAAATCGCTAAACCGATTAAGATGAAGAGTAAGGAATTGAGAAAGTGATCGATCATTTCCCAAAAGTGATCTAAATAGCGTTGGCTTTGTTGAGAAAAGCCGGTGTATCTTGTCCAGTTACCAATTAAAATCCCCGCGACAACCATGGCTAATGCACCTGAGACGTGTAAGAGATTAGCCAGCATAAAGCCCGCAGTAGGTACGATTAAGGTTAAGAGAATTTCTAACGAACCATCATCAGTGGCTGAAATCAGATAATGGACGAATAGACCTAAAACCAATCCAAAGGCAATCCCACCTAAGGCTTCTTTAAAAAATAAATGAAGAATACCGTTTGCTGTCGGTTCATGACCGCCAAATGCGACAGCAAAAACAGTGGTGAAAATCACCAAGCCAATCCCATCATTAAAAAGTGATTCGCCTTCCACCTGCATGGATAAGCGTTTTGGTGCTTTTAAGTTTTTAATAATGGCAAGTACGGCAATAGGGTCATCAGGCGATATGAGTGCACCAAATAAGATGCAGTAAATTAAATCAATATGCCAGCCGAAAAGTAAGGCAACGCCATAAAGTAGAAAACCAATAAAAAAGGTGGAGGCAAGCGTTGAGAAAAGAGCGAAAGTGGTAATTTCCCATTTTTGATTGTTCAAGACCGGAAGTTTAATGCCTAAGGCGCCGGCAAAGAGTAAAAAGCCTAAAATCCCATTTAATAAGAAATCTTTAAAATCAATGCGTTCAATGACGCGAGTGGCGATATCATCCAAATTAAACCAGCCGAAATATCCCAATAACACCAGGAAAAGCGAGCCAGCCATAGAAGTGGCGGTGATGGCAATGGTATATTGGATATTATCGTTCAGTTTGCGTGTGATAAAACTGATAAGAATGGCTATTGTGGTGAGGAAACACAAGTAAGTATAAATATTCATAAAATGATCCGAGTAAAGTAATAAAAACGCCGCCAGTATAAGCAAGTTAGTTTTATTAATAAAGTGCGTTTTTAGGAAAAATTTTAATGAGAAAGAAGGAGCAAATTCATTTGAGTGCAACTGAAGCGTAATCACATTAATAGGCGTAACTTCTTCTGTTACAAGAGGAAAAGTGCGGTTAAGATTTCAATTATTTTGTATAATAGACCCAATTTTTCACATTAGGAACAAAAATGAAATTTATCTCTTTTAATATTAATGGTTTACGTGCTCGCCCTCATCAACTTGAAGCAATTATTGAAAAATACCAACCGGATGTGATTGGTTTACAAGAAATCAAAGTAGCAGATGAGGACTTTCCTTATGCGATTACTGAAAATCTGGGTTATCACGTTTTTCATCACGGACAAAAAGGCCACTATGGTGTAGCGCTCTTAACCAAACAAGAACCTAAAGCGGTGCGTCGTGGTTTTCCAACAGATAATGACGATGCGCAAAAACGTATTATTATGGCGGATTTAGAAACCCCATTTGGTTTGTTAACAGTAATTAATGGCTATTTCCCGCAAGGCGAAAGCCGTTCACATGAAACTAAGTTTCCAGCAAAAGAAAAATTTTACGCGGATCTTCAACGCTATTTAGAACAAGATCACGATAAAGCCAATCCGGTTTTAATTATGGGTGATATGAATATTAGTCCAAGTGATTTAGATATTGGTATCGGTGATGAAAACCGCAAACGTTGGTTGCGTACTGGCAAATGCTCATTCTTACCCGAAGAGCGTGAATGGTATCAACGCTTATACGATTATGGATTGGAAGACACGTTCCGCAAATTAAACCCAACAGTCAATGACAAGTTCTCGTGGTTTGATTATCGCTCAAAAGGTTTCGATGACAACCGTGGATTACGTATCGATCATATTTTAGTGAATCGTCAATTAGCAGAACGTTGCGTTGATGTTGGCATTGCATTAGATATTCGTGCAATGGAAAAACCGTCCGATCACGCACCAATCTGGGCAGAATTTAAATAGGAAAGCAACATGGATATGGCAAATTGGCAGAATTACCGTTCACAAGTGAATGGCATGCCTGCCGTGTTTACCGCAAATATTGAAGATTTAGATGTTTATCATGGTAAGCATCTTAGTAAAGTTGTGCAATTTACCGTGCCTTATCAGGGAGATGAGGACGGTTTGCCGAATGAAGACGAATATGAAAAATTGATTAATCGTCTTTTTAAAATCCTTGCACAATTGACCGCACTTCCAAATGTTTTCTTTGCAGGGCATTTTATTTGCAACCATCAGGCAAAAATGCATTTCTATTGTGAACATGATGCTTTGCTTAAAGAAACCCTTCAACAGCTTGATTTTGTTTCTGAGATTAATGTACAGGATGATCCTAATTGGGATACCTATTTCGATTTCTTATTGGCTTCACCACTAGAAATGAAATTAAATGCGACAGAAGAGATTTTGAGTATGCTGAATAGTAAGGGGCGTAATTTAAGTGACACTTATTTAATTGAGCATACTTTTCATTTTGATGAAGAAGAAAAAATGTTCCCCTTTATGGATGAACTAACACTTGGAAAAGTCTCTTTCAATACGTTGAAATATTCTAGCCAAGCAATTCAAACAGAAGAAGATGAAACGCCTTACTTTATGGTGAAATTGGAGCAAGAGCTTTCATTAGACAGTAATGAGATCTTCGAGTGGGTAGAGCGCTTTGAAAAATTAGCCATGGAGTTTTCTGGCGACTATATTGGCTGGGAATGCGATAATTTAATGGATGACCGGTCATCATTAAATTAGTGTGATAATTCATTAAATCAGCATAGATTAGATAAAAATAAAGCCCATCAACACGATGGGCTTAAATTCTTTTGGCTACAAATTTAGGATTCGTAAAAGGAGACAAACGAAAGCTAAACCAAAAGAGAAATTTGGCTCCTCCTGCGGGACTCGAACCTGCGACATATGGATTAACAGTCCACCGTTCTACCGACTGAACTAAGGAGGAATAAATTTGGTATCACAAAGAATAGGCGCGCATTTTAATGAGCGACCTGTCGCTTGTCAATACTCAAAATGAAAAAAATGACAAAAAAATTCACCGTTTTTGCTATCCACAAAGCCTGTGGATAACTTTGTGGATTGTTTTTGTTTAAAATGGTCAACCTCTGGTGCAGACTGGCTTTGTCTCAAATTGTTCATCTATTAGCCATTCGTTGATATTTGTTTAAATATCAATACGTTACATAAAGTCCAGCAAAAAAAATAAAATATTTTTCAATTTTGAAGTGTTTAAGACTTGACACACCTAAGTGTGTGTAAAACTTGGATTTTTATCGCTCAATTTGGAGTGATAAATGTGCTAAAATAGTCACACTTCTAAAACAGTTAAAAAATTGACCGCACTTATGGCAGAGAAAATTAATACTAAGCCTTTTATCCTTCATTCCGATTTCAAACCTTCTGGTGATCAACCCCAAGCAATCGAAAAATTAGTCGAAAATTTAGAGGATGGCTTGGCCCATCAAACCCTTCTCGGGGTAACGGGCTCAGGTAAAACCTTTACCATTGCAAATGTCATCGCGACATTAAATCGCCCGGCGATGTTGCTTGCCCCAAATAAAACTCTTGCCGCTCAGCTTTATGCGGAAATGAAAGCATTTTTTCCAGAAAATGCAGTGGAATATTTCGTCTCATACTATGATTATTATCAGCCAGAAGCTTATGTACCGAGTAGTGATACCTTTATTGAGAAAGATGCTTCTATTAATGATCAGATTGAACAGATGCGTCTTTCGGCTACGAAGTCGTTCTTAGAACGTCGAGATACTATCGTAGTGGCGTCTGTATCCGCGATTTATGGTTTGGGTGATCCAGATAGCTATTTGCAGATGATGTTGCATTTACAGCAAGGTGCCATTATCAATCAACGTCAGATTTTAGCGAAGTTGGCGGAATTACAATACACAAGAAATGATCAGGCCTTTCAGCGTGGTACATTCCGTGTTCGCGGCGAAGTGATTGATATTTTCCCTGCTGAATCTGACGATCGTGCGGTACGGATTGAATTATTTGATGATGAAATTGAACGTTTAAGTTTATTTGATCCTTTAACGGGTACTAGTTTTGGCGCTGTTCCGCGTTTTACGGTGTATCCGAAAACCCACTATGTGACGCCAAGAGAGCGTATTTTAGATGCCATTGAAAAAATTAAAGTGGAGCTTGTGCAACGCCGTGAATATTTCATCAAAGAACATAAATTGCTGGAAGAGCAGCGTATAACCCAACGTACGCAATTTGACATTGAGATGATGAATGAGCTGGGCTATTGCTCGGGAATCGAAAACTATTCACGCTATCTTTCTGGCAGAAATGAGGGCGAACCGCCTCCGACATTATTTGATTATATGCCGTCTGATGCGATTTTGATTATTGATGAATCACACGTGACCGTGCCGCAAATTGGCGGGATGTATCGTGGTGACCGTTCTCGTAAAGAAACCTTGGTAGAATATGGTTTCCGTTTGCCTTCTGCATTGGATAACCGTCCCTTACGTTTTGAAGAGTTTGAACGTTTAGCGCCGCAGACGATTTATGTTTCTGCGACACCTGGCCCTTATGAGTTGGAAAAATCTGGAACTGAAATAGTCGATCAGGTTGTACGTCCAACGGGCTTACTTGATCCACAAATTGAAATTCGTCCAGTATCCATTCAAGTAGATGATTTACTGTCAGAAGCACGCCAAAGAGCGGACAAAAATGAGCGTGTTTTAGTGACGACGCTAACGAAGAAAATGGCGGAAGATTTAACGGATTACTTAGATGAACACGGTATTCGTGTACGTTATCTCCATTCTGATATTGATACGGTTGAGCGTGTAGAGATTATTCGTGATTTGCGTTTAGGGGAATTCGATGTGTTGGTCGGTATCAACTTGTTACGTGAGGGCTTGGATATTCCAGAAGTTTCTCTTGTTGCGATTTTAGATGCGGATAAAGAAGGTTTCTTACGTTCTGAACGATCTTTAATCCAAACCATCGGTCGTGCTGCTCGAAACTTAAATGGTAAAGCGATTTTGTATGCTGATAGCATTACTAAATCTATGGAAAAAGCCATTACTGAAACGAATCGCCGTCGTGAAAAACAAATGAAATACAATGAAGAGAACGGCATTGTTCCACAGGCATTAAATAAGAAAGTCGGCGAGTTGTTAGATATTGGTCAAGGTGCAAATCAAAAAGCGAAATCGAAACAGCGTGGAAAAGCTGCGGCTGAACCGACCGCACTTTACAATGCACCTAAATCAGCCAAAGAGTTCCAACAACAAATTAAGAAATTGGAACAACAAATGTATAAATTTGCTCAAGATCTCGAGTTTGAAAAAGCCGCCGCAGTACGTGATCAGCTTCATCAATTGAGAGAGCAGTTTATGGTATCGGAATAAAGAAAAAGAGCGATCAAATTGACCGCTCTTTTTTATTTTATTGTACTAATAAGTAGAAGTTGTTTTTGCCACGTAAGATATTGAGTGCAACAGCTGATGGTTTTTCATCTAATGCTTTGCGTAAGTCTTGCGTGCTTTCAATTGGCTGGCGGTTGATGCCGATGATAATATCACCCGATTTTAAACCGCGTTGTGCTGCCATTGAATTTGGTTGAACTTTACTAATTTCCACGCCTTTAACACCTTTGGCATCATAGTTGTTTAAAGTTGCACCGTCTAATGCTGGAAGTTCCGTTTTACTTGCTGTTTGAGAGCCATCGTCTGCTTGTAAAGTCACTTTTACGTTGTCAGTTTTACCATCACGTAAGTAAGTGAGTTCAATTTCTTTACCCGCACCAGAGGTCGCAATTTTTGCACGCATTTCGGCGAAACTTGAGATTTTTTGACCATTCATTGCGGTAATGACATCACCTGCTTTCAAGCCTGCTTTTTCTGCTGCTGAATTTGGAATAACTTCACTCACAAATGCACCTTGTTGTGCACTAACATTAAAGGCTTTTGCTAAATCGGCATTTAATTCACCGCCCTTAATACCGAGCAAACCACGGCGTACTTCACCAAATTCTAAGATTTGTTGAACAAGGTTATTGGCTTGGTTACTTGGAATCGCAAAGGCAATCCCGGCGTTACCACCACTTGGCGAAATAATCGCGGTATTAATACCAATTAATTCACCTTGTAAGTTCAATAATGCACCGCCAGAGTTACCACGGTTTACTGCAGCATCAGTTTGAATATAGTTTTCATATGTACCACTATCTGAACCGGTAGAGCGGCCTAGCGCTGAAACGATACCAGAGGTTACAGTTTGACCTAAACCGAATGGATTACCGATAGCAACGGTAAAATCACCGACACGTAATTTATCAGAGTCGGCCATTTTGATTGCGGTGAGGTTTGTTGGTTTTTCGATTTGTACTAAAGCGATATCAGATTGTTCGTCTTTTCCAACAAGTTTTGCTTTGAATTCACGCCCATCTTGTAGTTTTACGGTAATTTTATCCGCACCATCTACCACGTGATTATTGGTTAAAACATAGCCTTTATCTGCATTGATGATCACACCTGAACCTAAACCACGGAAGTTGCGCGATGCGCCACGATCTCCGCCGAATTGTTCACCAAATTGATCACCAAAGAAAAATTTAAATTCTTCTGGAATATCATCAGGCAATGCTGAACGGCTGTTTGCTTTTGCTTTGCCTTCAACAGAAAGCGTTACGACTGCTGCTTGCGCTTTTTCTAACATGGGCGCAAGACTGCCTTGTTCGACAATTTCATTCGGAATAGCCGCTTGTGCAGATAAAGAGGTCGCAAATACGCTTAAACCTAATGCGATACCGGTTAATACAAAATTTCTTTTCTTCATAGAGTTCTCCAAGTAAAAATAAATGACTGAATAAGTGTTCAGTCAGACAATAAAATGAGGGGGATGTTCACTAAAAACAAGGGCATTGAAAAAATATTTAAAAAGTGCGGTCGGAATTGAAATTGTTCTTTTGCCCGCATTTATCTAAACCTATTTTCAATTTGAAAGATAAAAGAATCATTCTGTTTAAATAGTGCTGGTACAACCTATTTTTACGTCAAAAACCTTGCCAGCCAAGGCGGAAATATAGTTTAATAACGCCCTGTTTCACTGCTTAAGCAGTATAAATTTTACGCAATCACATAATAATTGTGTATGAATTTAATGAACTAGTTTACTAGTACAAAAAATAGGTGTAGAGTAACGCCATTAGATTTAAGCACAACATTTAAGATTTAGAGAGTGACATATGGCGACGAAGAAAGAAGAAATCGAAGTAAAAGTTGCAAATGATGATACCCGAATTGAAAAAGTCGATCAGGTATTACCTCCAATTGCCTTATTAGAAAAATTTCCAGCAAGTCAAGAAGCGGCTGATTTAGTTCATGAAACCCGCTTGCATGCACACAATATTATTCATGGAAAAGATGATCGTTTACTTGTGATAATTGGTCCTTGTTCTATTCATGATCCTAAAGCGGCATTAGATTACGCGAAACGTTTAAAAGTATTACGTGATGAATATAAAGATACACTTGAAGTGGTGATGCGTGTTTACTTTGAAAAACCGCGTACAACAGTAGGTTGGAAAGGCTTAATTAACGATCCTTATTTAAATGATACCTATCGTTTAAATGATGGTTTACGTATTGCACGTAAATTATTATCTGACATCAATAACTTAGGCGTACCATCAGCCGGTGAGTTCTTAGATATGATCACACCACAATATGTAGCTGATTTCATGAGCTGGGGCGCAATTGGTGCGAGAACAACGGAATCTCAAGTTCACCGTGAGTTAGCTTCAGGCTTATCTTGTGCGGTAGGCTTTAAAAATGGCACAAATGGTGGCGTAAAAGTAGCCTTAGATGCAATGGGGGCGGCAGAAGCCTCGCATTACTTCTTGTCTGTGACAAAATTTGGCCATTCGGCGATTGTTTCAACAAAAGGAAATGAAGACTGCCACATCATTTTACGTGGTGGGGATAAAGGTCCTAACTATAAAGCAGAAGACGTTGCAAAAGTTTGTGCAGAGATCGAAAAATCAGGTCGTATTCCACATGTCATGGTTGATTTCAGCCATGCAAATAGTAGCAAACAATTCAAAAAACAAATGGAAGTTTGTGAAGATGTTTGCCGACAAATTGCAGGTGGTTCAAAACAGATCTTCGGTGTCATGGTAGAAAGTCATATCGTTGAAGGGCGTCAAGATTTAGTCGATGGTAAAGCGCAGACTTACGGACAAAGTATCACTGATGCTTGTATCGGTTGGGAAGATACAGAAATTGTGTTAAAACAGTTATCTGATGCTGTATTAGCACGTCGCCAAGTAAATGGCTAATCAGTTTAATTTTCAGATGGTTAAAAGTGCGGTCGATTTGACCGCACTTTTTTATGCGCTTTGAAAAGAGGACGAAAAGGGGTATGCTAGCTTCAATGGAATAAGAAAGGAGAAGTATGATGCAGGATATGATAAATGGCTTATTAATTGTCTTAATACCGATGGTGTTAGGTTATTTATTAAAGGTCAATAATAAATCCTATATTGCAAAAATTAATCATATCGTGATGTTTTTGCTTTACATTATTCTTTTCTTAATGGGTTATTTACTCGGCCAGTTAGATGATTTAGAGCATAAACTGCCGATTATTGGCACAACTGCGGTGACACTATCTGCGATCATTTTGGGATCCAATATGATTGGTTTGATGCTTTATGACCGCTTTAACCCCGCTGAGCCACTTAAATCACAAGGTAAAATTGATTCTCGCTGGCACTCCTTAATTGACTCACTCAAACTTTCCGGCACCGTGGTGATTGGTACCCTTTGTGGTTTCTTATTCAAATCCTATATCATGTTGCCTACTGGTATCAATTTGTATGTATTGATCATACTGATTTTCTTTGTGGGGATTCAGCTAAGAAATAACGGCATTTCCTTGAAAGAAGCTCTGTTCAATAGACGAGGTTTCCAAACGGGGATGGTGTTTACTTTTACTTCATTACTAGGCGGTATCATTGCTGCTTTCGTTTTGGCTATGCCAATTACGCAAGGATTGGCGTTTGCCTCTGGAATGGGGTGGTATTCGTTATCCAGCGTGGTATTAACCAATGCATGGGGACCAGTACAGGGTAGTATTGCCTTTTTTAATGACTTATCCCGTGAAATTGTCAGTTTATTTGTCATCCCATTATTTATGCGTCATTTCCGTTCGACTGCAATTGGGATTACGGGTGCGACAGCAATAGATTGCACTTTACCAATTATCCAAAAAGCGGGAGGTATTGAAGTCACGCCAATTGCGATTTCATTCGGATTTGTCACGAATATTCTGCCACCGTTACTATTGGTTTTCTTTTCCAGTATTCCGCTATAAAAAAGAAATACAAAAAAACAAAAGAGTTAATCGTCACTTTTCGATTAACTCTTTTTCTTATATTTAATATTAAGGATTATCAGTTTCTATGCATGGCAATAATCGCCTGACCTAAACTGAGTCCACCATCACCCATCGGTAGTTTATGCGCACTTAGTACATGGAATTCGCTCAAATTTTCTTTTAATAAACGACGTAGCAGTTGGTTATGCATCACACCGCCGGATAATACGATAGTACGGCATCGGTGTTTGCGTGCTTGGTTCGCAGCAAGTTCAGCAAAACCTTGGGCGAGAGCATAATGAAAGGCAAAGGCTTTATCTGCGACAGGCGCCTGGTAATTCAACCAACTTTGCCAGAAATAAGCCAAATCCAGTTTATTGCCGATAAGTGGCATTTTTACTGGAATATTGACCGCACTTTGTGCTTGTGTCGCCAAAGATGAGGTATTTGCCAGTGCTTCTAAATGGCAGGCAGCTTCGCCTTCCCAAGAAACAACAGTTGGTGCAATACCGAGAGCATAAGCTACGGCATCAAATAAGCGCCCCGCAGATGATATAGGTGGGCAATTGAGTCCGCGTTCAATGGCATTGACTAATATTTGCCAATTCGGTTCTGTACAGGTTTTAGTGAGAATTTCTTGCCATTGTGGAATAAATTGATGCAGGTGAGCCAGCCAGTTGCGCCAAGGTTGTTTAGCTGCAAGATCGCCTCCTGGCAGAGCCACAGCAGGCAGACCACCTAAATATTGACTATGTTGATAGTCAACGAGTAGACATTCACCTCCCCAAAGTTGTCCATTTTCCCCCATGCCGATACCGTCTAGTGCAAGACCGATTACAGGTTCATTACAATGATGTTCGGCCATCACACTGACAATATGAGCATGATGATGCAGTACTTCTATTGGTGTGATTTGTTGCTGTTCGGCAAGTTGTTTACCAATGGAAGAGGAAAAATAGCCAGGATGAGCATCCACCGCGATAATGTCTGGTTTAAATTGGTAAATTTGCTGAAATAATGCAAGATTTTCACTTAATTGTGACCGCACTTGCTCATTTGCAGTATCACCAATATGTTGGCTCAGTACGGCTTTATTGTGACGTAGTAAGCAGAAGGTATTTTTCAGATCAGAACCCAACGCCAACACATTTTTTGTGCTTTGTGTTTCAAGCGATATTTCATCTGGCACATAGCCACGAGCACGACGCAATGTTTCTAATCCATCGAAGGCAACGCGAACAAGGCTATCATCAGCACGTTGTAGAATATCGCGATTGTGACAAAGATAAAAATCCGCTAAATCAGCTAATTGTTCCACCGCATGTTCATTTTTCAATACAGGAGGTTGACCGCTTGCGTTAGCAGAGGTCATGACTAGCGGACGATTAACCGCACGTAACAACAAATGTTGTAGTGGATTACTTGGAAGCATGACGCCGATTTCTTGCAAGTTAGGCGCAATATTATCAGCAATATTGGGTACTTTATGTTTTGCTAGCAGTACAATCGGTGCAGCACTGCTAGTTAGCAGTTCTGTTTCTTGAGAACTCAAATTCTGTAAAAACTGCAGATCAGGCACCATAATAGCCAACGGTTTTGTCGGACGATGCTTCCGTTGACGTAATAAATCAACCGCCTTTTGATTATTCGCATCACAGGCTAGATGAAAACCGCCTAAGCCTTTTACCGCGACGATGTGACCTTGTTGCAATAAAAGTGCGGTCTGTTTTAGTGCGGTTTCATGAGTAGCAAGCGTTTGTTCCCGATCCTGCAACCAGATATGAGGACCACAGACCGAACAAGCATTGGGTTGAGCATGAAAACGACGATCGGCTGGATCTTTGTATTCTTTTTCACATTGTGGACAAAGCGGAAAAACAGACATCGCCGTGTTTTTTCGGTCGTAAGGAATTGCCTTGATGATGGTAAAACGCGGACCGCAATGGGTACAATTGGTAAAGGGGTAGTGATAACGTCGATTGTTGGGATCGAATAAGTCAGCTAAACAATGTGGACAGGTTGCTGCATCGGGAATAATTTGCGTGTCCATTTGATTGTTTTCGCTTTCCCGGATAGTAAAGCTTGTTACTGTGGCTGCTTCAGGCCAATCTATGGTGCGCTGAGTAATGTCCGTAATTTGAGCCAGTGGTGGAAGCTTATTTTGTAGATCGGATAAAAATTGTTCAAGAGAGCCGGATGGTGGAGAGACAAAACGAATTAACACGCCTTGTCCATCATTATTGACATCTCCATTTAATCCATATTGATTTGCCAGAAGCCAGACAAAAGGGCGAAATCCCACGCCCTGAACTTTTCCTTTTATGCGTAATTCGATCCCTTGCATAACGCAATCCTGTTTATTTTTGATTGAGGCCAAGAAAATCGCCGACTTCGTGTTCCAGCTGGCTCATGGCAATTAAGGCTTCTTGCGTCTGTTTGGCTTCTTCTTCATCAATAATTGTCATGGCAAAACCCACATGTACGAGAACCCATTTGCCAACCAAAGGTTTTGGGTCATCCTGACAAATTAATGAAATATTAACTTCTCTTTTTACTCCGCAGACATCGACTACAGCAAGCTGTAATGCGCTGTCAGCTACTTGAATGATCTGTCCCGGAATACCTAAACACATAATCTGTCCTTAGTTAGAATGTTTATGAGATGAATTGTTTATTGTGTGCCAATAAACATACTGCGAAAAGAAAATTTTATCACGTAACCATTTAAATTTGTATAGCGATATTTCAAATAAGGTGATGTCTATTTGTTGGAAATTTGTTCACATTTTTAACATAAAATTATTATGTTTCACGGTTATTTAACAGCTGCATCACAGCAGTAGAAAAACAATCAAAATCTTTTGATCTTAATCACAAATTTTTGAATTACTTCTTGAGCTTTACTTTTCGACAGGAGTATCCTTACTACCAGAGTGGTTATTGTAGAAACGTTATTTACATACAAGGAGGGGAATGTATGAATCGTTTTGTAATCGGTGATCCGAAGGATTGCATTGGATGCAACACCTGTATGGCCGCTTGTAGCGAAGTGCATAAAGCTTTCGGATTACAATCTTTTCCACGCTTACAAGTCATGCGTAATGATGATGTAACCGTGCCAATTCTCTGTCGTCATTGTGATGATTCACCATGTGCTACCGTGTGTCCGGTGCACGCAATCACACATATTAATGACACCATTCAACTTAACGAAAGTCTCTGTATCGGTTGTAAACTCTGTGGTATTGCTTGCCCATTCGGTGCAATTACCCAACATGGTTCAGCACCGATTGACGCACCAACCTATTACGAAGGGTTCTCCTTCACAGATGCGGTAAAACGAGATATTCGTACAGCACCAGATAATACAGATTTACACAATATGCTGGCATGGCAACCAGGCGTGAAAGCCATTGCTGTGAAATGCGATCTCTGCTATTTCCGTGAAGATGGTCCGGCTTGTGTTCAAACCTGTCCGACCAAAACGTTATTTATTATTAGTGATGAGAGTATTAAGCAGGCTAACGAAAGAAAACGTGAAATGGCAATGGTTTCTTCGCCTGCTATTCCAAGATAATTAGTGTGTTTTAACTTGTAATCAATGGAGTGATATTATGAGTTTACCTATCAATTTACTCATCACGACCCTGTTGATTTATGTCGTAGGTGCGTTTATTTCGCTC
The DNA here is from genome assembly GCF_041433495.1 of Haemophilus sp. 27098_8_127. Lineage (NCBI taxonomy): Bacteria > Pseudomonadati > Pseudomonadota > Gammaproteobacteria > Pasteurellales > Pasteurellaceae > Haemophilus > Haemophilus sp. 27098_8_127. The sequence continues at coordinate 83,423 of NZ_JAPWBP010000006.1, forward strand.
GCAGTGAGACGAAACGAACAACTTTCAATCAATATATCCGGCGTGACCGGTGTACTTGCTGGAGTGTTAGGTATTGTTGCCTGCATCCCCGTTCTGATCAGCAGCGACACAGTCGTTGATGTTTTCAAAACCCCATTTGAATTTGCCTCGTTCTCCATCCGTATTGACGGATTGGCGGCGTTTATGGTGTGTGTCATTTCTTTATTAGTTATTGTGACCGCACTTTATTCTTTCTCTTATGTAAAAGAGTACAAAGGTAAAGGCGCAGGTTCCATGGGCTTCTTTATGAATTTATTTATCGCTTCCATGGTTGCGTTAGTCACCAGCGATAATGCATTCTACTTCCTTGTATTCTTTGAAATGATGTCATTGGCATCTTATTTCTTAGTCCTTACCGAACAAGATGACAACGCCGTAAATGCGGGCTTGCTCTATTTCTTTATTGCGCATGCCGGTTCGGTATTAATTATGATCGCCTTCTTCATTTTCTACTGCTATGCCGGTAGTTTTGAATTTAGTGCATTCCGTCAAACCACTTTGCCGGCACCGCTTGCCTTTACTGCCTTTATTTTGGCATTTTTAGGTTTTGGCGCAAAAGCCGGGATGATTCCATTACACAGCTGGTTACCGAAAGCTCACCCGGCTGCGCCTTCTCATGCATCAGCGATGATGTCTGGTGTGATGGTTAAAATCGGTATCTTCGGGATCATTAAAGTAGGAGTTGATCTTCTCGGTTCTACCAATGTTTGGTATGGCGTTATCGTACTCGGCTTCGGTGCGGTGTCTTCCGTACTCGGCGTACTTTATGCCTTGGCAGAACATGACATCAAAAAACTCTTGGCTTATCACACGGTAGAAAATATCGGCATCATTATGATGGGTGTGGGCGTTGGTATGATTGGTATCGCGACACATCATCCAGTATTAGCAACCGTGGGCTTACTTGGTGGGTTATACCACTTACTTAACCATGCCGTGTTCAAAGGCTTGTTATTCTTAGGTGCAGGTTCAGTAATGTATCGCTTGCATACTAAAGACATGGACTTAATGGGCGGCTTAGGCAAACTTATGCCTTACACTGCATTCTGTTTCTTAATCGGTACCATGGCGATTTCGGCATTGCCACCGTTTAACGGTTTTGTCAGTGAATGGTTTACTTATCAATCTTTATTCACCTTAAGCCAAAGTGATGATTTCGTATTAAAACTTGCCGGTCCGATTGCCATCATTATGTTGGCATTGACTGGTGCGTTAGCGGCACTTTGTTTCGTGAAAGTGTACGGTATCAGCTTCGGTGGTGCACCACGTAGTGAAAAAGCAGCTAATGCACGCGAAGTACCAAAACCAATGGTGATTGCCATGGCGGTATTAGCGTTATGTTGTGTGTTGTTAGGTGTGGGGGCATCTGTGGTAACCCCAATAATTGCGAAAATTTCGACCGCACTTGCTCATAGCGAACCGTTAATGTTGGCTCAAAATGGCGTAGTGGTCGCACAAGCTGAACCGCATACTGCACTTTCAACACCAATGGTGACTATCATGTTATTGGCATTTTTCTTTTTGCCATTTAGTTTCTATGCGTTCACCAAAAATCAACGTTTATCCGATCGTGCAAAAGGCAATCCATGGGCTTGTGGTTATGCTTATGAACAAGATATGGCTGCCTCTGCAGGTAGTTTCACTCGTCCGTTACGTACGATTTTCAAATCGCTTTATACCTTGCGTGAAGTGTTGGATCCTGCACCTTTAGGTGATAAAGGCATCCAAGCGGTAATTAAAGGCGCAACAAAAGCTGAACCTTTCTGGGAAGAAAAAATGACGATGCCTATCGCTCGTTTTATTCCGTGGTTAGGAACAAAAATCCAATGGTTGCAACAAGGTGACTTCCGTGTGTACTGCGTGTACTTCGTGATTGCCTTGGTGGCAATACTACTTTCCATTGCGTTGATGTAGGAGGTTGAAGATGATTACGTTACCTTCAGAAATTGCAACATCTGCCGGAATGTTTGTTTTTGCCATCGTGCAAGCCTTGATTTTGCTTGCCCTTGCACCGTTATTTTCCGGTATTTCACGTATGATCCGTGCGCGTATTCAATCTCGCCGCGGTCCGGGTCTGTTACAAGATTATCGCGATATTGCGAAATTAATGAAACGTCAAAACATTTGGCCTGACAATGCGGGTTGGGTTTCTAAAGCGATGCCTTATGTGTTAATTAGCACCGTGATGGTAGTCGCCATGAGTTTGCCTTTATTTACTCGTGTTGCACCATTTGGCGCTGGCAGTGATTTAATCACCGTGATTTACTTATTCGCCTTGTTCCGTTTCTTCTTTTCAATTGCGGGTTTGGATTCAAACAGCACATTCTCAAGTTTAGGGGCAAGTCGTGAAGTCACATTAGGTGTCTTGGTAGAGCCAATTCTCATGTTGGCATTCCTTGTCATTGCGTTAATTGCCGGTTCAACCAATTTTGCGGTTATCGGTAATGCACTTTCCGAAAACACTTGGCAATATCCAATTGCGACAGTGATTGCTATCGCTGCAGCATTCTTCGCCGTATTTATTGAAATGGGTAAAATTCCATTTGATTTGGCGGAAGCGGAACAAGAATTACAAGAAGGTCCATTGACAGAATACTCTGGTCCAGCACTCGCCTTATTAAAAGTCGGCTTAAGCTTAAAATCTATGGTTGTAGCATCTATCTTTGTGAGTGTGTTGCTTCCTTTCGGTATCCCGACAGAGATGAGCTTAAGTGCGGTCATTTTAGGTGGCATTTTATTCTTCGTGAAATTATTAGTGGTGTTCGTATTGGCTTGTGTTTTTGAGAACACACTTTCTCGTACCCGCTTTATGTTAACAGGACGTTTAACCGTGGTCGGCTTCGGCATTTCTGTGTTGGCGTTTGTATTTTACTTCACTGGGTTGTAAGGAGGACAAATATGGAACGTTTAGCTCTGATTACAATCATTTTACCTTTCGTAGGGGCGTTTATTGTCGGTTTGAATAAAAAACATTTTGCTCAAATTGCCACAGTATTTGCTGCGCTTGCTACGCTGGGAACCTTGTTAGTCGCAGGACAATGGTTTGCCGATGGTCATCAAAGCGTCACTTATGACATCGTCGCTTTTGATAAAACCGCGATCTTTGGTGTAACGCTTGATGCAGTCAGTACATTAATTGCCTTTGCCGTTGTGGCCTTAGGTTTCTTAATCTGCTTATATTCTTGTGGTTACTTAACTGATAAAAACCGTGAACACCCACATAATGGGTTACCACGTTTTTATGCATTCTTGCTCATCTTTATCGGTGCCATGGCGGGCTTGGTGTATTCCTCAACTTTAGCAGGACAATTATTGTTCTTCGAAATTACCGGGGGATGTTCTTGGGCATTAATCAGTTATTACCAAACACCAAAAGCTCAAGCAGCCGCAATGAAAGCCTTGATTATCACCCACGTGGGGGCAATCGGGTTATATATTGCCGCAGCCTATTTATTCAGCCAATCAGGTACTTTCTCTATCACTGCATTAGAGCATTTAGACCCGAGTGCGAAAACCATCGTGTTATTCGGTGTGATGTTTGCTGCGTGGGGTAAATCAGCACAATTACCAATGCAAATTTGGTTGCCGAATGCGATGGAAGCACCAACACCGGTGAGTGCGTATTTGCACGCCGCATCAATGGTTAAAGTTGGGGTGTACATCTTCGCTCGTTCTGTGATGTCTGCTGGTGAGATTCCACATATTGTGGGTGAAGTCGGCATCATTATGGCGATGATTACCTTAATTTATGGCTTCTTGATGTACTTGCCACAAACTGACTTAAAACGTTTATTGGCGTATTCAACCATTACCCAACTGTCTTATATTTTCATTGGGATTTCTCTTGCTGCATTAGGTTCTAAATTGGCCTTTGTGGCAGCGATTAGCTACATCTTCAACCATGCTTTCGCGAAAAGCTTGTTCTTCTTGGTCGCTGGTTCATTAAGTTATGCGACTGGAACCCGTTCTATGCCATTACTACAAGGCATTATGCGTACAATGCCAGTGGTAGGGGCTGGATTTGGCGTAGCCGCGTTAGCGATTGCCGGGGTGCCACCGTTTAACGGATTCTTCAGTAAATATCCATTATTTGCGGCCGGATTTGAATTAGGCCATGAATATGGCTGGATTACTTGGTTAATGGTGCTTGCTTTAGTTGAATCTACCGCGACATTCGTATGGTTGTTGTATAAATTCGGACAATGTGTCATCGGTAAACCATCAGAAGCGGTTGCCAATGCACAACCTATACCATTCTCTATGCGTTTCGTGTTAGTTGTATTAATGGTGATGTCCGTGGTGTCCAGTTTTATCGCCGCATATTGGTTAGGTTTGGCTGGTTAGGTTAAGGAGGAATCTATGTTAATGATAAATGGACTTGCGTGTTTACTCATTATTACCTCTCTTTGCGTAATTATGGTTCGAACCGCCAAAAAAGCTGCGTTATTTTATAGTTTGCAATCATTGGTATTGGTATTACTGTTTGTTTATCTTGCTAATGAAATGCAAGCCCATGAACTTTATATGTGGTCAATCAGCGCATTTATTACCAAAGTGGTTTTGGTGCCAGCAATTTTAATCTATGCGATGAAAAAAGTGGATGAAAGTCAAACTCCAGCTGGAATAAATGTCGCTTGGTTGATCCCGATCACAGCAGTGATAGTTACATTGTGCTACTTTGTTGTTGTCCCAATCGATTTACCGTTGGTTGCACATCTTAAACCGGCATTATCAGTGTCATTAAGTCACTTCTTATTAGGTTTAGTATGCATTGTTAGCCAACGCAATATCGTAAAACAAGTATTCGGTTATTGTTTGATGGAAAACGGTTCTCATCTCACATTAGCCTTATTGGCAAATAAAGCACCTGAGTTAGTGGAAATCGGAATTGCCACAGATGCTATTTTTGCCGTCATCATAATGGTGGTGTTGGTAAACAAAATTTATCGTACATTCCATTCATTAGATGCAAAACAACTTATGAGTTTGAAGGGGTAACGCTATGTATGAACAATGGATAATCGCGTTATTAATCGCACCTTTAGCAATATCACTTGCCAGTTTTGCTTGTGGCGTGACAAAAGCACGGACAATTTGTACCGCACTTCATGTTACAGGTTTGATTTTGATGTTAGCATTTGCCTTACAAGTTATTAATGGCGTGCTAACTCAGGGGGAAATCAGTGCATTAAATAACTGGGTTTACATCGACAGTCTATCTGCTATTTTCTTAGGTCTCATCGCTATTGTCGGAACATTAGCCGGTATTTATTCTATCGGCTACATTGGTACGGAATATCGCGAAGGGCATCTTGATTTGAAAACATATTGCAATTATTACGGCTTTTTGCATTTGTTTTTCTTTACCATGATTATTTCTGTGATCACCAATAATGTGATTTTGATGTGGGCAGCCATTGAAGCAACTACATTAAGTTCTGCATTCTTGGTCGGCACATACAAACAAAAAACCTCTCTTGAGGCAGCATGGAAATACATCATTATTTGTTCAGTTGGGGTGGCGTTTGGATTGTATGGCACAATTTTAACGTTCTCTAATGGAACTAATCTTTTAGCTGACCCAAGCCAAGCTATTTTCTGGACAGAAATCAATCAACAGGCAGCAGGTTTGAATCCAATGCTCATGTATCTTGCTTTTGCCTTTATTTTGGTTGGGTTTGGTACTAAATGCGGTCTATTTCCAATGCATACTTGGTTGTCTGATGCGCACAGTGAGGCACCAAGTCCAGTGAGTGCGATTCTATCAGCTGTGCTATTGAATTGTGCCATGTTGGTGGTATTGCGTTATTACATCTTAGTTTCTAAAGCAGTCGGTTCTACATACCCGCAAACCTTGTTGTTGGTATTTGGTTTACTCTCTGTATTAGTGGCGGCGTTGTTTATTATCGTTCAATTCGACATCAAACGCTTATTGGCATACTCCAGTATTGAAAACATGGGTTTAATTAGCTTCGCTTTTGGTTTAGGTGGCCCAATAGGCGTATTTGCTGGGTTATTACATACCATTAACCATAGCTTAGCGAAAACCTTGCTGTTCTGTGCTTCAGGTAACATTTTATTGAAATACAAAACACGTGATATGAACCAAGTACGTGGTTTATGGCGTGTGGCACCAATGACAGCGGTATTATTTGCTGGAGGTGCATTAGCACTAGGTGGTATTCCACCATTTAACGTGTTCGTCAGTGAATTCAGTATTGCTGTTGCTGGTATTTACGCAGGTAAAACTTGGTTAATGGTATTCTGTTTAATTTTACTCACTATTGTGTTAGCTGGATTGTCTTTAATGGTATTAAAAACTGTATTAGGCAAACAGCCAGATAATGTTGAAGTGGGGGATGTGAACAAAGTTTCACTCGTGGCGATGGCAATTTTATTGTTATTCATGTTTATTATGGGTATTCATATTGCCGAACCAATTTTGCAGTTATTAAAAAGTGCGGTCGGAATTGTACTCGGATCTGAACAAGTGTCTTTTGGTGAAATGTTAGTTTTACCTTGGCAAAGTTTAGCGCAATGATCGACAGGAGGGATAAATATATGGAATTAACTAAAAATACATCAGTCGATCCAGCCAAAATGATTGGCAAAAATTACATTGAAGCAGTCAATGCAAAATTTCCAAATACTATTTTGGATGAGGAGTGGTCAACACCAAATCAGGTTACGCTTACCATTAAAACCAATATGTTACCTGACGTGGTTGAATACCTCTATTATCAACATGAAGGTTGGTTACCTTTGGTATTCGGGAATGATGAGCGTTCAATTCATGGCAACTATGCAGTGTACTACGTACTTTCCATGGAAGGGGAAGTGAAAACTTTTATCACCATTAAAGCCTTGGTCGATCCTGTGAGCTTAGAATTTCCGTCTGTGACACCAAAAGTCAAAGCGGCTGTTTGGGGCGAGCGTGAATTATTCGACATGTATGGTTTGAAAGCGGTCGGTTTGCCTGATCAACGCCGTTTAGTGTTGCCAGATGATTGGCCGGATGATCTTTATCCATTACGTAAAGACTCAATGGATTACCGTTTACGTCCAGATCCGACAACCGCGACAGAAACATACGAATTTATTAACGAAAAAGGCGAAGCTCGTATCGTTCCACTTGGCCCGTTACATATCACTTCCGATGAACCAGGACACTTCCGTTTGTTCGTGGATGGGGAAGATATCATTGATGCGGACTATCGTTTGTTCTATGTACACCGTGGTATGGAAAAATTGGCAGAAACTCGCATGGATTACGATCAAGTCAACTTCCTTGCCGACCGTGTGTGTGGGATTTGCGGTTTCACTCACAGTGTAGCCTATGCTAATTCCGTAGAAAGCGCTTTAGGGATTCAAATTCCAAAACGCGCTGAATGGATTCGTGCGATTTTGTTAGAAGTAGAACGTTTACACAGTCACTTATTAAACTTAGGTTTATCAAGCCACTTTACTGGCTTTGATACCGGCTTTATGCAATTCTTCCGTGTTCGTGAGAAATCTATGACCTTGGCAGAAGTGCTAACCGGTGCACGTAAAACCTATGGTATTAACCTTATCGGTGGTGTGCGTCGCGATATGTTGAAACATCAACGTGAGCAATGTATTAAACTTATCGGCGAAATGCGTGAAGAACTCAAAACCTTAACCGATATTTTATTAAATACACCGAATATGGAACAACGTACGGTAGGTGTCGGTGTCTTGGCAAAAGATATCGCTCGTGACTTTAGCCCGGTTGGGCCAATGATTCGTGGTTCAGGCTTTGCTCGTGATGTGCGTAAAGTACACCCATTCTCAGGTTATGGCGATATCCCTTTCAATCTCTTCACTGAAGCCAATGGTGACGTATTATCTCGTGTGAAAGTGCGGATTAATGAAGTGTTTGAATCCATGAATATCATCGATTACATGGTGGACAATTTGCCAAGTGGCGAAATCTTAAAAGAAGGTTTCAATTATACGCCTGGACGTTTTGCTTTAGGGATTACTGAGGCACCACGTGGCGAAGATATTCATTGGTCAATGCTAGGCGACAACCAAAAACTTTTCCGTTGGCGTTGTCGTGCTGCTACTTATGCTAACTGGCCGACTTTACGCTATATGTTACGTGGCAATACAGTGTCTGATGCACCACTTATTATTGGTAGTCTTGACCCTTGCTATTCTTGTACCGACCGTGTCACTGTGGTAGATGTGCGTAAACGCAAAGCGAAAACCGTGGATTATAAAGAAATTGAACGCTACGGTATTGAACGTAAAAATTCACCATTGAAATAGGGGAGGCGGAAAATGTTTAAATTACTAAAAACAGTATTTAAAGCAGGTGATGTTACCACCAAATATCCGTTCAAACCTTATGAAGTCGATGATGATTTTAGAGGAAAACCGGAACTCAATTCTGATCAATGTATTGTCTGTGCGGCTTGTACCATTGCCTGTCCAGCCAATGCGTTGACTATGAGAACCGACCCGGTTACAGGTGAACGTACATGGTCATTATTCCTTGGTCGTTGTATTTTCTGTGGACGTTGCGAAGAAGTTTGCCCAACTAAAGCCATTCGCTTGTCACAAGATTTTGAACTCTCAGTGACCAATAAACAGGATCTTTTCCAAGAAACCACCTTTGCGACAGTAACTTGTCAGGAATGTGGTAAACCGTTTATTTCTTATAAAGAATTGAATTACACCATTGATTTATTCAAACAAACTTTGGATAAACCTGAATTAGTGAAACAAAAATTGGCGGAGTTGCATACTTGTCCGGTTTGTAAACGTCAGCACAGCTTAGAAAAAACCGCGAATATGGAATCCAACATGCGGATGAAATTAATCGACTTTAAAGAGCCGGTTCGCTTGAATTTTAAAAAAGCGCTCGAGCAACGAGAACAAAGTGCGGTTGATTTACCTAACGTTTTAGCAGGAGGCGAAAGACGATGAACACACAAATTCCAATGCCGGTCAATGGCATATCAACACCGTTTAGTATTGATGAAAATATTGCCAAAATGAAACAAACGTTACTGAAAGATATTCAACGTTCAGCTTACGTTTATCGTGTGGACTGTGGCGGTTGTAATGGGTGTGAAATCGAAATTTTCAGTACCATTACGCCAACATTCGATGCGGAACGTTTTGGTATTAAAGTGGTGGCGTCACCTCGTCACGCGGACATTTTATTATTCACTGGTGCGGTTACCCGTGCGATGCGTACGCCAGCAATGCGTGCTTACCAGGCTGCTCCCGATCCTAAAATCTGTATTTCTTACGGTGCTTGCGGTTGTGGTGGCGGTATTTTCCATGATCTTTATTGTGTTTGGGGTGGTAGTGATCAAATCGTACCGATCGATGTGTACATCCCTGGCTGTCCTCCGACCCCAGCAGCGACAATTTATGGATTCGCGGTAGCACTTGGCTTGCTTGATCAAAAGCTCAAAGGTAAACAAGAAAAAGCTGATCCTAACGCTGAAGCTAAATTACGTTTCCCAACTATTCCGTTGGATTTGCGTATTAGTCTTGAACGTGAAGCACGTCGTCTTGCCGGTTATCGTCAAGGTGGCAACATCGCTAACCAATTTATGGCAATGATGACAGAAAATGACAAAGTGCCATTTGGTGTACGTTTAGGTGAATACCTAGAACGCGAAGCCGATCCGCGTTTAAGCGAAATCGTCAATCGTTTGCATGCGATTAGTCTGCCGTTTTCGGGATAATTAATGATGGGGCAAGTGATTGCCCCTATAAAAATGGGAATGTTATGACAACGAAAGTCTTTTTCTATTTATTAAACGAACGTTTCGTCGAAAACGATGAACAGGTGCCAGAGCAAGCAAAACAGGTGATGTACTACTCTTTGGCGATTGGTCACCATGTTGGCGTAATTGATTGTTTTAAAAAATTATTGGTTTGCGACTACGATGCTTATCAACGTTTTGTAGATAGCTTTCCAGAAGGGGATGCTAAACGTAAATTTGCCGGCTTAATGCGATTCGGTGAAATAGTGATTGATTCTAGCCATGTCAATTTATTGGCGAAAGCGATGGATGAAAATAAAGCAAATTTCACCCCAGAGCATCAAGAATGGGTCGAAATTCTGATGGATACGTTAGCATCGATTCAGCGTGAACCTGTGATGTATATTATGGTGAAACGTCGTGACGAATAATGTGATCTTAACCGTTGGCAACAGCATGATGGGGGATGACGGTGCGGGCCCTTATCTCTATCAGCTATTGAATGAAAATCCATTGCCAAATTGGACCGCACTTGACGGTGGCTCAGCACCGGAAAATGTTGCACATATTGTGCGAGACATGAAACCCGATTTGCTTTTAATTTTCGATGCGGCTGATATGGAATTAGCGCCGGGCAAAATCCGAATTATTGAAAAAGAGAGCATTGCTGAAATGTTTTTCATGAGTACGCATAATATGCCGCTCAATTACCTCATTGAACAACTGGAACAAGATATTAAACAAATTGTTTTTGTTGGGCTTCAACCCGATCTGGTTTCCTTTGGTTTTCCGATGACAGAAAGCGTAAAAGAGTCTGTGCAATTTATGTATGATTTTTTAAAAGAGGGAAGATCGCTTGAAGATATTCCTGTTTTGTAAAAAAAGTGAGGGTGATTTTCTAAACATATTTTAAAAATATTACGAAAACCTGTTTTATATCAATAAATCCATGTTTTTTGTAAGACTATAAACTGATTTTGGGTGTAATATATACCCAGAATTAATTATTCTAATTCTATCTCTAACCTCGTGTTGTATCTAAAATAAGGACGTTACTATGGCTATTAAAAAAGTAATTACCGTATGTCCGTATTGTGCCTCAGGTTGTAAAATCCATCTTTTGGTGGAAAACAACAAAATTGTGGGAGCTGAAGGTGCAAACGGCAAGACAAACGAAGGGGAGTTATGCCTAAAAGGATATTATGGCTGGGATTTTGTGCATGATACAAAAATCCTGACTCCTCGCCTAACTCAACCGATGATCCGCTACAAACGTGGCGAACCATTCACACCAGTGAGCTGGGAAGAAGCGATTTCTTACACAGCAAAACGTCTCAGTGAAATCAAAGAAAAGTACGGTAACGAATCGATTATGGTAACGGGCTCTTCCCGTGGACCAGGTAACGAAGTGAACTTCGTGATGCAAAAATTTGCCCGTGCAGTATTAGGAAATAACAACATTGACTGTTGTGCGCGCGTGTGACACGGCCCTTCTGTAACAGGTCTGCTCAAATCGGTCGGTAACGGCGCAATGTCCAATTCAATTGTTGAGATTGAAGATACCAAATGCGTATTTATTTTTGGCTATAATGCCTCCACTTCACACCCTATTGTGGCGCGTCGGATTAACCACGCCAAAGCAAAAGGGGCGAAAATCATTGTTTGTGACCCTCGTAAAATCGAAACAGCCCGTATTGCGGATATTTATGCACCGCTTGCTAACGGGTCTAACGTCGCATTCTTGAATGCGATGATGAATGTGATTTTAGAAGAAGGATTACAAGATCAAAAATTTATTGATGAACACACCGAAAACTTCGATGCGTTCTATGAAACAGTGAAAGCTTATACACCGGAATCCACTCAACACATCACAGGTATTGAGCCTGAAATGTTGCGTGAAATTGCCCGCACTTATGCGAAAGCGGAAACCGCTACTATCTTATGGGGTATGGGCGTTTGCCAATTCCGTCAAGGTGTAGAAACCGTGCGTGCATTAGCAAGCTTGGCAATGCTTACCGGTAACTTAGGTAAACCAAATGTTGGGGTAAACCCAGTACGTGGTCAAAACAACGTACAGGGTGCGTGCGATATGGGCGCATTATTCAACACATTACCGGGCTATCAAAGTTTTGCTGATCCAGAAATTAATGCAAAATTTGCGAAAGCTTGGGGCGTACCATCTATTCCAACCAAACCAGGTGTGCCGTTGAGTGAAGTCCCTGAAGCGATCATGGAAGATAAAATTAAAGCATTCTATATCATGGGTGAAGATACATTACAAACTGAGCCTGATATTAATGCTGTTAAAAAAGCCTTCGAGAAAGTTGAGCTTCTTATCGTTCAAGATATCTTCATGACTCAAACCGCAGCAGAAGCAGATATTTTATTACCTGCGACTTCTTGTGCTGAACATGAAGGTGTGTATAGTGCCGCTGACCGTGGTTTCCAACGTTTCTATAAAGCGGTTGAACCAACCGGCGATGTCAAGGATGACTGGGTGATCATTAGCGAAATTGCTACGGCAATGGGTTACCCAATGCACTATAACAATACCAAAGAAATTTGGGATGAGTTGCGTGATCTTTGTCCGCTTTATAAAGGGGCAACTTACGAAAAAATGGAAGGTATGGGCTATATCCAATGGCCATGTACTGACGAAGGTCCTGAAGATCAAGGTACGCAATATTTGTATAAAGGCCAAATCTTTGACCGTCCAAACGGCAAAGCTGAATTCTTTGCATGCGACTGGGAACCACCGATGGAAGATCTTTCAGAAGAATTCCCATTGGTACTTTCTACCGTACGTGAAGTGGGTCACTACTCCTGCCGTTCAATGACTGGTAACTGCCGTGCACTTGCAGCACTTGCGGATGAACCAGGATTCGTACAAATGAACGATCAAGATGCTAAAGAATTAGGCATTAAAAACAACGACTTGGTTTGGATTGCCTCATCACGCGGCAAAGTTATTTCTCGCGCGGATGTGAGCACTCGTACCAACAAAGGCGCTTGTTATATGACCTATCAATGGTGGATCGGTAAATGTAACGAATTAACCGCTGAACATTTGAACCCGGGTTCTAGAACACCGGAATACAAATACAGTGCGGTTCGTATTGATAAAATCGAAGACCAAGCCTGGGCTGAACGCTATGTGGTAACTGAATACGCGAAATTAAAAAATCGCTTAAAAGAAACCGCACTTGTGGCTTGATTAGCGTTATAAATGAATGACGGGCGAACTTAATGGTTCGCCCGTTTTTTATTGAATTATTTTCTCATGCATTATGAGCACATTTAGCCATTGTTGTCTGTGGCTAAAGACAAACAGGAATCGGCGAGTGTTTCACTAAAGCGTAAATCATGCGAGGCAATAAGCATCGGTAACTGTAGTTCACGTAAAAGTGCGGTCAGTTTGGCAATATTTTTTACATCCAGTCCGTTGGTTGGTTCATCCAACAACAACACTCTTGGTTGCATCGCTAACACACCAGCCAGTGCTGTAAAGTTCTGTTCTCCGCCAGATAGGGTATTCACAGAACGATCTTTTAATCCAACAATATTCAGACGTTCTAGTTGTTGCAAGGCAATTTGATAGGCTTCATCTCTGTTCAAGCCCTGATTAAGTGGACCAAAGGCCACATCATCAAGTACGGTTGGACCAAACAGTTGATCGCCTGCATGTTGGAAACAGATACCAATCTTTCCACGTAACGGTACAAAATCTTTTTCTTGACGGCAGGTGTTATCAAACCAGCGAATTTCCCCTTGTTGATAAGGGATGAATCCTAATAGGCTATGTAATAGCGTCGATTTCCCACAACCAATATCGCCTTGTAAAAAAAGGCGGTGACCTTCGGGGAGTTCAAAAGAAAGGTTATCAATAATCACGCGTTGGTCACGCACGATCTGTAATTGTTTGACTTCGAGGACGTTCATCAAGATTTATCCTGTATTTTTTTCACATCATGCAGCTGAAAGCCACGAGCTTTTAGCGCCATTTCTGTTTTTTCTGCTTTAACGAGTGCATGAATTAATAATAGGGCGACACGCTGCGCCGCGATAAATAAGGTTCGGCTATTCAGTTTTGGCTGGTAGCCACGTGCTCGCATTGCCATATCCATCTTTTTATGTACTTCACTGAACACGGAAATATAGCGAACAGTGAGAACAAAGAGATGAAGTAGTTTTTCAGGTAATGGCAAACGACACAATGCTTGCAATAAAAGGCTCTCGTTCATATCAATTAACAAGAGGCGAGTTAAACTTAAAATTAAATTGAAACGTAGCGTGATGAGTAGCGCGAGCTGAATGCCCATTGGATTTAATACTAAACCTTGCTCGGTGATTTTCCAGCTTAAGGTTAACCAAACGAGTAGTGTAAATAGATTTAGTTTCAGCCAATATTTGAAATAACTGGCAAGGGATTTTTGATAGCGAATTAGCGCAATAAGTAATCCGCTGAATACGAGCAGATTAAGGATAATAAGCGTTGAAATATGTGCCATTGTGCTGACGATAAGTCCACACAAAAACACATAAATTAATCGCAAGTGCGGTTGAAAAATAGTAAGAAAATTCATTTCACTACACTGAGCGCTGTTGGATACATTTTGTTTAACAATAAGACCACACCAACACTGACGATACTGTCGATAATAAATACAGGGATATGTGATATCACTAGAAGCATGATCAGATCGCTATAGGCTTTACCGCCATCCAGAGCCAAGACTAAAGAAGCGAGCAAGGCTGAACCGCCAACTCCGATCACGCCGGCACCAATACCTGCTGCAATTTGAGTGCGACGGGAATTGTCATTTTCAAGTCTTTTTGCAAATAGCCAATGTACAAGAAGGGCAGGTAATGCCATCACGCATAAATTGACACCTAATACAGCAAATCCCCCAAAGGAAAAGAGCAGAGCTTGTAATACCAATGCGATTAAAAAAGCAGGGAAAACGGCCCAGCCGAGAAACAGGCCGGCCATGCCGTTTAAGATGAGATGCACGCTACCAATGCCTACCGGTACATGAATGGTTCCAGCAACAAAAAAAGCAGCGGCAAACAATGCTGTTAGCGGCAATTGCTGCGAATTGAGTCGTTTAAGACCAATCATTACGCAGACTAATGCGACAGCTGCACCACCAAGCAATACGGGTGTATGCAACACACCTTCCGATAAATGCATATTATCTTTCCTTAGATTGCGACGCACGCGTCATCTTTGAGGCTCTAATCAATGCCCATAAGCCAAAAATACCAACAATATAGCCGATACCGCCAATAATATCGTGCAGGTAAATTTTGTCTTTTAATTTAGAAATATCTTCGCGGACCAACATCAATGCATTGTCACTGTTATTAGTGGTTTGCGCAGATACTCTGTTGGCAACAATTGAGGCACGATGTCCTTCTTCACCTTCTATCACTACTTTAATGGCACCTTCGGTAGTTGTATTGATCGGATAGGCAAATTGCCCATCGCGATCCGTTTTACCTTCCAATAGAGGGGAGTCCTGGTCAGCTTGCAAAATCTCCATATAGGTTTCTGCTGCTGGGGTCATATCGGAATAATAGGCTTTGCCAGAAACTGTGCGTCCATCATATTGTGCAAATACATGCAAACTATGAGCCAATGCTGATGATGCGCACAGCCAAGTGAAAAGTGCGGTTAAAAATACAACTCTTTTCATTATTTCGCATCAAAAGTGAGCATATATTCAACACTACGTTTGTTATAGTCAGGATTGTCTTTAACCGGCTCGTCAAATTCAGCCCAGACTTTGTTATAACCCGCTTTAGGGGTGAATTGTGCAACCCCTTTTTCATTGGTTAAGTTGAATGGGTGATCTTCGCCTAAACCCACTTTGATGCCTTGCACAGGTTTACCTTTGACTAACACGAGAATATCGAGTGGTTGTCCCGCTTTCGGTTCACTTTGTGGAATAAGCTCATAATCCATATTGTGTGATTTATTCGCTTGTGCATCCCAGTGTAAAATCGCTTTGCCGAATTTGACTGGATTAACACTGAGTACAGCTTCAGGTGCTTGCTGTTTGGTTTTTTCGACATATTTACCGCTTGGCAATTTTGACCAAACGCCATTATCAAAGCGAATAAATGCGATGGCCGCATCAGGTGCAGCAAAGTGTGCTTCGCCTTCTTTAAAGTTTACTGTGGCATTTTGCAATTGGCCTTTAGCATCAAGTAGGCGTACCGCTTTTAATTTGCTTTGAGGATAGGTTTCAGTTTCCTCATGACCAAATTTAACCACATATTGCCCTTTTACATCCTTAACGGGCTCCAACCAAACATTATGTGCATTAGCGAGTGAAGCACCGAATAGTGCAGTGATAAGTAATGCTGTTTTTTTCATGGAAGTTCTCCTTTTCTAACATGTGAATACTGTGATAAAGTATAAAATATGAAGTAACTTCAGAGTCAAGTGAAATTTTAAAAAAATGAAAATTGGTCAGCTAGCCAACATTGTTGGCTGTACGGTGGAAGCTGTACGTTTCTATGAAAAACAAGGATTGATCGAACCCGCCAAGCGAACAAGTGGTAATTTTCGCGTTTATACGGAAGAGCATTTGAAACAACTTTCTTTTATTTGCTATTGCCGCAGTTTGGATATTTCACTAAAAGAAATCAAAATGTTGCTCAATCCTCAATGTGCGACGCAAGAGCAAGAAAGGGAAATTAATGAGTTGCTAGATCGACATATTCGAGAAGTATCAAAACGGATCCATGAATTGGCTCACTTGAGAATTCGCTTAATTCAGCTCAAAGGCAAATGTAGCCAATTTGAACAAAACAATGATTTAATGAATACTTTATTGCAACATAGCGGCATTAATTTTGTACCGCTAAAGTGATTTCTTGTACGAGTACCAGTAAAAATTTTTCAAACAACGTTTAAATATCAAGCAACGAAACACAGAAACACTGAAAATAAACATCAAAAAGAGTAGAATTGGAACAGACTGCTTTTTTATTTTAAGGAGAAAATCATGCATGAGATGTCTCTCTGTCAGAATATTATGGAAATTATTGATCAACAACAGAAAAAGCATGAAATCCATGAAGTGACAGATATTTGGCTAGAAATTGGGGCACTGTCTTGCGTCGAGCAAAGTGCGGTAGAATTTTGCTTTGAAATTATGCGCAAAGATACTGTTGCTGAAAACTGTCAGTTACATTTTATTCATTTACCTGCGATTGCATGGTGCTGGCAATGTCAAAAGGAAGTTGAGATTGAAGCCTATCAAGATTGCTGTCCACATTGTCACAGTGCATGTTTACAACGTCGAAGTGGCACCGAATTTAGAGTGAAAGAAATTGCCGTAAAATAGTAAGACGTCTAAATTGGCAAATTTAACCTAATCTTTTGAATATAAAATACGCTAACTACTTGATAGTATGTATTTATCTCTCTTCAAAGAATATATTTAAGATAGAGAATATGGTATTCTAACGCATGTGAATTACCATAGATTCTAAGTATTTACAGAATAAACGAAACATTATTGAGGTGACTTATGTGTACAACCTGTGGCTGTGGCCATCCAGACCAAGTCAGAATCGGAGAATTACCGCATGTTCATAATGATTCCAATGCGCAACATGCAACAAAACTACCTAATTTTTCTCACTCCTCCTTCCGCATGCCAGACTCTCCACATCAAGATGATACCCAGCAACGATTACTGAAAGTAGAACAAGATATTCTTGGCGCAAACAATCAATTAGCCGATATGAATCGTCGCTTTTTTGCCAATCAACACATTTTGGCACTTAATCTTGTCTCAAGTCCTGGTTCAGGCAAAACAACTTTGTTGACGACCACATTAAATGCATTAAAAAATGACTATCCTTGTTATGTGATCGAAGGGGATCAACAAACAGAAAATGATGCGGATCGTATTCGTCAAACGGGTGTGCCGGCAATTCAAGTTAATACGGGCAAAGGTTGTCACTTAGATGCACAAATGATTGGTAATGCATTGGTGAAATTGCAGCCTCAGGAAAATAGTCTGATGTTTATTGAAAATGTCGGAAACCTAGTTTGTCCGTCAGAATTTGATTTGGGTGAGCACGCCAAAGTAGTGATTTTATCTGTAACAGAAGGCGAAGATAAACCACTCAAATATCCACATATGTTTGCGGCTTCGAAGTTAATGATTTTAAACAAAGTCGATTTACTGCCGTACTTAAATTTCGATGTGGAAAAATGTATTGCTTATGCGAAACAAGTGAATCCAACAATTGAGGTTATCCAGTTGTCTTCTCAAAGTGGAGAAGGGTTACAGCAATGGCTAGACTGGTTAAAAGCGCAAGAACGATAGGAGCATCAAATGCAGTTTGTTGATGAATTTCGTGATCCTGAACTGGCAAAAAGTCTGTTGCAGCGGTTACAAAAAATAATGGAAAACCAACCGCACTTTACGCCAGAAAATCCGTTATATTTGATGGAGGTTTGCGGCGGACATACTCATACCATTTTTAAATTTGGGCTGGATCGTTTATTACCAAAAAGTATTGAATTTATTCACGGTCCAGGCTGCCCGGTGTGTGTATTACCGATGGGACGAATTGATGTATGTATTGAGATTGCTCGTCGCCCAGAAGTAATTTTCTGCACTTTCGGTGATGCCATGCGAGTGCGTGGACGTTTAGGCTCATTATTAGAAGCTAAGGCACAGGGGGCTGATGTTCGAATCGTTTATTCACCGCTCGATGCATTGAATATCGCATCAAATAATCCTGATAAAAAAGTGGTATTCTTTTCACTTGGTTTTGAAACAACCATGCCAAGTGCCGCAATTACCTTGCAACAAGCGAAAAAACAGCAGGTAAAAAACTTTTTTGTGGTATGTCAAAATATCACTATCATCCCAACATTACACAGCTTATTGTCACAAGGACAAGTCAAAATTGACGGCTTTCTTGCACCAGGTCATGTCAGCATGGTGATTGGTTCTGAACCTTATCAGGAATTGTGTGATACCTACCATAAGCCTTTTGTAATCACTGGTTTTGAGCCTTTAGATATCCTACAAGCAATTTTAATGTTGGTGACACAGATTGTTGAAAAACGCTGTGAAGTGGAAAATCAGTATAAACGTATCGTACACCAACATGGCAATGAGTTAGCACAACAGGCAATCAGTGAAGTGTTCCGCTTGAAAGCCAGCAGTGAATGGCGAGGGTTGGGCGAAATTGCAGAATCTGGCGTAGAACTGACAGATGATTATCAATGCTTTGACGCAGAAGCGCATTTTGCTTGTCAGCCACATCAAGTTGCCGATGATCCTGATTCTCGCTGCGGTGATGTATTAATCGGTAAATGTAAGCCTGCTGATTGCCCATTATTTGCTAAAAAATGTAATCCTGACAATGCTTATGGCGCATTGATGGTATCTTCCGAAGGGGCATGTGCTGCCTATTATCAATATAGACGGGAATAAAACAATGACTGATTTTATTACAATGGCACACGGAAATGGTGGTGCCACAATGCAAGAGTTGATCCGCGATTATTTTGTCGAGGCATTTGATAACCCGATACTTTCACAAGGTGAAGATCAGGCTCGCATTGCGTTACAAGAAATGAACGCTTTGGGCGGAACATTAGCTTTTTCTACCGACAGCTTTGTGATTGATCCGATTTTTTTCCCTGGTGGAGATATCGGTAAACTCGCTGTATGTGGTACCGCTAACGATGTGGCGGTATGCGGTGCCGTACCAAAATATTTGTCTTGTGGCTTTATTTTGGAAGAAGGCTTACCACTGGAAACCTTAAAAAAATTGATCCAATCGATGGCAAAAGCTTGCCATTCAGCCGGTATTCAAGTAGTAACGGGCGATACCAAAGTGGTACAAAAAGGTGCAATAGATAAAGTGTTTATCAATACGGCAGGTATTGGTGTGATTCCAAACGGACTCGACTGGGGCGTGCATCGTATTCAGCCTGGCGATCAGATTATTGTGAGTGGTACTTTGGGTGATCATGGTGCAACTATTTTAAATTTACGCGAAAATCTTGGTATTCAAACGGACTTACGCAGTGATTGCGCCGTGCTTGCACCGCTTATTGATTGCATTCGTCCGATTGAAGGGGTGAAAGCTGTACGCGATGCGACCCGTGGCGGTGTGAATGCGGTACTTCATGAATTTGCACAGGCACAGAAAGTGGGGATTCAAATTGATGAAACGGTATTACCAATTCGTCAGGAAGTACGTGGTATTTGCGAATTACTCGGTTTGGATGCATTAAATTTTGCTAATGAAGGCAAATTGGTGATTGTGTCGGATAAAGAAAAAACAGATGAAATTCTGACCGCACTTCGTAGCCATCCATTAGGTGAAAATGCGGCTATCATTGGTGAGGTGACCACTGATGGCAAAGTTCGTGCAGTTGGTCTTTTCGGTCAAAGTCGTTTATTAGACTTACCACGCAACGAACCTTTACCACGCATTTGTTAAGCAAAAACCGGTTTAATGTTAAATTAAACCGGTTTTAGTTTGTGAATTGATATGTGTGAGAAGGGGGCTATTTTTTCCAAATAACGTGGAATTCACGATCTTCTTCTCGGTGTGAAATTAAGAATTTTGCAAACACATCATCCATTTCATCTTTCTCATTCACTAAACCCACCCACACTTCAGCAAAAGCGTCAGGATCGATTAACACCCCAATTTCTTGTTCCCAATCGTTTGCTGTTTCGACAAACTCGACCGCACCACGATCTTCAAATTGCAGATTGAATAGCATAATATCAGCGGGATCGAGATTTTCTCCTGCCATCTCTAAGAAAATATCATAAGCAAGATCAATCGCTGCATCGGGATCGAGTTTTTGGATATCAGTTGTCATTGGGTTTTCCTTTATCAAGTAAATTGTGCGTATGATACCGCAAGAAATAGAAAACAAAAAGTGCGGTCAAATTTATCATTATTTTTGACCGCAGTTATTTTTAGTTGCCGTAACTAGCCCGTATTTCGCATACCTGCGGCAATACCTGTGATGGTAATCATCAGGGCTTGTTCGACATCAGGGCTTGGGTTTTCAGGCGATTCACGGAAACGACGGAGCAATTCCACTTGAAGTAGATTGAGTGGATCCGTATAAACATTACGTAACGCAATAGAATCGGCGATCCACGGCAAGTCCGCCATTAATTCATCTTTGTGAGAAAGCGAAAGCACGGTTTTAATATCCGCATTGAGTTGATTACGCAGATTTTCACCTAAGTACCAAAGCTCTTTTTTCACTAAGTTATGATCATATTGTTCAGAAAGCCAAGTATCGGTTTTACTGAACACCATTTCTAACATACCTACACGAGTCGAGAAGAATGGCCAAGCTTTACACATTTCTTCAATAATATGACCTTTGCCTTCATCTACAATTTTTTGAATTGCCGCACCCGCCCCCAGCCATGCTGGTAGCATTAAGCGGTTTTGCATCCAAGCAAAAATCCATGGAATGGCACGTAAGCTTTCTACGCCACCATTTGGATTACGTTTTGCAGGGCGAGAGCCGAGTGGCAGTTTAGACAGTTCTTGTTCTGGTGTGGCACTACGGAAATAAGGCACGAAGTCTTTATCACCACGAACAACACTACGATAAATATCACATGATGTGCTAGAAAGCTCATCCATCACAGTACGCCATTCTGCTTTAGGTTCTGGCGGTGGAAGTAAGTTTGCTTCTAAAATTGCACTGGCGTAAAGATCAAAGGTTTCAACGGCGACTTCAGGCAAACCAAGTTTAAAGCGGATCATTTCCCCTTGTTCAGTCACACGTAAACCATTTTTGAGTGAGCGCGGAGGTTGGGAAAGTAATGCCGCATGTGCAGGCGCGCCACCACGACCGATTGTACCTCCACGACCATGGAATAAAGTGAGCTCGATACCTAATTCTTCGGTTAAATTGACTAACGCTTCTTGTGCACGATATTGTGCCCATGAAGCTGCCATCATTCCCGCATCTTTAGCTGAATCAGAATAACCAATCATCACCATTTGATGATTATTAATCACCCCACGATACCAACCAATATTAAACAATTGACGCATGACACCTTCAGAGGCATCTAAGTCATCTAAGGTTTCAAAAAGTGGCACAACAGGAATGTGATAAGGCACGCCCGCTTCTTTTAATAATAAATGCACGGCGAGTACATCAGAGGCACTTCTTGCCATTGAAATAATATAGCAAGCAATTACGCCTTGTTTTTGTTGGGCAATGACTTTGCAAGTCTCTAAAATTTCTTGGGTTTCTGCAGACGGCTCCCAATGGGTTGGAATTAATGGACGGCGAGAATTTAATTCACGCACCAAGAAAGATTGTTTTTCTGCTTCGCTCCATTGTGCATAATCTCCAATGCCAAGATAACGTGTAATTTCAGCAATCGCATCTGTATGACGCGTGCTTTCTTGACGGATATCCATTTGTGAAAGGGTAACCCCAAAACAGCGAATACGATGCAAAATATCCAATAAGGATCCATTGGCGATAATCCGCATGCCACACGCCATTAATGATTGATAGCAATCATGGAGCGGTTTCCAAAGTTGATTATCTTCCATAATGATATCCGCTTGGCTTACGCGTGGTGGACGATTAGCCATGCAATCATCAAAGTAATCAAGGGTCGCGATAAGTTTTGCGCGAAGTTCTTTGACCACAAAGCGGTAAGGCTCTAAATGTTCACCATATTTTGCGGTAAATTCTGGTGTGCATTTCACCATGGATAATTCATCGGCAAGGGATTTGATGTCATTTAAGAATAAATCTGCTGCTTTCCAACGAGCAAGATAGAGGACTTGCTGAGTAATTTTTGAAGTAACAAATGGGTTACCATCACGGTCACCGCCCATCCAAGAAGAAATTCTGACAGGGCGTAAGCCCACAGGTAAATCGTAGCCTAAGAATTCACGAGCATGTTCATTTAATTGACGTAAGAATTCTGGCACACCTTGCCATAGGCTATTTTCAATCATGGCATAGCCCCATTTTGCTTCATCGAATGGGGTAGGGCGAACAGTACGGATTTCATTAGTATGCCAAGCTTCAGCAATTAAACGAAGCAACAGACGTTCAATAATGCCGCGTTCTTTCGGTGTTAAGTCATCATGCTCTAATTTGCTTAAGCATTTATTGATCTCAACGTGTTTATGGACTAAAGAACGACGTGTAGTTTCGGTTGGGTGTGCCGTTAATACAAGCTCAATGAGTAAGTTTTCAACAGTTTTATAAACCTCTTCTTTTGAGGCATTTTGTGCTTTTAAACGTTGAAATAAAGCACTTAATGAACGATTAGAAGATTGTAAATCTTTATGTTGGCGAGAGACCGTTTGGTATTGTTCAGCGATATTCGTCAGATTAAGAAAATGGCTGAATGCACGCGCAACGGGAATAATGTTTTCGTTAGAAATGGTGGAAAGGGTATCCAACAATGTTTTACGTGCTTGGCTATCGCCCGCTCGAGATTGTTTGGACAATTGTCGAACATTTTCAATCAAGGTAAGAATGTCTTCGCCTTGTGCATCATTGATGGTTTCTCCAAGAAAACGCCCTAACATATTAATATTATGGCGGAGAGTGCGATACTCATCAGTCATATAAACTCCGATAAAGAAAAAATAAAATAAAACCAAGAGAGATATAACCAAAAATATGTATCGGGATCAAATGCTATACGTCGAAAACTTGTATTAAATCAAAAAAGCTGAAAATAAGTAAAAAAAAGACCGCACTTTTTTAGATAAAATTTAAAGTGCGGTCAAAAAATTTAATGTTTATGCAAGTGTACGAACTGATTTTCGTAGTACCAATTCTGGATGGATCGCAATACGATGTTTTTCGTGATTGTCGTTATCTTTATTCGCAATACGTTCAAATAAGAGATTCACTGCCTGTGCACCTAAGCGCGACTTCGATTGGTGAATCATTGTGAGTGGCGGTGCATAGAAACGTGATGAGTGAATATTGTCATAGCCAATAATCGAAATATCATCAGGCACGCGCAAGCCTTTTTCCGTAATTGCGGAAATTGCACCTAATGCCATCACATCATTACAGCAGAAGACTGCAGTAGGTAGGTTATCTTGTGAAAGGATCTTGTTCATGCACTCGTAACCGTCTTCTGGCTCAAAGAAACCTTCCATAATCCAATTTTCATGAATAGGCAGATTGGCTTCATTCATAGCTTTCACAAAACCTTCATAACGGGTTCTTGCGGTAGTTTTATCCAATTCCCCCGCAATAAGACCAATGGCTTTATGACCACAATCAATTAAATGCTTAGTCGCAATATAACCGCCCGTAAAGCTGTTATCTTCAATGATATCGGTATCAACATTAGGGCCCCAATCCATTACCACCATAGGTACGGAAGAGAAACCTGAAAGCACATCAAGTGAATGTTGCGTATATTCAGAACACATCACCAATAAACCATCTACGCGTTTCTTGGCGAGCATTTCGACGTGATTTTTAATTTTTTCAGGATCATTTTGTGTATTACACAAAAAAAGTGAATAACCTTGACGATAACAATGATCTTCAACGGCATGAATGATTTCAGCAAAATAAGGGGATTCACTGGTGGTTACAATCATCCCAATAGATTTTGTCGTATTGACTTTCAAACTACGCGCAACAGCACTTGGTGAGTATTTCAAGCTTTTAATGGCTTGCATCACTGCCTCTTCGGTTTCCTTTGCTACAAAACGGGTTTTATTAATTACATGGGAAACTGTGGTGGTGGAAACACCAGCCATTTTCGCGACATCTTTAATTGTTGCCATAATTTTGCCTCTAGAGAATTTTTCCCATTATAAAGACTGTCACCAAATAGGTTAAGCAAATTATAAAAAATTTTTGAAAAAACGTACTTTATTGTTAGAATGGGTTATCTTTAACTAAACAAGTGGGAAATTAAAATGGGTGATTTTGGTTACGCGATGCTAACAGTAGTACTTTCTTTAAGTGTTGTAGTTGGTTTAGCAGTTTCAATTTTCTAATTGAAAGAAAAACATATTTAGGATTAACCGCGCTTTAAGCAATTAAAGTGCGGTTATTTTTTTGTTGTTTTTTGTCTCTGAGCTAAAAGCAATGCCAACAGACTATTTCTTTAGTATAATTTGCAACTATTTTCGTTTGTTGCAATCAAAATAACGCAAAAACTAAATTGAGATAATTATGAATAAATATTTGATTTCACTAGATAAAGATGTTCAGCGTCGTGAGCTGTTTTTTGCTCAACCGGATACAGCAGATTTCGTTATATTTTCAGCGATTAATACCATGCAAAAAGAGTGGGATGAATTGGCAGAAGTATTCAATCCAACGAAGTTTGAACAGCATTATGGACGCAACGTCACAAAAGGCGAAATTGGTTGCACATTAAGTCATTTAGCGGTTTATCGTCAGATCGTAGAAGATCAAAATATGATGGAAAATGACTATGCATTGGTCTGTGAGGATGATGCGTTATTCAATTCAAATTTATCGCCAAAAACGATCGCACTTTTAACCGAAAAGTGTGATGCGGATATTGTATTAATCGGGCAGTCAAAAATTGCTGAATTTAATGATGTGGAATTAGAAATTAATTATCCAACCACTTTTTCATTCTTGCGCCAAACTATTGGTGATGTCACCGTGGCTTATCCATATAAAAGCTATTTTGCAGGTACGGTGGCATACTTAATCAAAAAATCAGCGGCACGTGCATTTTTAAAGCAACTCGAACAAGAAAAACCGTTTTGGCTTGCTGATGATTTCTTATTATTTGAAACCCAATTCCAGATTAATAACAATGTGGTTCGTCCGCTTGTAGCGATTGAAAATCCACAATTAGTAAGTAATTTGGAAGCGATTCGTGGTTCAAAATCTAATAACTTAGTGAAGAAATTAATTAAATATCCACTCAAAAAAATCTTAGCAGTGAAAAAGAATTTAGGAAAATAATGTAAAAATGACCGCACTTTTTAACCTTTTTTATCTTTACGATCCTTGGCTGTTTCATGTCGTACGAATGTCATTCGTCGCTGGTTTAGCGGCATTAGCTGTATTGGCTTATCAGTATCTTAAAAAACAGAAACCACAAGGTATCACTGTACCAGTAGATAGTTTAGCCGTTATTATTGGGCTGATTGCATTTAGCGTGATTCCGCTTTTAGTTAACGGTACGCGAGATTTTTCTGTCATCACCATGTATGTGAAAGAGCTGATTTTATTTATCTTCGGCGTAGGACTTTATAATGCCTTCTATGCCAATGTAAATGGTCAACAGAACGTGGTGCGTGATTTACAACTCGGTGTAGTAGTGCAGTTTGCAGTGGGCGTGATTGGCTTACTCGGTGCATCATTTATGATTGATTTCTTGCTTTCGACCAATGCGGTGTTGCCCGCACGTTTTTATGGTTCAGAGCAGGAGTATCGCTTATATAACATCACAGCAACCGCCTTTTTCCAACTGAGTTTATTCTATTTAATGCTGTTGCATTTCTTACTGGCTTACAACGCTAAACATAATACGCTTCCAAGTATTATGGTATTTTTAATGTTATGTATCGGATTAATTTCAGGGCGTACATTCCTTCTGTTATCGGTTGTGAGCATTTTAGTGTATTTCAAATGGCGTTATGTTCCATCACTCATTGCATTTGCTGTTTTGGTATTATTATTGGCCTATTTCTTACCTGAAAATCCTTATGTGGCACATGCTTTAGAACCTGTGATTAATTTATTACATGGTGCAGGATTTGTCAGCTCGTCAACGGATACATTGATGAAAAACCACCTCTTTATGCCTACACTCAAGCAGTTCATTTATGGCGATGGCATGTATATGACAGGTGAGTTAGAAGTCGGCCGTTATTATGGTCATACGGATTCTGGTTTCTTACGTCAGATTCTTTATGGTGGCCTATCCTATGCCTTAGTGTGTTTTGCCGTGACATTCTATTTTGTGCGCAAAGTTGCCTTAAACTGGTTTGATGGCAGCTGGAAATTTACCCTTTCTGCCTTTGTGATTTTAGCGTTCTGTAATATCAAAGCAGATACCTTTGCTTTCCCGGGTATTATGTTTGTCATGCTGATGTTCTTATCACTTTTTGGCACTCACGGTAAACAACTTATTTTATTTAAACAACAGGAGCCGAAAGATGTTTAGTATCATCGTGCCTTCTTATAATCGGAAAGAAGAAATTCCTGCGTTATTGGAAAGTTTAACCAAGCAAACCACCTATAATTTTGATGTGGTGATTGTGGATGATTGCTCGAAAGAACCCGTTGAAGTGACACAATCGTATCCATTTGCAGTTAAAGTTATTCGTAACGAAACCAATCAAGGCGCGGCAGAAAGCCGTAATATCGGGGCAAGAAATGCCGATAATGAATGGTTGTTATTTCTTGATGATGACGATCGTTTTGCAAATGATAAATGTCAGACATTAGCTGATGTGATTGCCGAGCATGTCGATGTTAACTTTGTTTACCATCCAGCTAAATGTGAAATGGTGAATGAAGGCTTTAGCTATGTGACCAACCCGATTGAGCCTCAAGAGATTAGCGTAGAGCGAATTTTACTGGCGAATAAAATCGGTGGTATGCCGATGATTGGGGTGAAAAAAGAGCTGTTTTTAAAAATTGGCGGATTATCGACCGCACTTCGTTCATTGGAAGACTATGATTTCTTGCTGAAACTTGTGCAAGATCCAACGTTTAAAGCGTGCAAAGTAGCAGAACCATTAACTTATTGTACGTTCCATACTAAGCGTTCTAGCGTATCAACGGATACGACTAATACGCAAAAAGCGATTGATTATATCCGTGAAAATTATGTGAAAACGGCAGAGCAAGAAAAGAATTTTGCCATCAACGCACAATATATGTTGGCCTACCCACATATAATGAATTTATCCCGTAAAGCGGCTTTTTACTATTTTGAGATTTTTAAATTAACGAAAAGCATTAAGCAGCTAGTCATTGCCTTTGTGGTTTTAATTTCACCTAAATTGGCAATTAATTTGAAACGGTTTATGTAGTTTGAATGAGAAAGAATATATTAGTTATCTCTATATTGGTGCTTTTCTTTGTCGTAACGTTAATTCACTCTTGTAGCTCTAATGCTCAAAAACAAGATTTTAGAGAAAAGGCAGGGATTCGATTACTTTCAGCAATCTATAAAGAAAAGCTATCATCAAAGATAATAAAAATGGAGACTTTTAAATATTATAAGATAGATATATTACTTTCTGGCGATAAAGAACAATATACTGAATTTGTGAAGAAGAATGGGTATGTAGCTATTAGTAATGGCTATTTTTGTAAAGATAGAAATTTAATAAAAATCTATAATAGCAATGAAGGCGTATGGTTAAAGTACAATTATTCAGATGATCATTGCCTTAATGTTAATTAATTTGTAATAACTATAGAGAGAATCTCTACGAGAGAGAAGTATGAAATTTTCAGTTTTAATGTCCTTATACATTAAGGAAAATCCACAATATTTAAGAGAATGTTTTGAAAGTTTAGTGGCTCAAACCCATCCTGCAGATGAGATTGTGTTGGTGTTTGATGGTGCGGTAACGCCAGAATTGGAAGCCGTGGTTGCTGAATTCGAAACCAAATTACCCTTAAACTTAGTGAAGTTGCCAAAGAACTTAGGCTTAGGTAAAGCGCTCAATGAAGGATTAAAACATTGTTCTCACGATTGGGTCTTCCGTATGGACACCGATGATATTTGTGTGCCTGAGCGTTTTGCGAAGCAAGTGGCGTTTATTGAGAAACACCCGGATACGATTATTTTCGGTGGGCAGATTGCTGAGTTTGGCGAAAATATTCAAGACATCGTGGCATATCGTAATGTGCCGACTGAAGCACAAGATATCGTTAAATTTACGCAAAAACGTTGTCCGTTCAATCACATGACGGTGGCGTATCAAAAAAGTGCGGTCATTAATTGTGGTGGATATGAGGATTTACAGGAAGATTATTACCTGTGGATTAAGCTTGTGGCACAAGGTCAAAAAGTGGCAAATTTGCCGGATGTTTTAGTTTATGCCCGCGTAGGCAATGGTATGGTAGGGCGTCGTCGTGGTTTAAACCAAGCGAAAGCAGAATGGCGTTTATTTAAATTGAAACATCGCTTAGGTATTCAAGGCTTATTTTCTGGCCTATTCACCTTTGCTTTGCGTTCAGGTTCTCGCTTGCTACCAACCTCATTATTAAAAGCGGTTTATAACCAATTTTTACGCAAATAATGCGATATTTTGATAATTAAAAAAGGAAAAGAAATGAATTTAATCTCAACGTTAAAAATGACTGCGTTATCGACCGCACTTTTATTAGTGGGTTGTTCAAGCAATACGACAACAACCACGTCATCCACAAAAAGTATTCCGTCAGTAAGCAGTAGTGCTGTTTATAGCAAACCAAGAACTTTAGATAACTTTAATGATTATGTACAGTTCTTAAAAGGCAAAGCGGCGGCTGAAGGAGTCTCGTTGTCAGTATTGAATGCACAAAATAATATTCAATATATGCAAAAGGCTGTAGATTTGGATCGTGCTCAAGCGGGTAGAAGTCAGCGTAATGCGGATCAACCACAGTTACCGAATCCAAACGGTACAACCAATTATCTGAATAAAGTACTGACCCAAAACAAAGTAGATATTGCCGAAGAGCGTTATTGGGAAGTCCAAGCGCCATTACAACAAGCAAGCCAACGCTATGGTGTTCAACAAGAATATATCCTTGCCTTATGGGGTATGGAAAGTAGCTTTGGCTATTATCAAGGTAGCTATGATGTGCTTTCAGCTTTAGCCACCTTAGCTTTTGATGGCAGACGTGAAGCCTTATTTAGCAAAGAATTTGTGAATGCGATGAAGATGTTAGAACGTGATCATATTCAACGCAACAGAATGTTAGGCTCTTGGGCGGGCGCAATGGGGCAAACCCAATTTATGCCAAGCGCATTCTTAAATTATGCGGCAGATGGTAATAATGATGGCGTGAAGGATATCTGGAATAACCAATTTGATGCGTTTGCTTCAATTGCAAATTATCTTCACACTGTAGGTTGGGATAACAAATTGCCTTGGGGTGTTGAAGTCACATTAAATCAACCATTAGATTTATCGCTTTCAGGCATTGAGAAAAACAAAGCACGTTCATTAAGTGATTGGCAATCTAAAGGTGTTACCCTAGCAAGCTTCAGCCAACAAGAACAAGATAAATTAACCGCACTTTCGCAAGCCGATCTTTGGCTAGTTCGTCCTGATAAAGAAGTTGGGCGAGCATTCTTAGTCTCCAATAACTACCGCACAATTTTAGATTGGAACAAATCAAATTACTTCGGCCTGAGCATCGGTATGTTTGCTGATCGCATTAAGATGGCCACCGGCTTGTAGAAAATTATTTTCCTTTTATAATCCAACAAAGCTTTGTTGGATTATTTTTTATCTATAATTTGAATATTTGGAGAACACGATGCAAAAAAAATGGCTTTCTATTTTATTGTTTGCACCTTTGATGCAGAGTAGCTATGCATTGGCTGATCAAGTTACGAAAAAAGAATTGGATTATAAAGCACTCGGTGAAGTGTTGTTTTTTGATAAATCGATTTCTTTTAATAAAACACAAAGCTGTTCAACTTGTCACAACCCGGATACAGCCTTTGTGGATCAACGTAAGAACTCTGCAAATCAAATGGTTTCAGAAGGGGATAATCCTCATCTTCATGGTAATCGCAATGCTAATACTGCGCTTTATGCGATGTTCTCACCGGATTTTCATTTTGATAAAAAAATTCAAGATTATGTAGGCGGACAGTTCTGGGATGGTCGTGCGAAAGATTTAGCCGAGCAAGCAGGTGGACCACCAGTAAATCCAGTAGAAATGGGCATGCCAGATAAGAAAGCCATTGTTGAGAGATTAAAAGCAGATCCGACCTATTACAAACCAATTACGGATCTTTATGGCGAAGGCATTTGGGCGGATACCGACAAGATTTATGCCATCATGGAAAAAGCCATTGGCGAGTTCGAAAAACAGGAATTATTTGCGCCATTCTCTTCAAAATATGATCGTGCTTTAAAAGGTGAAGCAGAATTGACCGCACTTGAGGCAGAAGGTAAGGCATTATTTTTCGATAAAACACGCACAAATTGTAGTAACTGCCATCAATCAAGTGAAGCGAATTCAGCAAAAGAAACCTTTACGAATTACCGCTATTTCAACATCGGTGTGCCAAGTAACCAAGAATTAATTAAGCACAACAAATTAGCTGCCGATTTTGTGGATAATGGGCTATTGGATAATCCGATGGTGAAAGGCGATAAAAAGCAAAAAGGCAAATTTAAAGTGCCAACTTTGCGTAACATCAGTGTCACTGCACCTTATATGCATAACGGCGTTTTCCGTGATTTAAAAACTGTTTTGTTATTTAAAGACAGTTTTAATAATCCTAATCGTAAAATCAATCCTGAAACAGGAAAAGCGTGGGAGAAAGCCGAATATGCTCAAACCATCAATCCTGATGTTTTAAAAGCAAAACCGTTTACAGATGAAGAGATTAACGCATTAGAAGCATTCTTAAAAACATTAACTGACGAAGCTTACGAAGAATAATTAATCGCCTGAGTTGAATTTAGCAATCGTTTTCGGTATTATTCGCATCGATAATTATTATCATTTACTTTCTTAATTTTACTCAGGAGATTTTTCTTATGAAAAAACGTTTTTCAACTTTAGCGATTGCTACTATTCTTGGTTTAAGTGCAGGTTTTGCCAATGCTGACCCCGTGAAAGTAAAAGATATACTTGATCGTGAAGTCACTGTTGATTTACCGGCAAAACGCGTGGTACTTGGTTTCTATTATCAAGATTATATGGCAGTTGGTGGTGACAAAGCGTTAGATAACGTTGTCGGTTTTTCTAAGAAAGTATGGTCTTCTTGGGCACCAGCAAGCTGGGAGTTATTCAGCAAAGCGGTGCCAAAATTGAATCAATTAGATGATGTGGGTGAAGTGGAAGAAGGCACATTCTCTGTGGAAAAAGTGCTTTCATTAAAACCTGATCTTTTAGTCTTAGCTGATTGGCAGTACGAAATGTTAGGTTCTGATTTAGATGCCATTAATGAAGCGGGCATTCCAATTGTGGTATTAGATTACAATGCTCAAACCTTAGATAAGCACATTAAATCTACTGAAATTATTGGCGAATTAACAGGTCAGAAAGATCGCGCAGCAAAAATTGCGAAAGAATACAAAGACATTGTTGAACATATCCAGACTACGGTTAAAAATGCAAAATTAGCAAAACAACCAAAAGTGTATGTAGAGTTTGGTCGTGGTGGCCCAGCTGAACAAGGTATGACTTTCTTCTCTAGCATGTGGGGCTCTATGATTAGCCTTGTTGGTGCAGAAAACGTGGCGCCTGCAGAAATTGGCAAATGGGGTACGTTGGCTGCAGAGAAGGTGTTAGCCGCGAAACCGGATGCAATTATTATTACAGGCCGTGAAACTGAATTGAAGAAAAATCAAGACGGTATGGTAATGGGCTTTGGTATTGAAAAAGCAGAAGCAGAACGTCGTTTAAACGCATTCAAACATCGTGCGGGTTGGGCTGAATTACCGGCAGTGAAAAACAACCGTGTTTACGCAGCCTATCATGCGAACTCTCGTACGTTATCTGACAGTGCTTCAGTTCAGTTTGTGGCTAAAGCTGCTTATCCTGATCTATTTAAAGATTTAGATCCGCAACAAACTTACTTAAACTTCTATAAAAACTACTTACCGGTTACCCCGGAAGGTACGATTTATCTTTTCCCTGAAACTAAATAAGGGAAACGTTAATTAATGAAAAACAATTCTGTTGTAGCAGATATTGTGGCTAACCAGCGTAAGCTTGAACGCAAACGCTGGTTTGTTATTTTATCTTTTCTTGCTATTGGCGTGGTCAGTCTTATCCTTGATGTGATGACAGGCCCTGCAATGCTATCGGTATCGGAAGTTGTGAATGCGTTATTCGGTATCGGTGAAGTCGATAAAATGACAGACAATATTGTGTATAATTTACGTTTACCCATGGCATTGATGGCGCTTGTAGTGGGGGCAACATTGGCTGTTGGCGGGGCAGAGATCCAAACCTTATTAAATAACCCGATGGCGAGTCCTTATACTTTAGGATTGGCTGCTGCGGCTGGTTTTGGTGCTTCTATTGTGATTGCTTTCGGAAGTTTTGGTTTACCGGTACAAGTTGCCGTGCCAATTGGCGCGTTTGTCATGACTATGCTTGCCTCGGGGATTCTTTTCTTGTTTGCGTCTAAACGTCGTTTTAGTTCCGAAATGCTCGTGTTGGTGGGGATTGCATTACTCTTTATTTTCCAATCTTTGCTTTCATTAGTACAATTTATTTCAGCGCCGGAAGTCTCGCAACAAATCCTGTTCTGGCTATTTGGTAGTTTAAATAAAGCGACGTGGCAAAGCTTAATCATCATTATTGTCGTCACCACAATTTGTGTCGCATTACTTTCAAAAGAGCTTTGGAAATTGACCGCACTTCGTTTAGGCGAAGATCGTGCAGCGAGTCTTGGTATCAATTTACAAGTATTACGTATCAAGGTATTAGTTCTTGTCGCAATGATGACGGCGACAGCAATTAGTTTCGTGGGCGTGATTGGCTTTATCGGCTTAGTTGCGCCACATGTTGCTCGAATGTTGCTTGGTGAAGATCAACGTTTCTTCTTACCAGGCGCAATGTTAGTCGGTGCAGCATTCTTATCCCTTTCTTCTGTATTGTCTAAAGTTATTATCCCTGGCGCATTGTTCCCAGTGGGGATTGTTACCTCGTTTATTGGGGTGCCTTTCTTCTTTTGGATTATTTTAAATAACAAGAGGGGACAATAATGTTAGAATTAAAGAATCTTACGGTAAAACGAGGTGATCTCACCGTTGCGGATCACATTAATGTCCGTTTTGAAGAAGGTAAAGTTTACACGGTGCTTGGGCCAAACGGCACAGGGAAATCCTCCATGCTGAAAACTATTTTTGGTGAATTGCCACATGAAGGAATGATTACCTATCAAGGTAAACAGCTAGAACGGACGAAGTTAGCAGATTGGCGTAAACCAATTGGCTATATGCCTCAAGATAGCCGAGTAGATGCAAGCTTGACCGCACTTGAAGTTGTCCTTTTGGGACGAATGGATAGTCTAACGATGCGAGTAAGCGATGAGCTTCTCACTGAAGCAGCAAGTATTATGGCACAATTAGGCATTGGTCATTTAGCCCATCGTGATATTCTGAATCTCAGTGGTGGACAGCGTCAAATGGTGATGTTTGCCCAGGTTTTATTACGTGAGCCACAGATTTTAATGTTAGACGAGCCGGTGAGTGCGTTAGATATGCATCATCAGCTTAATCTATTAGAAGAAGTTTACACCTATACGAAACAGAAAAATCTGATTACTATAATGGTATTACATGATTTAAGTCTTGCCGCTCAATTTTCAGATGAGTTGATTTTACTTGGTGAAGGTAAAGTGCAAGGCGTGGGCGATGCGCATCATGTTTTACAAGTTGAAACCATTAATCGTTTATATCGTGTAAACGTTGAATTATTACAATGTAGCGCAGGTTTGCCGGTGGTTCGTCCACAACGTAAATCAGCACATTCTTAGAAGGAAATGAAAATGAAGAAAATCGCACTTGCAGCATTATTAGGTTTAAGTTTTGCTGCTCAAGCCGCTCATCATGACATCAAAATGTTGAATTCAAACAGTGAAGGCTCAATGGTTTTTGAACCGGGTTATTTAAAAGTACAACCAGGTGATACAGTGACATTTCGTCCGGAAAATAAAAGCCACTTTGTACACAGTAAAGCGATTCCTGAAGGTGCACAAAAATTCCAATCTGAAGAAGATCAGGAACTCACGATCACTTTAGATAAAGAAGGTGTTTATGTTTATACTTGCCCAGTACACCGTTCAATGAATATGAATGGTGTGATTCAAGTGGGTGATAATCTATCAAACAAAGAACAAGCAGAGAAAGTGGTGAAAGACCTTGAGAAAAAATCTATGACGAACAAAGGTCGTCTTGAAAAATATTTTGCTCAAGTAAAATAATTATTGAAATCGATGCGCCAGTTTGATGATTGGCGCATCTTCTTTATGTTTAAATCCGTTATTATTTACTATGCTTACAATCACCACTTGCAAAACTTATCCTTCGGCTCCTCAAAATCTTATTCCTGTTCAAACACAACTTTCTGATCAAGGTATTCCTACTCAATTTTTACCTTGGCAAGAAACATTACAGAGCCATTTTATTCTGCCTTTAGCCGCATGGGATTATGCAAATTTTTATGATGAATTTACTCAATGGATTAAACAGCATAAGAATGCGTTCATCAATCCTGCGGAATTAATGTTGTGGAATAGTCATAAAGGCTATCTATGTGATTTACAGAATTGGGGTGTCAATGTTATCCCAACCCTTATTTGTTCACCAAAAACATCTGAAATTTTGACCGCACTTGAAAGCCAAGATTGGCCTGAATTTGTGATTAAACCTGCTGTAGGGCAGAGCGGTAATTTAGTGACAAAACTCAAACAAGGTGAAGCGTTACCTAATCTTTCTGCGTATGGTGAGCAAGTTGTGCTACAGCCGTTTATTCCTGAAGTGGCAACAAATGGTGAAACTAGTTTGATTTTTTTCAATGGTGTATTTAGTCATGCTATTCGCCGACAGCCACCTCAAAATGAATGGCGAGCGAATTCACAATATAAAGTTGAAATTATCCCTGTTGAGGTTGATAGCCATATCATTGAAACCGCTCGTCATGTTTTACATAAATTGCCTGAAATGCCTGTTTATGCCCGCGTAGATGGAACGATTATTAACAATGCATTTTTATTGAATGAATTAGAGTTGATTGAGCCAGCGCTATATTTAGATCGTTGGGAAGGGGCGACAGAACGATTTGTGGATGTGTTGAAAAGCAGAATACTAAAATAGGAAAATAAAAAAAACCTTACTTGTTACAGTAAGGTTTTTTCATCTTCAATGATTAATTATTTTGCAGCTGGAGCAGCAGGTGCAAATTTTTGTGCTAAATCAGCACCGTCTTTTTGTAATTTAGCTACTGCAGCTTGTAGTTTTTCAACTTTAGCTTGATAAGCTTTAGTTTGTTCTTCAGTTGGTGCTTTAGTTGCTAAGTTTAATTGATCAACTAATAATTCACTTGATAATGCAAGTACTTCTTTATTTTGATCTTTGATGCTTTTCACTGAAGGTGAAGCAACTTCTAATTTATCTAAGCTTGCGATAGTATCTTCAACAGTTTTGTTGAAAGTTTTGATTGCTTCTTCAATTTTCTTCTCATCTTTTGCTTGAACCGCAGCAGTTAAATCAGATTGAAGTTTTTGTTGTGCAGCCATTTGAGCTTGAGCTTGGCTTGCATTCCATTCAAGTAATTTGTTGTAGTCAGCTTGTTCTTGAGCAGGCGTTGCTTCAGCAGGTTTTGCTGCTTCTTGTTTAGCTTCTGGTGCTGGCTGAGTTGTTTCAGTTTTTGCTGGAGCTGGTTTATCTGCTGGTTTATCACAAGCAGTTAAGAATAATGCAAATAATGCAGTTGCACTGATTTTAGTAAATTTGTTCATAAACAATCCTTTATTGATATATAAAAAATTTCTTAGCTTATAAAAACTAAGCCCTTTCTAAGACCTTACATTTTAAAATTAGTTTAAAAAAATTTCAAAAACTATTTTAGTGTTTGAATATATTCACTTAAATTATGAATATCTTGCTCACTTAAACGCTGTTTTGCAGGGCTTCCTGCACCAGTAATATTTCCCGCTTTTCGTTCTGAAAGTGCGGTTGAAATTTCTTCTGGTTTTAGTTGATTAATAATTTTTGACTCACCCATTGCTGGTTTTTCGCCTTGTTTCCCATGACAAGTAGCACAAGAGCGTTTATATACCTTTTCTGCTTTAGCTAAGTCAGCTTCAGCAGAAAGCGCGGGTGTGGCAAATAAAAAGCCTAAAACGGGTAAAAAAGTAGAGAGTAAGTAAATTCGTTTTTGCATTTTGGCTAGCCTTTAAATAATTTATCTAAATCTGCTGAAGGAATTGCCCCTTCATATTTAGCCTGAATATTGCCTTCAGGTGTAATCACAAAGCTTGTTGGCGTGCCGATAAGCTGATAACGTTCTGCTGTGATTTTTAATTGGTCTTTGATAACCGGCAACGTAAGCTGACGTTTGGCGACTACAGCCTTGGTATCCACTTTATCCCCATCTACGTTAATAGCGATAAGTTGAACCTTATTTGGATTAGCTTCAGCCAATTTTTCAAATTCTTTTAACTCAGCGACACATCGACCACAGGTTTCAGACCAGAATGTCAGTAAGCGAGTGCCTTTCCAATCCTCAAGTTTCACTTCTTTACCTTGTAAATCATAGGCTGCAATATCTGGTGCTTTTTGACCAATTGCAGCAACCTCATCTTTACAAGAAACACTGCCTAAAATGACCGCACTTATAGCGAGTAGTTTTACGAATTTATTTTTCATTAATGTCCTCTTTTACAAATTTTCCGTGATGGAGATAAATAACACGATCGGTTAACTCACCCAATTCAGGATTGTGTGTAACCATAACGATGGTTCTACCTTGGCGATTTAACTCTTGTAGTAAATCCAGTACAAGCGCTTCATTTTTTTCGTCGAGATTACCCGTAGGTTCATCGGCAAAAATGACTGGTGGTTGGTTCACCAACGCACGAGCAATACATACCCGTTGTTGTTCGCCTCCAGAAAGTTGGCTTGGACGGTGATCAATACGATGACCCAATCCCACTTGTTCGAGAACTGCTTTAGCCGCTGCTTCATCAATCACACTGTGATAATGCTGAGCCAGCATCACATTTTCAAGTGCGGTCAAATAAGGAATTAAATGGAATTGTTGGAAGACTAGACCAATTTTTTCCGCTCGGAAACGTTGACGACCTACTTCATCCAGTTGTGCTGCATCGACGCCGTCTAAAATCACTTTACCTTCACTAGCCGTATCTAAGCCAGTCAGAATATTCATGAGTGTGGTTTTACCCGAACCCGATGCGCCCATGATTGCAATAAACTCACCTTGGCGAATTTGAATATTAATATCTTCTAAAGCAGTGACTTGCCCGAATCG
The DNA here is from genome assembly GCF_041433495.1 of Haemophilus sp. 27098_8_127. Classification (NCBI taxonomy): domain Bacteria; kingdom Pseudomonadati; phylum Pseudomonadota; class Gammaproteobacteria; order Pasteurellales; family Pasteurellaceae; genus Haemophilus; species Haemophilus sp. 27098_8_127. The sequence goes on from NZ_JAPWBP010000006.1 coordinate 121,433, forward strand.
TTTATATAAATGTTGCGTTTCAATCACAAATTCACTCATTTTATTCCCCTTTTAACACATTTGCGGTTTGAATATTTAAAGCTCGTTTGGTTGGTACAATCACCGCAATAAAGGCAACCAATAACGATAATACGATAGTAATTGGAATAACCGGCAGACGCATATCAATATAAGATTTGAATACGGTTAATCCAAGTAATTGTGCCAAGATGTAGCCGAGAATCAGGCCCGCGACAATTGCACAGAGTGCAATGATCAGAATTTCGGTACTAATTTGCTTAATGATGTCACTTTGTTTTGCACCTAAGGCTTTTTGTAGTGCAAATTCTTTTGCTCTCTCACCAACAATCGCAATCAACGTGGTATTCACACAAAGGGTAGCGAGAATCAAAATGACCAATGAGATTAAGCCCATCAATCCTTTAATTTTATCTAAAATTTGCCCTTCAGACGCTGAGACTTTTCGAATTGGGCGGGCAGTTAGATCGGGTTGGCTTTGCATAATGTCTTGGGCAAATTGTGCGACGTTACCTTGTTCATTTTTCACATTGAGCAAGGCGTTATTTGCCAATCCTTCTTTATCTAACCAACTTTGTGCAAATTCCAAACTGACGATTAACATGTTATCTGTGGCATCGCCTGCCTCAACAATCGCTTTAATTGTAAATTCATGTTTTTCAACGGCATTTTTAGACAGAGTTAATTTGCTTCCAACACCTAAATTAAGGCGTTCCGCCAAGGTTTTGCCAATCATGGCATTGCGATCGTCAAAATTGACATTAATAGCTGAGCCGGTAATTTGCCAATAAGGCGCAAGCACACGCATATCTTCAAACCACACGCCCATAATGACGATTTTTTCTAAATCACTTCGCGCAACGCCATATAAATAAGGGCTGGCAGCGGTGATGAAATTATCCGGTGCATGATGAAGAATTTGCTTTAATTGGCGTTCTTTCATCAAACCGCCATTAGCCGCACCAATGTAAAAGTTTGCCCCGAAAGTACGGAGTTCTTGGCTCATTTTGGTATTAATATCGAAATATACTGCTGCCATTGCGGTTACAATAGACGCACCGACAGTCAACGCAGAGAAGATAATAAATACCCGTTGTAAACGTAGGCGTAATGCTTGGAAGATTAAACGCCAAAACATACTTTTATTGGCGGCCATACAGCACCTCCACAGGGTAAAGTTTGGCAATACGATGGGCTGGGAACCAAGTGCCCACCACAGCAATTAAAATAGACAGCATCAATACGCAAGGGATGACAATCCAAGCGAAACTCAGTGGTACGCCAAATAGTGCTGAACCAATAAATCTTGCTAAGCCCCAACCTGCAATACAACCAAGAGTGCCACCAATTAAGGCACTGATAATGGCTTCACAATAAAATAATAAGGCGATTTGCCATTGATAGGCGCCTAACGCTTTCATTAAACCAATTTCTTTTGAACGCTCAATGATCCCTGTACTCATTAATGAGGCAATCCCCATGGCTGCCGCGATTAAAGCAGCGAGAGTAACGACAGCAAGCAATAACTGGATTTTACCAATGACGACGCCTTCTGACGCTGCAACCTGCCAAATTGGGCGAACAATAGCACCAGAAATGGCTTCTTCTAACTGATGGGAAATAGAAGAAACATAAGCCGTACAATACCAACGATCGTACTCTTCGGCATCTAACGCATCGGTATTGGCTCGCGCTTTACGAGAAAGGTCATTTTCAGGCACGGTAAGTGCAGAGACTTTAACTGATTGAATTTTCCCTTCTAAACCCAGTAATTTTTGTACAGCACTGAGTGGCATGACTAATTGATTATCTTCAGCACCACCTGTAGATAAAATACCGGTAATTTCAACCGCACTTTGATTATCAAGTTTATCATTTTGATAGTGGAGCTTGATCTTATCGCCTTGTTTTAAACCAGTTCGTTGCGCTAATTGTTCACCAATGAGCGCAGGAATAAATTCACCTTCAGGCGTTTCAAGATCGTTTACCCATTCCCCTTGAACATGCCAATAAGGGCTAATAATCTTTTGGCCAGTATGGAAATCGTCTTCATCTGGTACAGGAATGTTGTGATCGAAAAATGTACCAAGCACATTAATTTGTTCAAGTGCGGTCGATTTTTCATGAGTTTTATCAGAAAAAATTTCTGCTTTCACATCTGCACTTAATAATGGCGCAAATCCCACAATGTTATTTCGCCAGAAAATATCTTTAATATTCGGCAGTTCTTTTTCATCGAGGAAATCTTGGCTACTTAAATCTGTGTTGTGACTGAGCTCATCAGGTAAGGCTGCATTACTCGCAGGTTCGACTAAAATATTGGCACCGTAAGATTTTAGTTCTTTCGCCATTTTGTCGCCGATATCAATGGAAACAGCCAATAGTGCAGAGACTAATCCAGCCGCCAAGAAAATAGTCACCACGGCTAAAAACTTACGTTTTATGCTAAAACGCCAAGATTGGAATAGCATTCTTGCTAGCATTATTCCCCCTTACCTAAATATTTTTCAGGGTTATCACGGAATAAATCGAGGTTTTTCTCGCTTTCAAAGAAGTAAGTTTTACCTTCATAATTGTATTTGTGCTCCGTTTTAGTATTTTTCATTTGGGTGCCACTAATCGGATCTTTTACATCGATTTCAATAATCGTGCTAAATAAATTTAACCCTTCTTCTAAGCTGGTTCGATTAATGAGAATTTCAGTCTCAGTTTGTTGCCAATCTTCAATCGGCACAGGATTACAGCCACCCGGTTTACCAATAGATGGAATAAACATATGTACGCCGCAGCCCACACAAACGACTTGGTTACCTTCCATGACATAGCCTTGGTCACCACAAAGCAAGCAGGCATCAAATACCGCGGCTAGGCTCAATTTATCCGGTTGACGATTAATAACAAAGAAACGCACAGCTTTACCATCATCAGCAATCCAAACAAAACGGTGTAATTTACCGTCTTTTACTTGTTCAATTGGGATATGGACTTGTTGCTTTTCATCTAAGGTCAGAGGAATCGCTTCTGACAGTTGTGGTGGACGAGAAGCAATTTGCTCCCAATAAAGTTGTGTAGCAAAAATAATTGCCAAGGCCAAATAGCCCCATCCAAGTAAGCGAGAGGAGTTACGCAATGCAGCTAATTTTTGGCGTTTTTCAATGGGTTCTTGTGTGGCATTAACTTGTTGCTTGCGTGATAAATGAATTTTGCCGTAGAAGATGGCAAGTACAATGAAGAGTAAGGCGGCACAGATGTAATTTAACCAGCGAGTGATTTCGCCTGATTTCGCAACAAAGCTTAAACGTAGTTTGGTGAGTTCAAGCACTTGAAGTTTCATTAAAATTAATAAGAGTTCGCCAATAAGTGGAACAAGTAAGCAAACTAAGAGAAGGCTAATTGCACCTTTTAAAAGTGCGGTAGATTTTTGTTGTGTTTTTACCGCTTGTTTTAGAAGTAAATAGATCCAGCCTTGTAAGCATAAACAAAAAACAAAGGCAAAAATGACCGCACTTATATGTAAGATCGAATCGGTATTGATAACATCAGTAGAAACGAGGGCAGTAATATTAGGATCTTTTGCCCAGAAGCTTCCAGCGATGAGCATTAATATGGTTTGCCAAAAGGTAGGTAAGCGACCTTTGCCGAAAATTAAACATAAGGCAAAGATAGTCAAGAGCACCAATATCACGCCATTGACGATTAAATTGGTGATTTGTCCCGTAGGTAAACTAAGGCGCAGTACGATACCGGCAATAAAACCGAATAGGCTAAGCCAAATTATTTTTTTTGCACTTACAGAGGATTGTTTACTGTGATAAACACCGAGCAATAATGAAAAAGGTAAAAGTGCTTGAAGCAGGAAAGTAAAAAAATAATTCATAGTTTGACCATTTAATAGGATAAAACAGACGATATTTTAAGGTTAAATGAAATGCTATTGCCTTCCCCTGAAATACAAGGGAAGGCAAGTCGGTAAAATTAATATTTACCTGAGATTATTTGATGCCAGTGAATTTGAATTCATAGCTTACATCAAATGGTTTCCACCAACGGCCTACACCCGTTTCAGAGTCAGTATGACGGTGCATACCTGCTTTTGATGGTGGGTCGATGTGGTAAGTTAATTTATAGTTACCCACGCCCATCATTTTCACGTTTGCACCATAGTGAGGACCGTCACCTGCTACCATTGGCATGAAAGTACCTTCTTGTTTTTCACCAGTATCGGTATTCACTAAAGTATAGTTGATAGTTAAGTAAGGCATCCATTCACCATCACCAAAGCCATTTTTGTTACCTTTTACTGCATGGATATCCGCTTCTAAGTGGATATCTGATTTCGCAGCAGGTAAACCCATGCCACGTGGTTCCATATCGATTGGTTTGAGATAAACCGCCGCAATTTCCATTTCATTCATGGTTACCGCTTCACCGATTGGATATTCTTGGAATGCGTTAGCAGTAGACGCGGTGAAAATACCCGCAAATAATGCTGTTGCTAAAAGTGCTTTTTTCATTGTTTTTCTCCTAAAGGATTGTTGGGTATTACGCGGCTTTTTTGCTTTGATATTTCATAATAAACAGAGCAAATACGGCAGCGATGAGTAAGATTGCTTGTGGGATTAGGGTTTCCATATAAGGATAAATACCTAACCACGAAATTTCAGGCGCACCGCTAATCAGCGTTGGCTCGAAAAGTTTGCCTTCAATGAGTTCTAAAACAGATTTACCGGCGAATACAAAGGCCATTAAATACATAAAAGAACCCGTGAACATAAAGAATGGTTTAAGCGGTAATTTCACCACGGTATAACGCATCACGAAGTAGCAAATAGTGAGAATAATTACGCCGACAATGATACCTGCGAAAAGGTAAATAAAACTGACCGCACTTTTTGCATCACCCACGAGGGCATAGTAGAACAATACGGTTTCTGCCCCTTCACGATATACGGCTAAGAAACTGGTAAGCCATAAGCCGATGAGTGAGCCAGTAGTGAGGGCAGTTGAGAGTTTACCTTCTAAATAACGTTTCCAGTTTTGAGCTTCGACTTTGGACAATAACCAGTAACTCATCATAAAGAGCATGACGACGGCAAAAATCATCGTAAAGCCTTCGAGCAATTCGCGGTTTTGACCAGAATTTTCAAAGATAAGTTGGAAGATAAATGCGGTAATCACACTGGCAATTAATGCCACATAAACAGATTGGCGGATAACTGGCAATTTATCTTGGTGGTTATTTTTAATTAAGTAGGTCACAATAGCCGCAACAATTAATAAGGCTTCCAAACCTTCACGAAGGATGATTAAAAGGCTATATAAGAACATAGACCAATCGCTTTGTTCTCCGCCCTGTAACATTTCAACCGCTTTAGTTAGATTCTGGTCTAAACCATCAGCTTGTGCTTGTAACTTATCACCTTGTTCAGCTTTCATTAAGCTGACTAAACGGGTGAAGTAGCCTTCAAGTTCCGCTTTAAAATTGCTATCACGAGAACCAATTTTGTTCTCCATACCACTGCTTTCAAACACATCAAAATAGGTGTCTTGTACAGAAAGAATTGCTTTTTTGCTTTCACCTTGTTGATAGAGCGCAATAGCTTGTTGAATACGTTGGTTGATCTCTTGTTTAATCTTATTCCAATCTTGCTCTTGTTGATTATCTGTTGCTTGCTGTGCTGCATTGGATTGAACATTTTGTTCTTCACGTGTCGTTGGCAGGTTAGGCAAGTTTTCTTCAATATCTTGTAATAATTGCGTACTTTGATAGCCAATTTCTGTGATTTGGTCGGCTTGTTCACTTAAACGGATGATGTTGTAAAACTGTTGATTAATCGCCGCTGAAGTTTCTGCAGAGCGGTTTTGGCGAATGGACATTTCCATTTCTGAGTTTTTATAGCCATCATATTGTGCTTGTTGGAACAATTTTTTGGCATTGCCAAGATCACCATTTTGATAAGCATCGATCCCTTGAGCGATCAAGTCATCAATGGTTTTAAAACTTTGTTGCCAATAAGGGGCAATCGCTTGATTATCATAAACGCCATGTTGTCCATCAGCATTGAGTTGATGGCCTTCAACCAATGATGGCAACACTTCTTTTAATTCTTTTTTGAGTTGATCAATTTTAGCCTGAATCTCTTTTTGTGAACTGCCTTCACCGATCATTTTACGGATCTCGCCAAAAGTCGCTTCCATTTGGTAGCTTTTTTGTGCAGAGAAATTGATACGAATTGGGCCTTCTAGATTTTCAAAGACTTCAAAATAAGCCATTTGCACTTCAGTACGGGCGTCATCGGTATTGCCTTGTTGGAGCAGTTGAGACGTTTTATCTAGGCGAGCCGTAATGTCATCAACCCATTGTTGATAGTTATCTTGTGCAAAGAGTGAAGAAGAAAAGGCGAGTGAAAAAATTAAAAAGAAAAATCGAATAGAACGGAATAGCATCGTCTATTTACCTCATTACCTCAAATGAAATTAATTCCTATTTATAATTATCCTTTGATATCAGTGAAATGGCAATAAATAATTCTAATTTTTGTGATGGAGATCAAAAAATTCACACGAGATTGGAAATCTAGAGACGGTTCTTTTATGCGAAAAAGAATAAAGCGCCCTTGCTAGGCGCTTTATGGAGATATAAAAGTGCGGTCAGAAATAAGCTGATTTATTGAGCCGGCGTAGCTTCTTCAACTGGCACTTTATTATCTAACACATCCCATACACTTTCTTGTTTGGGAGATTCTGGTTGTTCAGGTTGTGGCGATTGCGTAGTTTGCGCCGCGGTAGCCGTCGCAGTACTCGTCGTTTGTGCGGAAGCGCAGAAATTTTGATCTTTATTTGCCCAAACCGGGATTGTTCGGCTGCTACCACAACTCCAACTACCGTAAGCATTGATGCCAACCCATTTAATGGTAGAAGGTTGACCAAGTTTCAGTTTTTCAATGACAACACGGTTTAAGTAATCTTTATAGATTTGTAATGCACCTGAGGCACCGGTTAATTTGGTTTCACCGTTATCATCACGACCTAACCAAATGGTGCTGACATTTTTACCATCAATACCGACAAACCACGTATCACGAGCATCGTTGGTGGTCCCCGTTTTACCCGCAAGACGAAGATCCGCGTAATCATTTTGTAAGCTACGCGCGGTACCACGTTCGACGGTTTGTTGCATTGCATACAAGGTTTGATAAGCCGCTTCTCTCGGCACTACTTGATCTGGCACGGTATTGTGTTCGTAAATAATATTGCCTTGGCGATCGGTAATGCTTTGAATGGTGCTTAATTCGATTTTTCCGCCTTGATTGGCAATGGTTTGGTAGAGTTTTGTCACATCATAAGGTGAAATACTGTAAGAGCCAAGCAAGGTCGCCGGGACTTTTGGAATCGTCACATTGTCCCAACCCATGGATTTTTGCGTATCAATGACTTTGCTTAAGCCAACTTTCATTCCAATATTCACCGTTGGAATATTCAGTGAGCGGGCAAGGGCATCCATCAACATAACCGAACCGCTATATTTACGATCGTAGTTACGAGGTTGCCAAGGTTGGCTACCTTTAACATAAATCGTGATTGGCTGGTTTTGAATCGGCGTATTTAAACGGAATTGTTCCGGATTCATCAGTGCGGTCAAATAAATGGATGGTTTTACCAAAGAACCAATTTGACGTTTTGACATTAATGCACGGTTAAATCCGGCATATTCTGTTTGTAATCCACCGACAACTGCACGTATTTCACCCAAGTGATAATCTGCGACAATCATTGCACCTTCTAAATATGGATTTTTAGTTTGTACTTGCAATTGATTGACCGTATTCACCACGGCATTTTCAGCTTGTTCCTGTTGTTTTAAATCCATGGTGGAGAAAATACGTGCACCAAGTAGTGCAGACGTTTTGTTTTCTCCTAATTGACGACGAAGATCCGCTTGTAATGTTTGAATGAAAGCAGGGTATTTACGTGAAATTTGTCCTTTAGCTTGCACGCCTAATGGACGTTTACTCAACATCTCATATAACTCATCCCCAATCATTTGGTGATCAAGCATTAGTTTTAACACCACATTTCGGCGATCGAGGGCATATTGTGGATTTCGCCATGGATTATAAAGGGATGGGCCTTTCACCATGCCAACTAAAAGGGCAATTTGATCTAGGCTAATTTCACGGATAGAACGACCAAAATAGAATTGGCTCGCCAACGCAAAACCGTGAATTTGGATATCACCATTTTGACCAAGGTAAATCTCGTTAAGATAGGTTTCTAAAATACGGTTTTTATCATATCGCCAATCTAATACTAATGACATCAACGCTTCATTGGCTTTACGTGTAATAGAGCGTTCGCTCGATAAGAATAAGTTTTTAACTAATTGCTGAGTGAGCGTACTACCGCCTTGAACCGTTTGACCCGCTCTAATATTGGCAATCATTGCACGCACAATACCGATAGGGTTAATCCCGTTATGATCATAAAAACGGCGATCCTCTGTCAGTAATAAGGCATCAATGAGTAATCGAGGGTAGTGCTGTAATGGAATCGCTAAACGATCTTCATTATCCGATTCCAACATGGCAATTAATTTAGGCGCAAGACGGAATTCATCAACCGCTTTGACGTTGACTAAATCTTCAATGCGAGAAAGTTTATTATCGGTAAAACGTAAACGTAATACACGTTGTGGTTCTGGCTTGTCCGGATAAGGGAATGCGCGACGAAGTAATACGATGGTATCGTCTTCGAGTTTAAAATCACCTGGTGCCGCAATCATGGTAGTTTGACGGTATTCGTTATCCAATAAGATTTGAATCACTTCGTCAAAAGAAAGATTATCAGACAGTTTTACGCTTTCTAAACGGCTATACACTTCAGCTGGTAAACGCCAAATTTGACCATCCATTTTTGAGCGAATTTGCCAGTCTAAATAGCCACCATAAAATACGGCGAGCGTCCCTAAAGTAAAGGCTGCTTTGGCTAAAAAGATTTTACAAGAATGGCGCTTATTTGGCGTTTGTGTTTCTTGTTGTTCTGATGAGGTGTTTTCCGTTTCCGACATAATAGTTAGCTTCAGAGAATGAGGTTAAGCAATAAATTCAAAATAGGCATTAAGAAAGTGGATGAAGTCTGTTGTACCACAGAAGGCGATACTTTCTTCATCATAATAGTGGAAGTTGTCTTCTAAAATTTCATCTGTTTCAATTGCAAGGTTATTGGCGCGAATCATCACTTCATCGGTATTGATAAAAAGCGTGTATTCAGAACCAATCAGCGTGACTTCATCATTATTTTTAATCTGCTCACAGGCAGAAAGTGCGGTCAAAAACGCTTGAGGATTTGACCGCACTTCTGAATTAAACCAATTGGCTAGGGCAATGTGTTCCATCGAACATTTAGCATGTACATTGCCTAGATAATGGGTAAATTGAAAATCCATGTTAGATGCTGAATGAAGAACCACAACCACAGGTACTGGTTGCATTTGGATTGTTCACCACAAAACGAGAACCTTCCAAGCCTTCAGTGTAATCCACGGTACCGCCAATTAAGTATTGCAAACTCATTGGGTCAATCACTAATTGCACACCGGCTTTTTCAATGGTTAAGTCACCTTCATTGACTTTATCGTCAAAGGTGAAACCATATTGGAAACCACTGCAACCGCCACCGGTGATATAAACGCGTAATTTTAATTCGTTGTTTTCTTCTTCGCTAATTAAACTTTTTACTTTATTGGCTGCCGCATCAGTAAAAGTTAGCGGTACGGCCATATCTAAATCTGACATATCTCTATCCCCACTTTCCTAAAAATAATCCTTGTATTATCTAATAACCTGTTAATTCATTCAAGATTTTTCACGGAATTAGTGCTATTATATGCGAATAAATCAGAATTAAATAAGGAGAAATAATGGGCATTCCATTAAGAACTGAAGAAGAAATTGTTAAGTTGCGTGAAGCGTGTAAATTAGCGTCAGATGTCTTGGTCATGATCGAGCCTTATGTCAAAGAAGGGATTACCACAGGTGAATTGGATCGCATCTGTCACGATTACATGGTGAATGTACAAAAAGTGATTCCTGCGTGCTTAAATTATCATGGTTTTCCGAAAGCAACCTGTATTTCTATAAATGAAGTGGTTTGCCATGGTATTCCAAGCGACGATAAAAAATTAAAACGTGGTGATATTGTCAATATTGATGTGACTGTGATTAAAGACGGTTATTTCGGTGATAATTCTAAGATGTATGTCGTGGGTGAAACCAATATTCGTAGCCAAAAATTGGTTGAAGCCGCACAAGAAGCACTTTATGTGGGATTACGTACGGTTAAGCCGGGTATTCGTTTAAACGAAATTGGTAAAGTGGTACAAAAATATACTGAAAGCCAAGGATTTAGTGTAGTGCGTGAGTACTGTGGCCACGGCGTGGGAACTGAATTCCACTGCGAACCGCAAGTCTTACACTATTATGCTGATGACGGTGGTGTGATTTTAAAACCGGGTATGGTATTCACCATTGAGCCAATGATTAATGCGGGTAAAAAAGAAGTGCGCATTATGGGCGATGGTTGGACGGTAAAAACCAAAGACCGTAGCCATTCAGCGCAATATGAACACCAAATTGTTGTGACAGAAACGGGTTGTGAAGTGATGACTATTCGTGATGAAGAAATTGCAGAAGGCCGAATTCAACGTATGATGGTCAATATTTAAAGTATTAAAAGAAAATTTGAGTTATGAGATTTAGAACTTTCCTTCTGATCAGTTTAGTTATCGTATTTTTTGCGTGCCTTCCCCTTATTATTTTTGAGGTGATAGGAGAAGGAGAGCCTGCAATAGGTTTAGTGTGGATTGGCTTCTTCGTTACACTACCAATTGGTGCAGTTGTACTAGGTGTCTTTTGGATCTGTTCAGTGTTTCATTGGATATTTGACAAAGATTAATTCCCATCATGGTTATTGAAAGCTCATTTTTATGGGCTTTTTATTTAATTAAGAGAACACTATGCTTTTTCCTTATCATTTCGACTCTCCACTTACGCCAAGTGCGGTCAAAATTCAGCGTGAAAATTTGAAGGAATTTGAACGTCAGCACTTTACTGATTATTCCGTTTTTGAGCTGATTGCTAACCGTACACAGTTTTGTGATGATTTGTTAAAACAGCTTTGGCAGCAATTTGAATTAGATAAAGTTAATCTCACCTTAATTGCAGTAGGCGGTTATGGCAGACAAGAAATCTTTCCTTTATCTGACCTAGATGTTCTTATTCTTTCAAAAGAAGAAAGAGAGTCTGAAACGGAAGAAAAAATTGCTCAATTTGTGCAGTTCTTGTGGGATTGTGGATTTGACGTAGGGCATAGTGTTCGTTCTTTAGAAGAATGTGAAAAGGAAGGCAAACAGGATATTACTATTGCCACCAATTTGCTTGAGTCCCGTTATTTATCGGGTGACTTATCCCTTTTTAATGTTTTAGGGGAAATATTGAAAAAGCCAGATTTTTGGGCGATAAAACCATTCTTTGACGCTAAAGTACAAGAGCAAATTGAACGTTATCAGCGCTATCACAACACCAGCTATAATCTAGAACCTGATTTAAAATACAGCCCAGGTGGTTTGCGGGATCTTCATCTTTTATATTGGATCGCATTACGACACACTGGGGAAATGACCCTTGATGGCATTTTGAAAAGTGGCTTTATTTATCCATCAGAACACCAACAATTATTAGACAGCCAAGAATTTTTATTTAAAGTGCGGTTTGCTTTACACTTGATTTTAAAACGTTATGACAACCGCTTGTTGTTTGATCGTCAAATTAAAGTGAGCGAGATGCTTGGTTTTGAAGGCGACGGAAACCGTGGTGTCGAAAAAATGATGAAACGTTTTTTCCAAGCTTTACGCACAATTTCTCGTTTAACCGATATCCTGATTAAGCATTATAAAGAACATTTTTTATCAACAAATGGCGAGGTTTCTATTCATCCTTTGGATGATAATTTTGAGTTAGTGAATCAAAGTTTGTGTTTACGTAAAAATGATCTGTTTTTACGTTATCCAGATCGTATTTTGGATCTTTTTTTCTATCTAACGCAGCATGAACAAGCTGAAATTCATTCCTCAACATTACGCCAACTTCAGATTGCGTTGGAAAGCTTGACGCAGAAATTATGTGATATTCCTGAAGCGAGAGAGAAATTTATTCGGTTATTTAATCAACCGAAAGCGATTCAGCGTGCATTCCTCCCAATGCACCAATATGGTGTGTTAACGGCTTATTTGCCACAATGGCAGGGGATTGAAGGCTTGATGCAATTCGATCTTTTCCACATTTACACCGTGGATGAGCACACCTTGCGAGTGATGTTGAAATTAGAAAGTTTCTTAGCTGAAGATGAAGCAGAACCCCATCCCATTTGCCATCAAATATTTAGTCATATTTCTGACCGCACTTTGCTTTATGTTGCCGCACTTTTCCATGATATTGCGAAAGGTCGAGGAGGGGATCATGCAGAGTTAGGGGCTGAAGATATAGCTGAATTTGCTCATTTGCATGGCTTTGATCGTCGAGAAATTGAAACGATGGCTTGGCTAGTGAGAGAGCATTTGCTCATGTCAATCACTGCACAGCGTCGAGATATTCATGATCCAGAAGTTGTGATGAGCTTTGCGGAAAGTGTACAAAATCATGTGCGTTTAGATTATCTCACTTGTTTGACGGTCGCGGATATTTGTGCAACAAATGGTACCTTGTGGAATAGCTGGAAACGTTCTTTATTTGCCTCACTCTATGATTATACGTCGCAACAATTCCGACAAGGGATGAATTTATTATTAGATAATAACGAAAAGATCCTTGAAAATCGCCAATTGGCGCTGGCAATTTTATCCGAAGATCAACCAGAATTATCGGAAGAAAAAATCTTAGCACTCTGGCAACGTTGTCCTGATGATTATTTTTTACGAAATAGCCCAAAACAAATTGCGTGGCATACAGCGTTGTTAGCTGAATTTGATGGTGAAGTACTGGTTAAAATTAGTAACCGTTTTTCTAGCGGTGGGACTGAGATCTTCGTTTATTGCCCTGATCAAGCCAACTTATTTAATAAAGTGGTTTCAACCATTGGTGCGAAAAAATTCAGTATTCATGATGCTCAAATTTTAACATCGGATGATGGGTATGTATTCGATAGCTTTATCATCACAGAATTAAATGGTGAATTGGTTCGTTCAGAACGTCGCCGAGAATTAGAAACAGTATTAACCTCTGTTTTATTAGGCGAAAAATTGCCATCCATGTCTTTTGCAAATAATCGACAGTTGCAACATTTCACCGTGAAAACAGATGTACGTTTTTTGAAAGAAAGTAAAAAAGAGCATACGGAGTTAGAAATCGTTGCTTTAGATAAACCCGGTTTATTGGCTCAAATCAGTCAAATTTTCACCGAGTTAAAACTCAATCTTTGTAATGCAAAAATTACGACTGTAGGGGAAAAAGCAGAAGACTTCTTTATTCTGACAAATGAAAAAGGAATGGCATTAACCGAAGAGGAAAGGGGATGGTTAGAAAATGTACTCTATGAGCGATTATGATGTGATATTAAAGAAAAAGTGCGGTTAAATTTAACCGCACTTTGCGTTTTAAGCAACCGCTGCAAATGCAATATCTGCGGCAGCAAGCGTTTTTTCAATGTCTTCATTTGTATGAGCTAAAGACATAAAGCCCGCTTCAAAAGCAGAAGGCGCAAGGTAAACGCCTTGATCGAGCATTTTGTGGAAGAACACTTTGAATTTTTCGGTATCACATTTCATGACTTCTGCATAAGAGGTAACTTGTTTTTGGTCAGTGAAGAAAAGACCAAACATTCCGCCTACATGATTAATCACGAATGGCACATTGTGTTTTTTAGCTAATGCTTTTAAGCCATCACAAAGTTTTGTAGTTAATTCTGCAAGATGTTGTTCGTTACCAGTTTTTTTCAATTCAGTTAAACAAGCTAAACCTGCTGCCATTGCAATCGGGTTGCCTGAAAGGGTACCCGCTTGGTAAACCGGACCGGTCGGTGCAAGGTGTTGCATAATTACTTTTTTACCACCCACTGCACCCACTGGCATACCGCCACCAATGACTTTACCTAATGTGGTGAGATCCGGTGTTACACCATAATAAGCTTGTGCGCCTGCAAGTGAAACACGGAAACCAGTCATGACTTCGTCAATAATGAAAAGTGCACCATATTGATCACAGATTTCACGAATGCCTTGTAAGAATCCTTCTTTTGGTGGAACACAGTTCATATTACCTGCAACTGGTTCAATAATCACACAAGCGATATCGTTAGGGAATTCTTCAAATAGTTTTTTAACTGAATCAAGATTGTTATATTCTGCAGTTAAAGTGTGTTTTGCAAAATCTTCAGGTACACCTGGTGAGCTTGGTTGACCAAGTGTTAATGCGCCCGATCCTGCTTTTACTAAAAGTGAATCAGAATGACCGTGGTAACAACCTTCAAATTTTAAGATTTTGCTTCTATTGGTATAACCACGCGCAAGACGGATAGCTGTCATGGTTGCTTCAGTACCTGAACTCACCATACGAACCATTTCAATAGATGGCACAATTTCACAGACTAATTCCGCTAAATCAATTTCAGAGGGGGTTGGTGCACCAAAACTTAAACCATTTTCTGCTGCTTTTAATACAGCATCCAAAATAGCAGGGTGATTGTGACCTAAAATCATTGGCCCCCAAGAACCCACATAATCGATATATTGTTTGCCTTCGGTATCGTAAATGTAAGCGCCTTTGGCTTTTTGAATAAATACGGGTGTGCCACCTACGCCTTTAAAAGCACGAACAGGGGAGTTTACACCACCAGGAATAACTTCTTGTGCACGAGAGAAAAGTGCGGTTGATTTTGTCATGATTTTTAATCCTTATATTAAAAGTGGGCATATTGTACTAAAAAACTGAATTTGAGAAAAATCTTTGTGTGCTGATTTTTCTTTATGTTATCCTTTGCAAAAAATTTTTTAGGATACAAACTATGCTAAGTCTTATTGTAACTTTCTTAGGGGCATTTTTAACCTTGATTGTGATGCGACCAATTGCGAATAAAATTGGCTTGGTGGATAAACCAAATTATCGTAAGCGTCACCAAGGTGCGATTCCACTGATTGGCGGTGTTTCTCTTTTTATGGGAAACCTTTGCTATTATTTAATGGAGTGGGATCAACTTCGTTTACCTTATCTTTATATATTCAGTATCTTTATTCTACTTGCAATCGGTATCTTAGATGATCGCTTTGATATTAGCCCTTTCTTGCGTGCAGGGATTCAAGCGGTGCTTGCGATTTTGATGATCGATTTGGGTAATGTTTATTTAGATCATTTAGGCCAAATTCTAGGGCCATTCCAATTAACGCTTGGTTCTATTGGATTGATTATTACCGTATTTGCCACAATCGCGATTATTAATGCCTTTAATATGATTGATGGTATTGATGGATTGTTAGGTGGATTGTCTATTGTTTCATTTGCTGCCATTGGTATCTTAATGTTCCGTGATGGACAGATGGATATGGCATATTGGAGTTTTGGTTTAATTGTAGCGATTCTGCCTTATTTATTATTAAACTTAGGGATTCCGTTCGGACCAAAATATAAAGTGTTCATGGGCGATGCAGGAAGTACTTTAATCGGCTTTACTATTATTTGGATTCTACTTTTAAGTACGCAAGGAAAAGGGCATCCGATGAATCCAGTGACCGCACTTTGGATTATTGCTGTTCCTTTAATTGATATGGTGGCCATTATTTATCGTCGCTTACGTAAAGGGAAAAGTCCATTTCGTCCGGATCGTTTACACGTACACCACTTAATGGTTCGTGCTGGATTAACCTCTCGCCAAGCCTTTTTATTAATTACCTTCTTTGCGGCAATTTGTGCCACAATCGGGATATTAGGCGAAGTCTTCTATATTAATGAATGGGCAATGTTTATTGCGTTTATTGTATTATTCTTCCTTTATGCTTATTCAATAACAAAAGCATGGAAAATTACTCGATGGGTACGAAGAATGAAACGTCGAGCGCGCCGTAATAAACAATAAACTAAATAAAGGGGATAGCAACTTGCTATCCTTTTTTACTATTTAGCACTAAAAATAGACGAATAAATAATAAATTCTATACAAATTGAACAAAAATTTATCTTTTGATATTTTTTTTCAAAAAAGTGCTAGACAAGGTATTGGGAAATCATTAATATACGCCCCTGCAACGACGCAGTAACGCGTTCGTAGCTCAGTTGGATAGAGCGTTGGCCTCCGGAGCCAAAGGTCGCAAGTTCGAATCTTGTCGAGCGCGCCAGAAAGTCAATGCGATGAACAACTAATCAATGGTGGCTATAGCTCAGTTGGTAGAGCCCTGGATTGTGATTCCAGTTGTCGTGGGTTCGAATCCCATTAGCCACCCCATCTTCTCTTAATTGAGAAATCTGACGGCGAGTAGCGCAGCTTGGTAGCGCAACTGGTTTGGGACCAGTGGGTCGTAGGTTCAAATCCTATCTCGCCGACCAATTTATTTTTTGCTCTTTAACAATATATCAGACAATCTGTGTGGGCACTTGTTGATTGACTTGTTTTAAAAATATTTTTTAATTTTGAAGTCTTAATAGGTGCTAACTAGAAATTCATAATACTTTTTTAAGTAGTGACATTTTATGTCAGCAGTATTGAGCGATTGAACTTGAATTGAAGAGTTTGATCATGGCTCAGATTGAACGCTGGCGGCAGGCTTAACACATGCAAGTCGAACGGTAACATAAAGAAGCTTGCTTCTTTGATGACGAGTGGCGGACGGGTGAGTAATGCTTGGGAATCTAGCTTATGGAGGGGGATAACTACGGGAAACTGTAGCTAATACCGCGTAGAATCGAGAGAT
>NZ_JAPWBP010000007.1:0-112022 GCF_041433495.1 Haemophilus sp. 27098_8_127
TGTCTGCTTCAGTTGCAGAAGATGCTGATGACTTCGCTGATTTATCTGCTTCTACTGCAGAGCTTGCGGAAGACTTCGCTGATTTATCTGCTTCTGTTGCAGAAGATGCTGAAGATTTAGCAGACTTGTCTGCTTCAGTTGCTGAGCTTGCTGCAGATTTCGCTGATTTATCCGCTTCTGTTGCAGAAGATGCTGAAGATTGCGCAGATTTATCTGCTGCTGTAGCAGAGCTTGCAGCTGCAGATGCCGCACTTTCAATTTTATTTAAGTTGTTATTAACCACTTCCGCAGCTGATGTTGCTGCTGAAGCTGCTGTAGAGGCTAAAGAAACCGCACTGCTTGCACTTGAAGCTGCTGTTTTCGCTGTTTCGTTTGTTTTATCTAATTGTGAAGTTACTGCATAAAGTTGTGAACCATTGATCGCTTCTGTTGAAGTTGCAGAAATATTACCTGCTGCAACATTGATCAATTTGCGCTCATTACCTGTTGCTCCAACGCTTACGAAACTGCCTGCGCCCGCAACTGTTCCTTTGAAGCCACTATAGGTTAAATTACCCACAGTTGCTTCAGTTACATTTGCAATAGGATGAGAACCTGTCGTAGTTGAATGATTACCTAAAACCACTGCTTCATCTAAACCTGCAGCGATATTTAAGTTATTACCCAATACGGTTGTACCATTTGATGCAATAGTATTACCGTGTCCAATAATCGTGTTATTTTTAACGCCATCTTTTACGTTATTTGCAACACCTACAGCAATAGTATTTTGGGTGTTATTACCAACAAGGTTATACACCCCTAATGCGGTACCATTGTTTACATTTTCACCAACCCAAGTGCGAGCACCAACTGATGTACCATTTGTTGTGCTGTTATCCACACCAGCGTAATGACCTAATGCTGTACCATCATTTGTATTTGGACGAACATAACTTCTTGAACCTACAACGGTTGCATTCACAGAATCTTTACCCGCTGCAGAGAATTGTCCCACTACAGTCGCATTCACTGAATTTTCTTGCGCGACAGAGTTAGAACCTAATACAGTTGCATTTTTGGCATTAGCTTTCACGCTTGAGTTTCTACCAATTACTATTGCATTTGCCGCATTAGCTTGGACTGAGCTATCTGAACCAATTACTATTGCATTTGCCGCATCAGCTTGGACTGAGCTATATGAACCAATTACAACTGCAGATGGAGATGCTGATGAAGCCACATGCCCCATAACAACCGAATCAGCTCCAGCAGAGGTTGTTGTTGCCTGCACACCAGCTGTAACAGAAAATGTGCCTTGCGCACCAGCATATGAACTAACTGGGCCTTCATTAGTCCTTAAACTCTCAGCTGAAGGCTGTTTATCTATATCATCAACTCCATTATTTACATGGAAATAGGTAGATGATGCCTCCTTAGCTAAAGCCAATGCATTGTTTGCGGTAGTGTTTGCCGCTGTTGCTGTAGTTTGTGCACGATCTGCTGTCGTTTTAGCGGATGTTGCTGTAGTCTGAGCATTATCTGCGGTAGTTTGTGCATTATCTGCAGTCGTTTTAGCGGCTGTCGCCGTACTTGCTGTTGAATTTACGACTGTAATCACGTTGTAAAGCTGTGAACCATTAATCGCATCGGTAGAAGTTGCGCTAATTAAGCCTGCTGAAACATATTGAACCTGTCTAGCAGAGGTACTATTACCGACCGCGAGAACAGACGTTCCACTCTCTTGACCATTATTACCAACTTCATTTCCATTAATTGTAATTGAAGTTAATGCATTACGATTTCCAGTGACTGAACCTGCACCTAAAGCAACATCATTAGCATTCTTCGCATTAGCTGCATCACCGATAGCTAAGCTAGAATTTTTTAATGCCTTAGAATCTGAACCAATTGCAATAGCCTTAGCACCTGTTGCATTTGTATTCGTTCCAACTGCTAATGCATTATTTCCATTTGCGACTGAAGCTGAACCAGTTGCAATAGCACCATTTCCAGTTGCATTAGCACCTGCACCAGTTGCAATATTTCCAGTTCCATTCGAAGTTACATTCGTACCAATCGCGATAGAACCAACTCCACTTGCAGTTGTGGTATTAGGACCTGCAGAAATAGCGATTGTACTTTGATTAGAAGCAATTGCATTAGACCCCAAAGCAGTTGCACCTTGGCCAGAGGCTGCTGCTTGATAACCAACTGCTGTAGCCTGTTGAGTAGAAGCAACAGTTCGAAAGCCTAATGCGGTTGAGCCACTTGCTGCAGCATTTGCATAATAACCAAAAGCTGAAGATGCTGAGCCATCATCTTTTGAAACACCAGCTTTAGCACCTTGACCAACAGCTGTGCCGCCATTACCTCTCGTTTTAGATTCATACCCGATTGCTACAGAATTACCACCTTGGGCAGCTGAATCTGTACCAATAGCAATATTCCCTGTATCGGTACGTGGTCCAATCCCTCGTGCATCGGCTTTTTTGCCTGTATTTCCACTAATTGCAATACTATCACCACTATTTACCAAACCATTCATCTGGTAGGCTGCATTTGCATAGTTAACGACACCAGTTAAGGCGAGCACTAGAGTTGATAATTTAAACACTCTTCCAAATGAGGCTTTACTTTCTACAGCCTTATTCTCACATGACGCCTTAGCCGCGCCTTTCGCTAATTCGGACGTTACTACCAACGATTGTGTAGTACGATTCCAAATTACTTTAAAAATCTTATTCATAAAGAATGAAACTCCTTTGTATAAATTTAACTTATATAAAACAATGAGCCAGCCTCAAAATGCCCAAGCAGAGACAAATCTCCATTATCTAACACCCGCATAATAAAATCTAGGCATTTTCAATATAATTTATGTAAAAGTACGTAAATAAATTATCCTAAAAAAACAAACACATATTAATTTTGCTTTTATATCCAAATACTATAATAAAATCCCACTCTCTGCTTTAGCAAAGCCGACACCTGTTTGTTATGAAAAAACGTCATTGAAATTGGCCGCACTTTTATCTAAACAAGTGCGGTCATTCTTGAATTAATTCTCATTCACAGTCATAATGAACAAATATTCATATTTATAAACTGAAGCCTTGTTACTTCAGCATTTTTAGATAAGGCGCACATTATGTCCGATCAACAAACAGATACACAAACGTCCTCAAATGATAAATCTCAACAACGTAAAAAAGGGCTTTCTATTTTTATTCTTTTGCTTCTTCTGATTGCAATCGGTTCGGCGGCTTATTGGTATTTCTTTATTAAAGGCTTTGAAGAAACGGAAGATGCCTATGTCAGCGGCAATCAGGTGATGGTATCGGCACAAGTCGCGGGGAATATTTCGAAAATTAATGTCGATAATATGGATCCCGTACAAGCGGGTGATGTGTTATTAGAATTGGATGACACCAATGCCAAATTGAGTTTTGAGCAAGCTAAAAGCAATTTAGCCAATGCAGTTCGCCAAGTTTCGCAACTGAATTACACCGTAAAACAATTAAAATCAGCCGTTCGTGCAAATGAAATTACCCTTGCTCAAGCACAAGGAAACTTGAACCGTCGTGTGCAATTAGTCAAAGATGGCGCAATAGATAAAGAATCATTCCAACACGCGAAAGAAGCGGTTGAACTCGCCAAAGCAAACTTAACGACTTCACAAAACCAACTTGAGGCAAATCAAGCCTTATTGTTAGACGGGCCTTTAAGTGAACAGCCGCAAATTCAAAGTGCGGTCAGTAATTTTAAACAAGCTTGGTTGAATTTAGAACGCACAAAAATCCGCAGTCCAATTAAAGGCTATGTGGCTCGTCGCAATGCGCAAGTAGGACAAGCAGTTTCTGTTGGTGGCGCTTTAATGGCAGTGGTTACCACCGATCAAATGTGGTTAGACGCCAACTTCAAAGAAACACAATTAACCCATATGCGAATTGGTCAACCGGTTAAAATTCACTTCGATCTCTACGGAAAAGATAAAACCTTTGATGGTAAAGTTGTCGGAATTGAAATGGGTACAGGCAGTGCATTCTCATTATTGCCTACTCAAAATGCGACCGGTAACTGGATCAAAGTGGTGCAACGCGTGCCTGTGCGTATTCAATTAGATCCTCAACAACTGGCTGAAAACCCATTACGTATTGGACTTTCTGCCACCGTGAAAGTGGATGTGAGTGATAGCCAAGGCGAAACCTTGCGTAACCAAGCACCAACCACAACGCTTTATTCCACGAATGTGCTGCAATATGATGAAAGTGCGGTCAATAATTTGATCGAATCTATTATTCGCGACAATAGCTATTAGGTTTCGTTATGCCGCAATCTCATTTCAAGCCGCTACAAGGCGGTGCGTTAGCGATGCTCACATTGGTGCTTTCATTAGCCACCTTTATGCTCGTGCTAGACTCCACCATCGCCAACGTAGCTATTCCAACCATTGCAGGTGATTTGGGTGCCTCGTCTAGCCAAGGAACGTGGGTAATTACCTCGTTCGGTGTGGCAAATGCGATTTCGATCCCGATTACAGGCTGGCTGGCAAAACGTTTTGGTGAAGTGCGATTATTTTTAATCGCAACGCTACTATTCGTGCTAGCCTCTTGGCTTTGTGGTATTGCAAATAGCTTGGAAATGTTGATCGTTTTTCGTGTCCTTCAAGGTGCAGTTGCTGGCCCCATCATTCCCCTTTCTCAAAGCTTATTATTGAATAACTACCCGCCTGAAAAACGCGGAATGGCATTGGCCTTTTGGTCAATGACAATCGTCGTCGCCCCGATTTGTGGGCCTATTTTAGGCGGTTGGATCAGCGATAATATTCACTGGGGTTGGATTTTCTTTATCAACGTTCCGATCGGGCTTGCCGTTGTCTTAATCAGTTGGAAAATTTTAGAAGGCCGAGAAAGCAGAATTTCTCATCAACCTATTAATACTATTGGACTGATTTTGTTAGCACTCGGTGTGGGTGCGTTGCAATTAATGCTGGATCAAGGGCGCGAGCTAGACTGGTTTAATTCCACTGAAATTGTGGTGCTTACTATTATCGCTGCAGTAGGTTTAATCGCCCTCATCATTTGGGAACTCACGGACGATAATCCCGTTGTGGATGTCTCCTTATTCAAATCTCGAAATTTCACCGTAGGTTGTGTTTCAACCAGCCTTGCTTTCTTGGTGTATTCAGGGACGGTCGTGCTTATCCCGCTTCTGCTCCAACAGGTTTACAACTATACAGCAACATGGGCGGGGCTTGCGGCTGCACCAGTTGGATTATTGCCGATTCTACTTGCGCCGATTATCGGGAAATTCGGTAATAAAATTGATATGCGGATTTTAATTACCGTCAGTTTTATGGTTTATGCACTCACCTTTTATTGGCGAGCTGTGACCTTTGAACCTGAAATGACGTTTATGGATGTGGCATTACCGCAATTTGTGCAAGGCTTAGCCGTTGCTTGTTTCTTTATGCCGCTGACAACCATTACCCTTTCAGGTTTACCACCTGAAAAAATGGCTTCGGCGTCGAGCTTATTTAATTTCCTTCGAACCCTTGCCGGCTCAATAGGCACATCACTTACTACTTTTATTTGGTATAACCGCGAAGCCGTGCATCACACGCAACTCACAGAAGTCATTAATCCATATAATCCGATTTCCCAACAATTCTTCCAAACTATGGGGAGTTTTGGTTTAAGTGAAGAACAAACGGCATCATATATTGCCAGACAAATCACCGCTCAAGGCTTTATTATTGGTGCCAATGAAATCTTCTTAGTTTCTGCGATAACATTTATTTCCTTAGTTGTTCTCATTTGGTTTGCCAAACCACCGTTCAGCAGCAAACGTTAAAAACATCCCAAAAAATAACCGCACTTTTCTATCTGAAACGACAAGAATTTGTTATTTGAGACAATTGAAAAACTGGGAGATTTAGCCAAATATTATATCTTCTGCTTTAGAACCAGAAACATGCACAAAAAAATAGAAAATTTATGTGCATTGTACTAATATGCACAAAATATTCTAAATATTGTGCATGTTATGTAAACGTGCACAAGAAACCACACCTTTTTATGCATGAAGGAAGTCATAATGAACAACTATCAAATTCCAGATTTATTTGCCTTGGGCGAGATAGAAAGTAAAGCGGTATTGAAAGCTTGCAGTGCTGCTCATCAGGCATTAGGTGAGTTAAAAGGCGTGGTACAGACAATGCCGAATCAAAATATTCTGCTAGGGACATTACCCTTGCAGGAGGCGAAAGAAAGTTCGGAGATTGAAAATATCATTACCACGCAAGATGATTTATATCAAAGCAATATCAATACACACCAATTCACTACCGTAGCTGCAAAAGAAGTTCACTACTACGCGCAAGCCATGTCATTAGGCTTTGACTCCGTCCGTTCCGATAAATTAATCACACTCAATCTAATTAAAAAAATTCAGGCTGCATTGGAAGGAAACAATGCGGGTTTTAGAAGGCAGCAAGGAACGGGGCTGGTAAATCAAACGACAAAAGAAATTGTTTATATGCCACCGCAAAATCCTACTGATATTGAAAAATATATGTCTGATTTAGAAAGATTTATCAACGACTCGGCACAACTTGATTACGATCCCTTGGTAAAAATGGCACTGATTCATCATCAATTTGAAAGTATTCACCCGTTTTATGATGGCAACGGTCGGACTGGACGAATATTGAATATTCTATATCTGATTCAACAAGATTTACTCGATACTCCAATTCTGTATCTTTCCCGATATATCAATCGAAATAAAGCAAAATACTACCTGTTATTGCAGTCTGTCCGTGATAGCCAAAATTGGGAATCATGGTTGATATTTATACTAGAAGGCATTACAGAAACCGCAAAACGAACGGTTACTTTAATCAATGGAATTAAAGCTTTAATGCAAAATCACAAACAGCTCATCCGCAGTGAGTTACCGCAGATTTACAGCCATGAACTGATTAACAATCTATATAAACACCCTTATACGAAAATTGATTTCGTCGTACGAGACTGCCAAATTCATCGTAATACAGCAAGAACTCGTTTAGAAGCATTGGTCAGGATCGGTATTTTGAAGAAGGAAAAAATTGGAAAAGAAAATTTTTATATTAATGTAGCATTGTATGAGTTATTGATGGAGCAATAGAGATTATCAGAATTCTCAACATTAGCTATATCCAATCAGATAGTAAAAATATCCAATGTTGTAATACAATTCTAGTAAATAACCGCACTTTGATGATCTTCAAAAGTGCGGTTGATTTTTCTAGCCTTTTGCCAAAATGTCTTTTAGGAATCTCGCGGTGTGCGAACCTTTGACTTTGGCGACCTCTTCTGGGGTGCCTGTCGCGATGATTTGACCACCGCCACTGCCCCCTTCTGGACCAAGATCCACAATCCAGTCTGCGGTTTTGATCACATCTAAGTTGTGTTCGATCACCACGATAGTATTGCCTTGATCGCGCAAGCGATGTAACACCTCGAGAAGTTGTTTAATATCGGCAAAATGCAGACCAGTTGTGGGTTCATCCAAAATATAAAGGGTTTTACCGGTATCGCGTTTTGAAAGCTCAGTTGCTAACTTAACACGTTGTGCCTCACCACCTGAAAGCGTGGTAGAAGACTGACCTAAACGAATATAAGATAAGCCTACATCCATTAGGGTTTGCAATTTACGTGCAATCATTGGGATCGCATCAAAAAACTCACGAGCTTCTTCCACCGTCATATCTAACACTTGGTGAATAGTTTTGCCTTTATAACGGATCTCCAAGGTTTCACGGTTATAGCGTTTACCTTTACATTGATCACAAGGCACATACACATCCGGCAAGAAGTGCATTTCTACTTTTAGTACGCCATCACCTTGACATGCTTCACAACGACCACCGCGTACGTTAAAGCTAAAGCGTCCTGGATTATAACCACGCGCACGCGCCTCTGGTACGCCCGCAAATAATTCACGAATTGGCGTGAATAAACCGGTGTAAGTTGCAGGGTTAGAACGCGGTGTACGACCAATTGGACTCTGGTTAATATCGATCACCTTGTCGAAATATTCCAAGCCTTCAATTGATTTATAAGGCGCAAAATCCGTTTTTTCCGCACGATTTAAGGCGTTTTGAGCCAATGGGAATAACGTATCATTAATTAGCGTTGATTTACCTGAACCTGATACCCCCGTAATACAAGTAAATAAGCCCACTGGGATCTCTAAATTCACACCTTTCAGATTATTCCCTGTCGCACCTTTTAATTTTAGAAGTTTGCTTTTATCAAGTGCGGTTCGTTTTTTCGGAATTTCGATTTTTTCTTCACCCGATAAGAACTTACCCGTAATTGAATTTGGGTTCGCCATAATTTCTTTGGCTGTCCCCTGAGCAATCACTTGGCCACCGTGTACACCTGCTCCAGGACCAATATCAATAATATGATCGGCTTCTCGAATGGCATCTTCATCATGTTCCACCACAATTACGGTGTTGCCCAAATTACGCAGATGAATCAGCGTATTTAACAGACGTTCATTATCACGTTGATGCAAACCAATAGAAGGTTCATCCAACACATACATGACGCCTACTAAGCCCGCACCAATCTGACTCGCAAGACGAATACGTTGTGCTTCACCGCCCGAAAGGGTTTCTGCTGAGCGAGAAAGGGAAAGATAATTCAACCCCACATTCACTAAGAATTCCAACCGCTCTTTGATCTCTTTCAGGATTTTTTCCGCAATTTGTGCTTTTTGACCAGTTAAAGTAAGCCCTTGGAAAAACTCAAGGCTTTCACCAATACTTTTCTCTGAAATTTGCGGTAAGTTAATGCTGCCAATATACACGTTTCGAGCTTCAGGGCGAAGACGTGAACCACCACAATCTGCACAAGGACGGTTACTGATATTTTTCGCCAACTCTTCGCGCACAGACATGGATTCCGTTTCTTTATAACGGCGCGCCATGTTATTCAAAATCCCTTCAAAAGGATGTTTGCGGATCACCACATCGCCACGGTCGTTCATATATTGGAATTCAATTTCTTCCTTGCCTGAACCGTGCATCACTATATCTTTAATTTTTTGTGGCAAATCTTCGTATGGCGTTTCAATATCAAATTTGTAGTGTTTCGCCAACGAGGTAAGCATTTGATAGTAATAGAAATTACGACGATCCCAACCTTTCACCGCACCGCCTGCGAGAGAAATGCTTTCATTTTGCACCACACGGCTTTCATCGAAGAACTGCTGAACACCTAAGCCATCACAAGTCGGACACGCCCCTGCTGGGTTATTAAATGAAAATAAGCGAGGCTCTAATTCTGGTACAGAATAGCCACAATGTGGACAAGCAAAGTTTGCCGAGAAAACCAATTCTTCAGCGTTAGGATTATCCATATCTGCCACAA
Source organism: Haemophilus sp. 27098_8_127 (assembly GCF_041433495.1). NCBI lineage: Bacteria > Pseudomonadati > Pseudomonadota > Gammaproteobacteria > Pasteurellales > Pasteurellaceae > Haemophilus > Haemophilus sp. 27098_8_127. The sequence continues at coordinate 9,408 of NZ_JAPWBP010000007.1, forward strand.
CCGCTGTACCACCAGAAAGCTCTAAAGCCGTCTCAAAGGATTCAGCCAAACGTGTAGCTAAATCTGACCGCACTTTAAAGCGGTCCACTACCACTTCAATGGTATGTTTTTTCTGTAAAGCAAGTTCTGGCGGATCAGATAAATCACAGATTTCACCATCAATTCTTGCACGAATATAACCTTGTGCCGCTAAACTATCTAACAACTTAACATGTTCACCTTTACGGTTTTTCACCACAGGCGCAAGCAACATCATTTTGCTTTCTTCAGGCAGACTTAAAACTTTATCCACCATTTGACTGATGGTTTGTGCCGTTAATGGCACATCATGATCAGGACAACGCGGCTCCCCTACGCGAGCAAACAGCAAACGCAGATAATCGTAAATTTCGGTGATCGTGCCCACGGTTGAACGCGGATTATGAGAAGTGGATTTTTGCTCAATAGAAATCGCCGGCGACAAGCCCTCAATCGAATCCACATCTGGTTTTTCCATCAAAGAAAGGAATTGACGCGCGTAAGCAGAAAGCGATTCCACATAACGACGCTGCCCTTCCGCATAAAGCGTATCAAATGCTAAAGAAGATTTGCCCGAACCAGACAAGCCTGTTATCACAATTAATTTATCGCGCGGAATGGTTAAATTGATGTTTTTGAGGTTGTGGGTTCTAGCCCCACGAATGTCGATAGTATCCATAAAAAAAGCGATTGCCTTAAGAAAATAAATTCAAAAATTGCGACCATTATCGCATATTTCAATATCTGTGCAAATATCCAGTTAATTTTTATGGATCTTTTGTTTCTTTTAAGGCAAAATAGCCAAAATTTTTCACCTTATTTCTAAAATATAGAGGATTCTATGGCAGGTATTAATAAAGTAATCATCGTGGGTAATTTAGGTAATGATCCTGAAATCCGCACGATGCCAAATGGCGAAGCGGTAGCAAATATCAGCGTGGCAACAAGTGAAAGCTGGACAGATAAAAACACGGGCGAACGTCGTGAAGTGACGGAATGGCACCGTATCGTGTTATATCGTCGTTTAGCGGAAATTGCGGGGCAATACTTACGCAAAGGTTCACAAGTTTATGTTGAAGGTCGTTTAAAAACCCGTAAATGGCAAGATAACAACGGCCAAGATCGTTACACCACTGAAATCCAAGGTGATAACTTACAAATGTTAGGTGGTCGTAATCAAGAGATGGGCGGTTATACACCTGCACAATCAGCACCACAACCAAGCTATCAATCTCGTCCAGCACAATCTGCGCCAGCGCCACAAGCTGAGCCACCAATGGACGCATTTGATGACAACATTCCATTCTGAGTTGTATTAATACAAGATTATCTATACGAAGAGAGACCTTTCATTGAAAGGTCTCTTTTTTATCTCTCATTTTGACATCAATTATTCGTGCGCCTTATCTCGCTCAAGCACTAAAACACAATAAATACTCAATTTATTGCACAGCATCCGAATCTAATATATCTTTATTTGAATACTGGAAAATAGTATAAATATCAAGGAGAAAATATCTTAGATAAGCAACATTACTAGAACCAGAAAAAAGAACACGATGTATCTTTGCTTTATTTCCTTTGAACATTTTCAGGAGTAAGAATATATGGAAAATTTTAAACAAATTCTTTCGAAATTATCTGTTATTTTTTTATTGTTCTATTCGCAAAATATATTTTCCATGACACAAACAGAAATCCAATTGGAAAAAGCCTATTTAGCAGAAATGATTGATATTGCATCTGAAATTATGGAGAAAAAACAATCTGTTGATCCTGATTCATTGCAATATAAACGTAGGAATATCAAGGTTCTTAGTCATACAAACATGAAAAACGGTTATACAAGCTACACTTTGGAAAAATCAAAGGTTCATTTGGTTGTACCTAAAGAGTTAAAACAGAATACGAAACTTAATCTCTATTGGGATGAAAGCAAAGGTTCAATAAATATCCTATTTAACAAAGATGAATTGACAAAATACTTTCATCTGAATCTTAAAAAAAGTGAGGAAAAATCAGAAACATTGAGAACAGTTTTTGATGAAACCACATATTTTTTCACTTCCTATGAATTTTCTATCGATAAATACCCTAACGTTACCGTTGAGTTTCGCCTCTACCATTCATCCAGTACAACATTCAGATTGGACTACCCGACTGAATTTACACGGATTTTGATTTATAGAAAAATGTAACAGACGATGTTTCCTTATACCGTTTCTAACTTGGGCGACATTGTTTCACCACCAACCGCACTTTGCTCCTCAAAAAAGAACCTAGACACCTAATTTTAGGTTCGGATTATTATTCAATTTCGTTATAACTAAAAATCAGTACATATATTTAACAATTCTTTCGTTTTTGCTATGTGCTTTGCTACATTTTTACTATCTTATTTTCACTAGAGGTACAACTATGCAGCATCGCGATCTTTATCCCCACGAAATCTTACAAGATGTTATTGATAAAAGTTATGCTAAGTCGCAAGGACACCTAAAAACACTGGCTATTTTAAGTTTTTTAGGTGGCGGCTATGTGAGTTTTGGTTATATGGCCTATTTAAAAGTAGTGAGCGGTATTCCTCCGGAGTGGAGTGGGCTATCAACATTACTTGGTGCGTCGGTGTTTCCTATTTGTTTGATTTGTATTCTAATCGGTGGTGGTGAATTAGCCACGGGAAATATGATGATGATGGCATTAGGCCGTTTAACAAAACGAGTAAGCCTTAAAAAATTATTTCGTAACTGGATTGTAGTGAGTTTAGGCAACCTGCTCGGTGCGCTGTTTATGGCCTATTTCTTAGGGCATTATGTCGGTTTATCTGAAGGTGCAGCCTCTGCTAAAACCATTGCTATCGCCGAGGCTAAAGTGCAAATGGATTTTGGTCGTGCCTTTATTTCTGCTATTGCCTGTAACTGGATGGTCTGCATGGGTATTTGGTTCTATTTCGGCGCCAAACAAACCTCTGGTCGTATCCTAGCCATATGGTTCCCAGTGATGATTTTTGTGCTTATCGGATTACAACACTTTGTCGCCAATATGTTTATAATTCCTGCCGGGATTTTTGCTGGTGCTAATGTGACTTGGAGCCAATTCTTCTTCAATATGATTCCTGTCTTTTTAGGCAATGTCACGGGTGGTGCAGCATTTGTCGGTGCATCTTATCTTTATGCCTATCGTCACTTATTAAAAGAAGATTATTGTATTTAGTAAACAAAATCTGACCGCTCTTTGATGTGAAAAAGGTCTTTTGAAATGTCAAAAGGCCTTTTATTTTCTCTAAAATGTATTGAATCCTCTCTTAATTAACTCGATACCGTTTTGAATAGTGAAGAGTTGCACTTTACACTTAAAGCATGTAAACTCATCTATTAAGATCAATATGGAAAGAAAAGTATTAGCAGAATTTCCATTTTATTTAGCATTCTCAAATTTACAGTAAGGAAGAGATCACATGCCGAAGATGAAAATTTCTACACTGATGTTTTATAACACTATTTTAACTAGTGTTATGTTGTCTTCTTGCAGTCAACACGCCCAAACCCACTCAGCAGTAGAAAATACAGCGAACAATTATGCTCAAAAAGCGGCTACGTACTGGACTGAGCAGCCATTTTGCAGCGGGCGTTACCAAATTAACTTACCATCTAACCGTATCAGTGAGACTGGTTGGCTTAAATACAATGGTTGGCAGATAATTGTGCGACCAGATTATTGGAATCTGGAAGTAGAATCCGTATTAGAGGTTAAAGAAAAAGGATATAACGGAAGCGAGAGTTTTATAGAAAACCGCATAATTATTCCTAATAAAGCGATAGCGATGGTCACACAGGCTCCTGGTTCATGGGAACACTCGGTGTCAAAGCACCTAAAAGGCATGATCTATTATGTCAATTTCTATTTCAAGTTAGGCAAGAATTATGCCTATTCCATTCAAACCCTTTCAAGCATTATGCCTGTTAACGGCAAAGCGCCACCAAACCTGAAACAGCTGGAAAAAAGTAAAGTTGACGAAGCTATTGGGCATATACGGAATGATTTTTTCGACAAGCTGAGAGATCGTAAAGATACTGAAATGCCACAGCAACAAGGTGTCTGTTTAACAGAGGGATTTATTGCCGATAAGGGAAATGAGCCGTTTTTTGGCAGTGCGGGCATTAAAATCAAAGACTATAAAGACGTTTATGCCGAGCTAACGACAGGTGGATCTTTGGAGGAAGGTGATAAATCACTATTAGAACGAGATCTTTTCGCTAAAGATAGTGCTTTGGATAAACTCCTCTCGTGGGCGAAATACAGCACCATACGCAAAGGAAAGCGCAACATCAATGGCATGACCGGTAGTGAAAAACTGGTTAAGTGGCAGGGAAATCGATATCTATTTATCTGGGAAAAAGATGATGGCAGTGTGAGATTTAAGATGACGTTCGGTGCCAATGAGAAAAATACTAAGGGTTCGCCACTCAGTGAGCAAGAAGCTTTAACCGCTTGGGATGCAATATTACCGACATTGAAAACACGACTTTAAATAAGGGACTACTGCAGTTAAATTGAAGTAAAAATAAACGCGGTCGAGTTTTTAAGATGATTTGCAAAACACTTAAAAATTTGACCGCTCTTTATAGTAAAAATCCCCTACTGCTCTGCTCTAGGGGATTTTTGCTTTAAATATATGTTGTTTATTTCAAACCTTTTTTAACCAAATCTTCATAACCGCCGTGGTTGGTTACATTGGTATAGCCGGCATTTTTCAACTCAGTGAGTGCGGCTTCCGCACGGCGACCGCTACGACAATAAAGATTGATTGGTGCATCTTTATCTGAGCCAATCGCTTTAACGCCTTCAACGATTTTATCGTGTGGAATATTCACCGCATCTTGTAAATGACCTGCGTTAAATTCCTCGGCTGAACGTACATCAATCCAAACGCCTTTTGCTTTTTCCGGTTGTACTGCACTTTGTTCTGTTTGTGGCGCAGTATTCGCAGAAGCAAAAAAAGGTACGGCAATCGCTGCCGCAGAAAGTACTATTGTGAGTAATTTTTTCATCATTCAATCTCCAATTAAATAGAAATAATATATTTACCTAAATAAATTTAGGGGTTATGTAAAACTGATAGTCATCATACGCCTAAATATAAAGATAATAAACTGTGAATGAAGTAAATTTTAAGTAAAATTTTCGTAAAATTTAACCGCACTTTGTAATATTTACCTTATTTAACACATCAATCTCTCTAAACCTTATCATTCATTATTTCTGATTAGTAAAAGATGTTGTTCATAAAGTGGTATTTTTCACACAAAGATTTAACCGTACAATCTGCTCCATCAAATATTTAGGAGAAAATATTAGGAGAAAATAATGAAAAAAATGCCTGTATTGTTTGTTGGGCATGGTAGCCCGATGAATGCGTTAGATAAAGAAAATCCGTTCAACCAGAATTTCAGCCTAATTACGCAAAAGTTTGCCAAACCAAAAGCTATTTTGATGATTTCAGCGCATTGGTACAGCAGCCGTTTGCAGGTAACATCAGGTGAACACCCTGAAATGATTTACGATTTCTACGACTTCCCCGATGAACTCAACCAAGTGCAATATCCCGCGCCCGGTTCGCCAGAATTGGCGGAGCAAGTGCGGTCATTATTACAGTCGGAAAATGTGGAGCTGAACCCGACGCGTGGTTTTGATCATGGTGCTTGGGCGGTGTTGAAATATCTGTATCCTGATGCCGATATTCCCGCGGTGCAACTTAGCCTTAACCGTTTGCAATCGGCAGAATGGCATTTCAACTTGGCGAAAAAATTAGCTGCTTTGCGTGAACAAGGCGTGTTAATTATCGGCAGCGGCAATATTGTGCATAATCTGAGAGCGATAAGCTGGGAACATATCAATCAAATCGGCGCGGGGTATGACTGGGCGTTTGCTTTCCGTGAATCGATCAATCAAGCAATTGCGACACAAGATGATAAAACCTTGGTGCACTATGATCAGCTAGGTGAAAAGGTTGAGCTTTCTGTACCAACACCCGATCATTACTTGCCGTTGCTGTATATCATGGCATTACGTGAACTGCAAGACGACATTACGTTTTTCAACGATAATCTGATTGCCGGATCGCTCAGCATGACGTCGGTTTTAGTGGGATAAAAAGGAAAAAAATCACCGAGCCTACGTGTGAATTTGAAGCCTTACGCGCTTTTCAAAAAGCCCGTTACGAAGCAGGTTTGGATACGGTAAAATTAGATGTATTAGCAGAGGTTTTACAAAAAATAGGCTGCTTACAAGCGGTCAGATTTTGAAGACGATTTATAAAAACGCTTTGAAATCTGGCCGCACTTTGAAATGAAAAAGAGCGTCTAGGATATTAATTACTGTGACCGCCTTTCAAGAAATACCCTAGGAATATTATTTAATCAACTGATAAGTCTAAAACAAAAACATCTAGCCTTTTTTTCAATTCTTCAGACATGTGCTTTTGAAGATCAAAATATAGTTCTTTGGCATTATTTATTCCATGAGTTCTCCGATTAGCTACCTTTTCATTTGCACCAAACCATAATACTAAATAAATACCTTGTCCATCGGCATTTGGGTGAATAGTATATAAACGATCCAACTGCGAATCGAATGCAGAATAAAGTTTCAGATGCCATTGCCCTTTTACTTCAACAGGTAGAATTTTTGTTTTACCGTTAATCAGCTTAGAAAAAACAAGATCACATCGATTATTATCTTTCATATAGCCTTCACGCATAATATTAACTTGCTGATTTTCAAGCCGTAATCTCAAACGCTCTGCTATACGCTGTGTTGCTGTATTTTCATCAACTCGATTCTGGATATTTATTTCTCCATGATAAAAGATTGATTTTGTAGTAATATCATGTCCATCTAAATCTTTTTGATAATTTCGTAATTCTTCCAATATAACTGCGCGTAAATTTTCAACGCTAATTATTTCATTCCGCTCTAAAAAATTAGCCACTTGATCCGCTGTTGGCATTTGGAAATTTTGGACTGCTAATTTACATAAGTAATTAAATCGAATACTTTTTAAACTATTATAAAAATTTCTATATTGACTATTATTCAATAAGCGATCTAGAACAGGTATTGGATTATCTTGATAGCTATCTCCTAATTTATCAATTAGTTCACTTAAAAAACGATAAGCTTTTTCTGAATCTGGGCTATCCGAGCCATAATAGTTAGGTAAATACACTTCTTCCCATTTTTTAATAAAAGCATTCAGAATTAATTCAATTTTGACAGGCGAAAGCATTATCCATTTTGTATAATCACCAAAACTGCCAAAATGCTCTTCTAAAATAAAGATACTATTAACATCCTTAATTAACTCTTTCCAAAAAATCTCATAATTTTCATCTAATAGATAAAAAGCGTGAGCAAACCAAAAATTTCTTTTAAATTTAATATCTTCCTCTTCTAAGGTAGGATTTATATTGAGTAAGTTTTCACAGTATTGCTGCACGATCTCTTTAAGTTTTTCGCGATTACCAAACTGAATAGCTAACTTTAATAATTCCTTTTGTGCTGAAAAATTCATATCGGGAAAATGTTCCAACCACTCTAAAGGAAGAGTATTTTGCAAAAAGTTAAATGCTTCATCATCTGCTAGCCAATTTACTTGTGCACTTTTACACTCCAAGCAAGCCAATTGTGGCTCAATATACTCACGTAAAAATTTTTCTGCATCGGCTGGGTTAGAGAATAGACATCTATCCACTTCTTGTTTTAGTCGATCTCTATCATCAGAATTCACTCCTGGAAAATAAGCAGATAAATTAGTACGTAATGCAATTAATACCTCGACTGATACAGTATTTAATGTTCCATCCCGTTTTAAAATCTCTAAACAAGAGGCATATAGAATGAACTCAATATATAGAAATTGAGATTGGCATTGTGACTCTGCTAATTTAGATAAACTTGGGATATTCGGCTGTATATAATCTAAACAGTTATAGAGCGCATTCCTAACCAGTTGCTCATCTCCAAAATTTTCTACAATTTTATTAGGTTCGAGTAAAAGAATTTTAGAAAAATGTAAAAGAGAGTTCCAGTGTTTCCCGCTTTCTATTAATTGTCTATTTTTTTGAATATATTGAATATTTTTATAACGAATATTTCGTTGTTTCTTATTACGCTCTCTATGTCCTTTTTTTCTACTATCTCTATAAATATTACGTTTATAACTCTTTTTATCTTCTATATTATTTCTATACCAAACACGCAAAAACGCATTCTTTTCAAATGCTTGCATGCGCATGTGTTGACGCAACAGATTGGTTCCCTTGTGACCATAGAAATTATGTCTAGCCATAAAGCTCGACCATAATTCAACATTATCAGTATCAAAGGCTAAATCAATGATGCATTTGTAATCTTGCAATTGGAAATTTAAGCCGGAATGGCCTTTTTCAAATATATAAAATTTAGTTTCATGAATAGATTTATTATCAAATATGTTTTTAAATGAAATTCTAATAATATTTTGTCTTAAAAAATCATCTTCAGATAAAATCTTTACTGACAAACTTTCTTCTTTTGCTATCTTTCTTTGAAAATAAGTATTTTTTAGCCATCCCCAAATTTTTTCGGCATCCCAAGGTTCTTGGGATAGCTCAAAATAGCGATCTAATAGCATACTAATAATTTTACTGATGCCAACTCGGCATTGACAATTATACTTTCTTTGACAAGAGCAAGACAAATTAGCAGATAACTCATTTAACAATGGTATAACTAGAGCAAAACTCAGTTTTTGAATAAATCGCTTAATAAAGAAACGTTTACCAATAACGCTTTCAATACGATAATCCGTAGGATATAACTCGGAGCAAATTCTTAAAAATTTAATATAATCATCTATTTCAAATTCACCATTAGATTTGGTCATCATATCCGCTACGATAGCAAGTGAGGTATTATCTCTAGCTTCAATTAGATATTCCCAAATCTCTCGGTAATTAGAGTCTTTAATTTTTGCTAAACACTTTCCTGCCAATCTTCGGTTATATTCATATCTAGATTCAACGCTAATGTTGCAAACAATGCTTTTTAGTTCATTAGTTAGTTTTGAAACTATTGGAGAATCTATTAATAGTTCTAATAACAGTCCTTGTAAATCCCCATCAGAATTATCTGGAGATAACAAACTTTTCAGTTCATCGAGCAATTCATCTGTGAAAAATCCAGAGATACTGAAACTTCGCCATCTATCGCTACGGCGAAAATAAGGATTTTCTTGATTTAAAACTTTTAATTTGGATAGTAGTTTTTTCTTTGAGCAAGGTAATAATAAAGCTGGGTCTCCATTCGATAAAATAGCATAAGGATCTAAATCAATTAGCTCTTCCTGAATGCGTTGATTTTCTGATAATACAGTCATCCAAGCGAACAAACCGCGTAATTCATCACGTACAATATTATTCGGAGCAATAATAGATAAGATTTTGAGCAGTGATAATGGATTGTCTATTGAGGTCAATCTTTTAGCAAGATAATTACCAGCACAATATTCTGCAACAATCCTATGAACAGGCCTGTGTTGTTCTACTCCATCACTAGGAAGAAAAAATTGTGTAGATAAAATTTGATTAATATTTTTATCTGAATTTAAAGTAACAATATGCGGGTAGAAATGATTAGATGCAGAATCACTTAAACTCACACCTTCTGAACCTGATAGCATCAGCTTAGTAAAAACATCTTCTACTAATTCAATTTTTTTAGATGCTGGTAATATATTTCTATCATAAGAATAACCACTATTATTTTCTTTTGCTAATCCTTCAATAGCCAACTTAAAAGCAGAATGACGATTTTCAAAATATTGATTATTTTCCACATAAGATTTTGAAAATAATTTTAGAAATAAAGGATTAGACAATAGAGACGCTAACTCAATGTTAGTTGCATCCTCTAAAAATTTTTCTACATTTTGCTCTGGATAATAGTGTAAAAAGAGAATTTTTTGTTCTTGTTCATCAAATCGCTTCAAATAAACCAACAAAGGATCTTCACTAAAAATATTTCTACACTGTAGTGTATAACTTTCAGACCATTCACTAGAACGACTAGATAAAATAATCCTTTTTGCCAAAGTATTGCTGGCCATCATTAGTGCTTGTGTTACCGTTGATGGATCAATTTTTACTAACTCATCAAAACCATCAATAGCAAGCGAAGAACATTGCTGTGGATTCGAATGAATAAATATATTGGCAACACTTTTTCTGATACCTAATTGCTCTGACAAGCTATCCAATAAACAACTTTTACCAGCTCCTGGCTCAGCTAGAACAATAATCACTTTATTCTTAAATGAAAGCAATTCAGATTCATTAAATTCTTTGCCATCAGTACCATGTAGAACTCGAGGAAGATAAATTTCTTTAGACATAAGACATAAATAAATTGATATTTATATAAGATTTATTCTAGCACTTCTAATTATTTATATATGCAATATTTTTATAGTTTATACAAAAAAGACAATCTTTTCAGATTGTCTTTTTTATTCAATTATTTCTTCACAGGCTCTACCTCACCCACAGCTTTTTGAGATTTCTCATCCATTTCCACTTTAATGTTGTGGTCCACCACCACATTCATATTAATGGTGATGCCTTCCTTTGGTGTATCTAATTGAATGGTCGGTGTGCAAGCTGTAAGTGTAAACATTGCTGCAAAAATAAAAAAGTGCGGTTGAAATTTAAGGTGTTTTATCATTTGTCTTGTCTAATTGCTTATAAAGTTTATATTGCAGATTTTGTTCAAATTGCGAGCCATAGTCAATCATATTCCACAATTCAAACATATTTTCTTGGTGCGTATAATTTAACGTTATCGGATTATTGGTTCGCTTGGTTGGATTAAACCCGCTGATACTCGCACGCAACCTCATCTGCCCTTTAGGATCGAGCGTCACCGCCGCATGGGAATTTTGCAGTTCCATTTCTTTTAATAAATCCACCAAGATATTTTCTGTCCAACCACCTTTTTTCAACCCTTTCACCATTTCATCGGTTAATTTGATGGACACATTTCCCACTTGTTCCAATGTACCATTACAAATCAAACATTCCTTATGTCCAAGCCAAAATGGTAGGATCGCATTCGCGCGGCCGGTTAAGGTGACTTGATTATATTGTGCCAAGGCTAACACTTGGGCTAAATCAATATTGGTGAAAGAAAGCGTTGCCATTTTGCTTTGTGGGAAAGTGAGCTGAGGCACCGTCAACAAACCATCAAATAAGGAAAGTTTCACATTTCTCAAAGTAAGCGGATTTTTCATGGTGTTCGGATAACGTCCAAACAAATCCAATTCCCCATTTGCGACGGAAAGCGCACCATATCGAATATTTTGAGTCGAAATATGGATTGGTTTACTCGAAGCCACTTGCAATGCCTCGTTTTCATAATTCATCGGGAAGCGAATATTCAAGCCATACACTTCACCATCTGGCATGGTGATTTTGCCGTTTTTCAGGTTCAGCTCCCCCTTCATCTTCACGCCATTGCCATTGATTGCGAATTCACTTTGTCCTTTAATGCTGCCCTCATGAATTATCCAATTCCATTGTTGAGGGAAAAGTGATTGGAACACTTTTGCGGATTGTTCTTTCCAGCTGATTTTGCCTGAGAGTGCAGTATTCTGATACACGGCTGATACATCCAACGGCCCCAGTTCACCTGCTTTTAAATCCCCTGCTAGATTGAAATGATTGATGCTTTTTCCTTCAATACCTAAACCGAAAATCGGCGAAACAAAACGACCGCCATAAGCCAATTCAACCCAATCCGTTTTTGCTTGTAACAAACCACGAATATGCTCTTTTTCATAATTCCAGCGGAGTCTGTCTTTGAGTTCCAACGAAAGCGGTGCCATTTTCACCTCTTTCATTTTCACTTCGTTAGTACGTGCAGAAAGCTGATTTAATTCAATATGATCCGCTTCCCAAAAGCCTTTTCCTTCCATTTTGACTGGCGTATTTAAGGATTTCCAGTTTGCACTACCATTGATTGTCCAATCCCAACGGTTTGTCGCTTGTTTTTCCACAGACTGCAACTTATGCTCTTCATCCCGCAAGTCAAACACGGTTTTAATACCGGCAATAAACTCGTGAGCGTTTCCGTCTAATTTTAAATTGAGATTTTCAAACTGCGGGGTTGTGCCATTCAACGTTGCCTGCAAACGCCCTTCTAAGCCATAACGACCAATAATAATGTCATCTAACGGTAAACGAACATGTAATTTGGTATCTGGTTGCACAGTATCCATTTTAAAGACCGACCCCGGGTAAAAATACACCACTGGATGTGTGAAGAGCCCGCCGAGATGATAGGTTAAATTGGTTTGTGCCACGGTAGCGTTATAACGTAAATCCCCGCGTGTTTTCAGCTCAAAATCCAATTCGTTATTGTCATCGCCACCGCCGATTTCACCATTTTTCCCTGAAATCACGATCTCCCCTTTGCCCATTTCGCCAAAGGTTTGCAAGATCACGTTCATATCAATGCTTAATGGCAACAAGCCTTCTGCCGCACGATGAATAGATAACCCAAGGAAGCCTTTAATCGGTTGATAGCTATCGAAGGTCCAATAAAATTTCCCCCATGAAATATCCAAACCGTCTTTGGTGAAGACGAAAGGCACATCCAACAACGGCGAATTTGCCGTTAAATCTTGAACATTTAACTGACCATCCGCACCTTGCCACGACACTTTTGCCTCGCCTTTTGTGACGGCTAGTTCTGGGTTATTCCAATTGAATAAAACATTTCCTTGTTGAGGCAGTTGAGAAAGATCGGGCTCAAAATTTGCAGTGAACTGAAGATCATAGGTTTTATCGCCTGATTGTTTGATATCGGTATTGCCCGTCCATTGGAAGATCCCATCTCGTGGCGTGACCGTGGATTGGTGATGTAGCTCAAGCCCATCATTATTCGCTTGAGCTTCAAGCGCTAATTGGTTGCCATTATAGTTTGCATCTAACGCCCAATCAGCCGATAAGAAAGGTTTTAAAGCCCCTTGTGTCAACGCTTCAGCATTCGTTAATTGAAAGTGTTTAACGTTAACGTGGGAAATAGGCAATGCTGCCCAAAGTGCGGTCAGATTTGGTGGTGTTTTTTCAGCATTATCGCTTGGTAAATGAGTTAAACAATCATAATCCAAGCTCGCCTTTTCAATATCAAGACTATGCGTATTCCACCAAGTGAGTTGCGTATTATCGAGGTTTACGAGGGTACATTGATCTGCTTTCACTTTTAACTCTGGCAATGTTAAACCTGTCGCTTTCCATTGCCAGTCATCCGCTAATTCAATGTGATAATGGGGAGCTAAAAAATGATTTGCAAGTTGTTCCACACGTTTCGGGGTCGCAAAAACGCGTAATAAGCCAATGCTTATTACGATCAATAGCAACAAAATAATCAAAACCCACAGGCAACGCTTTCGCATAGTTTCCCCAATTACGCGATTAATCAATAAATAGAGGCGTATTCTATCCTATCTCGCCCCAAATAGCTCAACCAACTTATCCCCAAAGAAATAAAACACTAATCCAAAGGCGACAATAATTAATCCGATGAATTTTGTGATGTTCACTTCTCGGATCGGCATTCCAATAAGACCAAAATGATCGATAGTAGCTGCAGTAATTAATTGTCCGACAATGATAAAAAATAACATCGCGGTAATGCCTAGCTTAGGTGCAAGTAAAACCGTTGTGAACACGACAACTGCACCGAGTACCCCACCGATTAATTTCCACCAAGGTTGTGAAGGGATAGCAGACAAATTTCCCCATAAATCGGTTTTCACCCAAGCAATAAAAAAGAGAACGATTGTTCCCACGGCAAAAGAAATAAAGGTCGCGATCACCGCTTCGCCACTCATGGCTTTCGCGAGTTGTGTATTAATTGCCGATTGCGTGGCGAGTGCGACACCTGCCGCTAAGGCGATAATGAGATAAACAAAAAACATCGAAACTCCCAACAGAAAATTTGACTTATTTTAACCTTTTCCTATTTATCTTGTCGCGAAATGCTTTCTATTCTGAAAAATAATCAAAAAATCTACCGCACTTTGCATTTCATTCATAAATACCTCAAAAGTTGTAAGTCATCTTACCTGTTTATTTGATCTCGATCACTATTTGACTATTCTTTATTTGACGGTAATCTTCAAATCCATACACTAAACTCCATTCGGAGCAATCGTTTGCGTAATGCGTATTGGAAGCAAAATAGACTGATTTTATCAACTCAATGGGAGGAATATCCATGACCCACATTATCGTTGCAACGCACGGTAAGTTTTCTGAAGAAATCGTCAATTCCGCCGCTATGGTGTATGGCGAAGATGAAAACTGCCATGTCGTGACTTTCTTACCGGGTGAAGGCGGTGAGCATTTAATCGAGAAATACAATGCGATTATTGCCACGCTGCCTGAAAATGAACCGGTGCTCTTTCTGGTCGATTTATTTGGTGGTAGCCCTTATAACGCGGCAAGCCGAGTCGCCAGTGAAAGAGATAATACCGATATCGTCACCGGCATTAATCTACCGATGTTGCTAGAAGTGCTTGATGCTAAAGATGGCGCCAGCTTAGATGAATTGGTAGAAACCGCGAAAGAAGTCGGGGTCGCTGCCGTAAAATCCTTCCGTCAACCTAAAGAAAGCAAGCCTGCTCCAACGCCAGCTGCTAAACCAGCTGAAGCACCAAAAACCGCTCCAAATCCGACCGCACTTTCTGGCAATATGAACATTTCCTTATTGCGTATTGATAGCCGTTTAATCCACGGTCAAGTGGCAACCTCTTGGGCGAAAGCAGTGAAATGTGAAGCGATTTTTGCGATAAATGATGATGTGGCGAATGATGCGCTTCGTCGTGATTTATTACTTCAAATCGCCCCTGAACATTTGAAAGCTTATGTGATTCCTGTGGAAAAAGCGATTAAGGTGTATCACAACCCGAAATATGCAGGTAAAAACATCCTTTGGTTGGTAACCAACCCAACAGACATCCTGCGTTTAATCGAGGGTGGCGTGAAAATTGATAAGGTCAATGTGGGCGGTATGACCTATCGCGAAGGCGATAAACTTATTTCTCAAGCCGTTGCCGTCAACCCAACAGATGTAGCGGCATTTAAACAGCTTTTAGATAAAGGCGTGGAATTAAGCTTACAACAAGTGGCGAGCAGCCCGAAATCAATGCTCACGCACAAAGAGCTTGATGCGATTCAATTTTAATTACGAGGACAATTCATTATGACAACAATGGAAATTATTTTAGTCACGCTCGTTGCCGCCATTTGCGGTATGGGGAGTGTATTGGACGAACGTCAAACCCATCGTCCTTTAGTTGCTTGTACCCTAATCGGCTTAGTATTAGGTGATTTAGAAACCGGTATTATTGTCGGTGGTACCCTTGAATTAGTGGCATTAGGCTGGATGAACGTGGGTGCAGCAATGGCACCAGATGCGGCATTAGCCAGTGTGATTGCGACTATCCTCGTCATCAAAGGCGGCCAAGATAAAGGTAGTGCATTAGCGATTGCAATTCCGGTAGCGGCAGCAGGTCAAGTATTAACCATCTTCGTTCGTACTTTAACTATCTTCCTTCAACACAAAGCCGATGATTTTGCCGCAAAAGCCAACTTCCGCGGTATTGAATTCTGTCACTTCAGCGGTCTTGCGTTACAAGCGTTACGTGTGGCGATTCCAACCTTCTTCGTTGCCTTAGTAGCAGGTACGGATACGGTGACTGAAGCATTGAACGCGATTCCTGAAGTGGTCACTCGCGGTTTACAAATCGCCGGTGGCTTTATCGTGGTCGTCGGTTATGCGATGGTAATCAATATGATGCGTGCAGGCGCGTTAATGCCATTCTTCTTCTTAGGCTTCGTGATCGCCTCTTTCACCAATTACAACCTTGTCGGTCTCGGTATTTTAGGCACATGCTTAGCGATGATTTATATTCAATTAAACCCACGTTTCCATCAATCTACTGCACCACAAGCAGTTGCAAAACGTGAATTAGCTGACGATGAACTTGAAGGACTATAAGGAAGAAATTATGACTGAACAAACTAAAAAATCATTAACAAAAGGCGATATTCGTAGCACTTACTGGCGTTCAACTTTCTTGCTAGGTTCCTTCAACTTTGAACGTATGCAAGCAATGGGTTTCTGTGTATCGATGATCCCAGCCATTAAACGTCTTTACAGCAAAAAAGAAGATCAAGCAGCGGCATTAAAACGCCACTTAGAATTCTTCAACACCCAACCTTGGGTAGCATCATCTATCATTGGTGTTACTGCGGCGATGGAACAAGAACGTGCGAACGGTAACGATATTGATGACTCAGCAATTAGCGGGGTGAAAGTCGGTTTAATGGGCCCATTAGCCGGTGTGGGTGACCCAATTTTCTGGGGAACATTACGTCCTGTATTGGCCGCACTTGGTGCAGGTTTAGCCATTACCGGTAGCCTTTTAGGGCCATTGCTTTTCTTCATCGGTATCAACCTTTGCCGCGGCTTAACCCGTTGGTATGGCTTTAAATATGGCTATGAAAAAGGCACCACCATCGTTAACGATATGGGCGGCGGTCGCTTACAAAAATTGACGCAGGGGGCGTCTATCCTCGGTCTCTTTGTCATGGGCTCACTGGTATCGAAATGGACAAGTATTAATATTCCATTAGAACTTTCCCGCTATAAAAACCAAATGGGCGAAGAAGTAGTGACCACCGTACAAAGCGTGTTAAACGATCTTCTCCCTGGCCTTGCGGCGTTAGGTTTAACTTTCTTATGTATGTATTTATTACGTAAAAAAATCAACGCCATGTACATCATCTTCGCCTTATTCGGCGTGGGTATTTTAGGCTATCATTTTGGTGTGTTAGCCTAATACATTATGATATTGCCTTCCCTCTTTCGCTTGAGGGAAGGCAAATTTTTTAGCATGAAATATAAATCCTATGAACTGGAAAGATCTCATCAAGCCACCACCAGCTGAAGGCTATATTAAAAATTCATCCAATTTAGTGACCGCACTTTTTGTTCTCGCGGGCATTCTTTATTACCCCACTAATGGCTATGGCGCCGTCATCGCTTTAATTGCCGCATTAATTGTATTAATCGGACAAAAAGTGCTAATTGCTCAAACCAATAAAGATTTCACCGAAATGCAGTTAGCCGAAAAGCAATTCCAAGAAACCCAAAACAGTGATTACCTTCGCTTTATTGAAGCTCGTGCCACCCAAATGTTGCGCGACAACAAAGTCCTTTCCGAAAAAGGCAAAAAAGAGTTGGAGAGATTACTGTCTATCGTCAAAACACATTTGGCATAGCGACGCCAAAATAATCATAACTTTTGGCTATATGAAATAAGCTTTTCTTCTTTTTCTTATTTAAGTTAGAAAGGTATTATCAAGCAGAAATTTATGATTTATCCCTTAGGAGTAGTTTATGTCTCAATTTAAAATTCACACCATTGAATCAGCACCTGAAGCAGCACAAGAAGCCTTAAAAGCCGTACAAAATGCCAATGGGTTTATTCCAAATTTAATTGGTGTTCTCGCAAATGCCCCTACTGCACTTGAAACTTATCGCACAGTGGGCGGCATTAATGGTCGTAACAGCCTAACTGCAACAGAACGCGAAGTGGTACAAATTACTGCTGCCGTAGTCAATGGCTGTGGTTTCTGTGTAGCAGGCCACACGAAGATCGCTTTAAAAGTGTTAAAACTTGAAGAAGAGCTTGTACATCAAATTCGTGCGACAGCTCGTATTGAAAGTGATAAAAAACTGGATACTTTAGCGCGTTTCACCCTTGCTGTTATTTTGCAAAAAGCAAAATTAACGGAAGCGCAGCTTAAAGCGTTCTTTGATGCTGGTTATACCCAAGAAAATGCCATTGATGTGATTTTAGGTGTCAGCCTCGCCACATTATGTAACTATGTGAACAACATCGCTGAAACCCCAATCAACCCTGAATTACAGGCATTTGCATAATCAAGCCAATATAAAAAGTGCGGTCAAAAATGACCGCACTTTTTTATTCCTTCACAAATTGTTTAATTTGATCTGAATTCAAATGACCTGGCTGCGCTTTGATAAGATTTAAATTCTTATCCAATAGCAAATTAAACGGATAGCCTAATACATTAGCACGTTTAATAATTTCCCCATTTTCATCCAATAATACCGTGATATTTTTATAGTCCAAGCCTTTATACCAATTGATAAATTTTTGGCTATTTTGTTCGTTCTTTTGTCCAGGTGAGGCAATCGTAATCACATTAAAATTAAGATTTTTTTCTGCACTAAGATCATCAATTTCCGCTAAGCCTGCTAAGCAAATTGAACACCAGGATGCCCACATTTTGATATAAAGCGGTTTGCCTTGATATTGTGATAAAGAGACGGTTTGATTATCCAATGTCTTCAAGGGGATATCCGCCAAAGACACCTTCTCTTGTGCAAAACTCAATGGACTCAAAAACAATAAAAGTGCGGTCAATATTTTTCTCATTTTTTCCTCTTATTTCACAAAGGGAATCAAATCACCATAGCCTTGTTTTTCCATTTCATCTAATGGAATAAACTTAATCGATGCGCTATTGATGCAATAACGTAAACCACCTTTATCGCGCGGACCATCATCAAACACATGGCCTAAATGGGCATGACCACTGCGACTTAACACCTCAATACGAGTCATATTAAAGCTATTATCTCTTTGATACTCCGCCACTTCAGCGGCAATCGGTTTGGTAAAACTTGGCCAACCACAACCGGATTCAAACTTATCTTTGGAAGAAAATAACGGTTCTCCCGTGGTGATATCCACATAAATACCTGGCGCGAAATTATCCCAATATTCGTTACTAAAAGAACGTTCGGTGTGTTTGCCCTGCGTCACATCATATTGAAGTGCGGTCAATTTTTGCTTTAATTCTGTATCACTTGGTTTTGGGTATTTTTTATCATCAATTAATGGCTCATCGGCTTTTTTGATGTCGATATGACAATAGCCATTCGGGTTTTTCTTGAGATAATCCTGATGATACTCTTCCGCCTCTACATAATTTTTCAGCGGTTCCACTTCAATTTGAATCGGTTCTTGATATTTACTTTGTAAAGTTTTCAATGCCGCTTCAATAACGGCTTTATCTTGTTCGTTTTGATAATAAATACCCGTGCGATATTGTCTGCCACGATCATTGCCTTGCTTATTGATACTGGTTGGGTCGATAACACGGAAATAATATTGCAATAATTTATCTAACGAAATTTTGTTTGGATCGTAAGTGACTTTCACGGTTTCAGCATGATCTGTCGCGTGCAATAATTGATAGTTCGTGGTATCGCCTTTTCCATTGGCATAGCCAGAAACGGCATCGGTCACGCCTTGAATGCGTTCCATATAAGCTTCTAGTCCCCAAAAACAACCACCAGCAAGATAAATAATTTGATGTTCTTGTTTACTTTCCATTGTCATTTTTTGCTCCTTTGATGAAGTTGGATCATCAGCATACGTTAAACTACTTTGCAAACCGCCAAAAAGTGCGGTTAATATGAGAAATGTTTTTGTATATTTCATTTTCTTTCCTTATTATAGAAAATATCTTCAGATTACATTTCATTAGACGAAGACAAGCCCATTTTCTTACAAAATAAGGCAATTTTTTACCGCACTTTATGCAAGGAACCCTTATGCCAAACATACATATCCGCAATAATTATCAAAAAGCTGTTGTTTGTATGGTGTTAGCTTACATCAGCATTGCCTTAATGGGCGTATTTGTAAAATACGCCTCTGATGAATTACCGTCCAGTGAAATTTTATTTTCCCGTTTTTTTATTGGTTTTGTGTTTCTCCTGCCTTTTTTAATTAAAGATGGCGATTTCAAAGTTGATATGTCGCAATGGAAGTTTCTCGTTTTGCGTAATCTCGCCGGCATTGCCAGTATGTTGTTAACCTTTTACGCGATTAAATATTTACCAATTTCCATTGCGACTTTATTGATGAATACATCCTCACTTTTTGTGCCTTTATTGCTGTTTTTCTTTAAAGTCAGAACACCATTAAAAGTATTAGCTTGTAGTTTTATGGGTTTTATCGGTGTATCCATCATTATGCTGACCAACGGATCAATGAATATCAACCCTATCCATGTAGGTTATGCGTTAGGTGCTGCTGTGCTAGCAGCCATGGCATTTATCAGCTTACAAGAGCTCAATAAACACAACTCACCTAAAAATATCGTGTTTTACTTTCACTTATTAGGCTCGATTTTATTGCCACTCTTTTTCATCACGCAGTGGAAAATGCCAACATTACATGGATTTACTCTGCTACTTTTAGTGGGCGGATTCGGTCTTATTTTCCAATTGTTATTGACTCGCGCCTTTAAATACGCGCCTGCAAATGTCATTACGCCTTTTGCTTTTACTGGCGTCATTTTCTCCAGCATCTGTGACTGGCTCTTCTGGGATAACGTACCTAGTCTGAATTTCTGGATTGGTTCATTAGTCATCATTATCGCTGTCAACTTGCTTGCTAGAATGCGGGCAAAATAGAGAAATCCGACCAAATAGATAAAATATAACTATTCTCAATAACATTGTTTGAGTGTATAATCCAAATGCTTTTTATTATTGAGGACACAATATGAAAAAATTATTCAAAACTACTTTAGCTTCCGCATTGTTAATGGTATCCGCATTCGCTAGCGCCGTGACGGTTAAAGATGCCAAAGGTGAATTTACCCTTGATAAAACCCCAAGCCGTGTTGTGGCATTGGAATATTCTTTTGTGGATGCTTTAGCCCAAGTCGGTGTTAGCCCAGTGGGTGTGGCTGACGATAACAAAGTCGATCGTATTTTGCCGCAAGTGCGCGAAAAAATTGCTGCATGGCAATCCGTTGGCACGCGTTCTCAACCGAGTCTTGAAGTGATTGCTTCCCTCAAACCCGATTTAATTATTGCCGATCCTTCCCGTCACACAGCGGTGTTTGAAGAATTGAAAAAAATCGCGCCAACGGTGATGTTTGATTCTCGTCATGAAAGTTATCAAGAAAATCTTGAAACCGCGCAAAAAATTGGTGATTTAGTGGGTAAAAGCGCCGAAATGAAAGCGAAGATCAATGAACATAATGATTACATTGCCAACATTGCAAAAAATCTAGGTGTACAAGGCAAAAAAGCCTCATTTGGTACTTCCCGAGAAGATAAATTTAATATCCAAAATGACAATGGCTATGTGGGTAGTTTCTTAACGACATTAGGTTTTGCCCCAACTAAACTCAATAGTGATCAAGCTTTCGTGGAAATCAACCTTGAACAATTAGTAATGGAAAAACCGGAATACTTGTTCATCGCCCATTACCGTGATGAAAGTATTGCGCGCAAATGGGAAGCCGAGCCACTTTGGAAAGCCATTCCTGCCGTAAAAGCGAACCATGTTTACAGCGTTGATGCCGACATGTGGGCTCGTGGTCGTGGCTTAGAAGCGAGCAAAATTATGGCAAAACAAATTGAAGGTTTCGTGAAACAAAAATAATGATGAAGTCTACTTTCCGTTGGGGACTCCCCCTTATTATTCTGGCTTTCCTATTATGGGGAAGCCTGTTTTTGTATTATCCCATCGAAATTCGACCGCTTGCAGCTTTACAAGCGCTCCTCCCCGATGGCGATGAAATTGCCAAAATTACGGTAACCGATTTACGCTTACCGCGCGCATTAGTTGGCATGATTTTAGGTGCCAATCTTGCGGTGGCGGGGGCGTTGTTACAAACCATTACGCGCAATCCACTAGCCTCGCCTACGCTACTCAGCGTAAACTCGGGAGCCAGTCTTTCCATGGTAACCGCCAGTGCTTTTAGCCCCTTGATTCTTTCTGGTTATAGCATTGCCTTAGTGGCCAGTATCGGTGGCGGTCTGAGTTGGTTTGTGGTGATGCTGATCAGCAACGGATGGAAAGACAACAGTGGGGATCGTAGCCGGGTGATTTTAGCGGGGATTGCTGTATCACTACTTTGTGCCGCCCTCACGAAATTGGTGCTCATTATCGCGGAAGATCATGCCTTCGGTATTATGAGTTGGCTAGCTGGCGGCATTGCACATGCTCGTTGGAATGAATTATTGACGTTATTTCCGTTCTTTATTTTGACCGCACTTTTCTGCCTGTTTTTTGCCAGTCGTTTGAATTTACTCAATTTAAGCGATGAATCCGCTCGTTCCCTAGGCATCAATCTCTTTCGTTTACGTTGGTACGCTAACATCATGGCGTTATTGATTGTGGGCTCAAGCGTGAGTGTTGCTGGCCCAGTTGCCTTTATTGGCTTACTCGTGCCCCATCTTGCCCGCTATTGGATTGGTTATGACTTGCGAAAATCTCTCCCCATGGCGATGTTACTCGGCGCAATTTTAATGCTCGCTGCAGATACCATTGCCCGCGCGGTTAATTTCCCTAGTGAAGTGCCTGCTGGTGCGGTACTTGCCTTAATCGGTGCCCCAGTCTTTGTATTATTTGCCAGAGGAAGACACTAATGCGAACCTCTCATGTATCTTTTCGCGCTATCGGCTTTTATGTCATCACGCTCAGTATGATGGTACTACTCTTTGGATTGAGTATTCGCCTTGGCACTTATACGCTTTCTTTTGAGGAAATTTGGGCGGCCTTTCAGCCTGATGATAAAAACTATTTTACCTTGATGGAATATCGCCTACCCCGTGCAGTATTAGCGATTTTATTAGGCGGAGCCTTAGCAATTTCTGGTGTGTTAGTGCAAAGCGTGGTGCGCAATCCACTTGCCTCTCCCGACATTTTAGGGATTAACAACGCGGCTGGGTTGGTTGCTGTTTCGGTATTGATGTTCTTGCCAAACTTAGCATTTTACTGGATGCCAATTTTTGCCTTTTTAGGCGGCGTGCTCTCTTTTGTCATTTTATGGATCGTGTGCGGTTTTAACTTCCGCCCTATCAAAATGGCAATCATTGGGGTCGCACTTTCCGCATTATGGGCAGCCATTAGTCATTATCTGATGCTTACCAATCCGGTCGAGATCAACACGGCTATGTTATGGCTCACAGGAAGCCTGTGGGGGCGCAGCTGGTCTTATTTGAATGTGGTATTGCCATGGTTAGTGGTATTGCTGCCCTTACCATTTATTTTCTGTCGCGATCTCGATACCCTTGGTTTAGGTGAAAACAAAGCCTCCACCTTGGGCGTAACCGTAAATAAAGTGCAAATTAGCGTTTTAGTGTTAGCGGTAGCTCTTTCCACTACAGCTGTGGCAATTTGTGGTCCGATTGCCTTTTTAGGCTTGGTTGCTCCGCATCTTGCCCGTCGTTTAGTCGGTGGCAGACATCGTACCCTATTACCGGCAGCCTTGATTATTGGCGCCCTCTTATTACAACTTTCGGATATTTTGGCGCGGGTGATTGACCCACCAACTGAACTTCCCGCAGGTATTCTGACCGCGATTATCGGTGCGCCATATTTCTTCTACTTATTGATGAGAACTAAATAATGAGCATTGAAATCAATAATTTATCTTTAGGTTATCAAGATAAACTCGTGGTTAAAAATCTGTCGCTAAAATTCCCGAGAAATAAAGTGATTGCATTAATCGGCCCAAATGGTTGCGGTAAATCCACCACATTAAAAGCGGTGGCTCGCTTGCTTAAGCCAAAGCAAGGTTCAATCACCCATAAAGGTCAGGATATTTGGCAAAAAAGCCCTAAAGAATATGCCCAAGAATTGGCTTTTCTCCCGCAGCAACACCTGGTACCCGAAGGGATTAAAGTGCGGGAATTGATCGCCTACGGGCGTTCGCCTTACTTAAATCTCTGGGGCAAACTCAGCCAAAAAGATGAAGAATTGGTTAATTGGGCGATGGCGCAAACACAAACTACCGAACTCGCTGAACAGCTGGTTTCCGATTTATCTGGTGGTCAACAACAACGGGTATTTTTAGCCATGACTCTTGCGCAAGATGCCGAATTAGTGCTACTCGATGAGCCTACCACTTATCTTGATTTAAACCGCCAAGCAGAACTCATGGGCATGATGCGACAAATGCAACAAAACGGTAAAACCGTGATTACGGTGTTGCATGATCTCAACCAAGCCTGCCGCTATTGCGATTACTTAATCGTCATGAAAAAAGGTGCCTTAATGGCACAAGGCACACCTGATGAAGTGATGACCGAAGAGTTGCTGAAGGATGTGTTTGATTTGGATGTCATCATTCATCGTGATCCTATCAGTAACACACCGATGTTTATTTTGAAATAACTTTCAATCACTTCTCTAAATATCAAATAGGCGTTTTATTTTACTAAAATGCCTATTTTTCACCTAAAATTCCCACTTTTATACATAACTAATGTTTTTCATAGCTCAATATGAGGTCGGACCACTTTACGAAACTTACACTTTTTTTACATTGTCATAAATATGGAGTCCACAATAAATAATTATAATTAAACATAGTAGAAGTTAATATGAAGTCTCTATCCCATGTCTTTAAGGCAGTGCTATTAGTAGGTATCAGCACCTCAGTAGTACAGCTTGCCTATGCCCAAAATTCCTCTATTGATACCGAACGAGAAAATATCATCATTTTCTCTCGTCAAGGAGAGGCCCAATTAAATCAAGCTATTCCAAAACTTGAGGCCTTATTTAAGGGGACGCACGATGTGAAAGTGCGCGATGATTTAATTACACTCTATCTGAGGACGAATCAATCCGCTAAAGTACTTTCACTTTGCGAAAGCTGCGCACCAGCGCAATTTTCCCAAAATGAACTGGAAAATTTAGGCAAAGCCGCTCGAAATGAAAAACAATACGACCGTGCCGTTGCATTCTATTCCCAATTGCAAAAGCAATTCCCTGATAATCCAAATGGATGGCTTGGTGGCGCATTAGCCTCCACTGAAACCAAAAACTAAAACTACACTGCGGCAAAAAATGCACTGAATGTTTATAAACAACGTTTTGGACAAAATAATGCTTATCTTGATGCAGAAAGTTATTTGCTTGATTTCACCGAACCCGACATGGCTAAACTTGGCCGTTGGCAACGTCAGTTAGAACAAAATCCGAAAAATATCACCTTGATGAGAGAG
The DNA here is from genome assembly GCF_041433495.1 of Haemophilus sp. 27098_8_127. NCBI lineage: Bacteria > Pseudomonadati > Pseudomonadota > Gammaproteobacteria > Pasteurellales > Pasteurellaceae > Haemophilus > Haemophilus sp. 27098_8_127. Next base: position 34,602 of record NZ_JAPWBP010000007.1, read on the forward strand.
TTGTATCGTTTAGCATCGAAATACAACCTTCAACCATTACAAGAGAAACTACAAAAAGCCTATCCTGATCAATTCAATCAAAAAGATATGATGTGGTTTGAGCATGGTAAGACGATTACCTCTTCAAAAAATGCGACAACGCCTACACAACAAGAAAAATCATTTGAAGAATTGACCGCACTTTTGGCCAAAATTAATCCTGAGCATCCTCTGTATCAACAAGCATTGCAAGATCGTTTTGTGATGGGTGTTCGCTTGAATAAATTTGATGAAATAAAAGACGACTTCAATACATTACAGGCTCAATCTAATGTGCCTGCATATTTAGAAGAAGCCTTTGGTGATTATTGGGCAGCAAAAGGCTCACCACACAAAGCATTAGCAATTTATCAATCAATTGAACAACAAGTCTTAAACAATAAACTCGCTGTGAGTGATGGTTTACTTCATAAACTCTCTCTCACTGCAAGCGATACGGGCAAATTTGAATTGGCGCAACAATATTTAGAGCGTATGAATTCAAATGTTTATATCAATGACTATACCCGAACATCAAAAATTCTGAATCCAGGCTACGATTCTCGCTATTTTGGTTTGGCACGTTTAGCTTTATGGCGTGGTAACAGCAAATTGGCTCAGCAACTTATTGATGATCGTCTATTTAACAAAACGCCTGGTGATCCATGGGTGATGTTGCAAAAAGCAGAACTTGAGCGAAATCGTGGCAACTATGATGATGCTAAATTATGGGCGGAAAAAGCCGGTTATTTTTTGAGTAAAAATGATCAGCAAGAAGCTCGTAATAACCTGGCTGAAACCGCCTTAAGTCAAAATGATTTACCAACAGTTTCAAAAACGATTGATGCAATGAATGAAGAACAACGTCAGTCAGCGCAATCCCTTATTAAGCATTATGAACAAGCGCGTTCTGGCAAAATTGTAGGGAGTGTCGGCTTACAGCATCGCACCTCACCAATAAGTTATAGCAATGAAAGTAGTCAAGATTATGCGATTTACACACCGAAAACAGCAAATGGTCACGATCCCTACGTTCATTATTTAGAAACTCGCTCCCCTTATGACAAAGAAAGTCTTATTTCGCGTCGAATCGGTGTAGGAACAGAGCTCAATTTCTATCCACTCCAAGTGAAAATGGAAGGCGGGAAAGGCATTAAGCTTAATGATAAAGCCTATTTCTCTACAGAGGCAAATTATACCCTCAACCAACATTGGTCATTTAATTTAGGCGCCAATATTAATGGTAGTGGCACCCCAGTTAAAGCCATCAATAAAGGGGTGTATACCAAAGATATTGGTTTCTCTACCACGTATTCCTATTCCGATATTTTCCAAGCTGGGCTAGGTGGTAGCGTCATGAAATTTGATGACGGCAACTTAAGAAAAGAGGCCAATTTCTGGTTGAATCTCAATACATTCAAACATGACCGTTGGGCGCTAACCAACAATTTCAGAGTCGATTACAGCAAAAATAAAACCATTGATTCTGCTGAATATTACAACCCATCAAAAGCGACAAGCTTGGAATTCGGTGCGGATTTAAGTTACTACCAACCACTTAATTATGGCTTAGCCTTAAATCATCACCTGAAAGCCAGTGTGGGTGCTTATAAACAGGCAGAACTCAGTCGAGAAAAAATGTGGTCGATAAGTTACGGACACCAATGGCGTATTGGTAAAAAATTTGGCGTGTCTTATGAAATCGGGCGTAAAAAGAATATTTACGACGGCAGTGCTGAATTCAACAATTTCGGAAATTTAAACTTTTCTATTTATTATTAAATATTTAAGCGGTATAACCTTATGAGATCTCTAAAACATTTTGCAAAAATCATTATTTGCATGCTTTCCCTTTTTTCGGCTTTTGCCTTTGCGCAAGATCGTTATGGCGTATTAGCTTATCACTCTGTGGTAGATGAAAGTGCGGCTGAAAATCAAAAACAGTATTTTCCTCAAACGATTTCTGCCCAAATGTTAATTAAACATTTTAATTGGCTAAAAGAAAACGGATACAACGTGATCAGTTGGCAGCAAGTTATCGATGCTGAAAATGGTAAAGGCACATTACCTGATAATGCGGTGTTGCTAAGCTTCGATGATGGCTATGAGACTATGTATAACGTGGTCTTCCCTCTATTGAAAGCCTATAACTACCCCGCTGTTTTTGCACCAGTTACGGGCTGGTTAGATACGCCAGCAAATAAAAAGATCGCTTATGCCGATAAAATGCTAGATCGTTCTGTTTTTGCCACTTGGTCGCAAGTCAAAGAAATGGAACAAAGTGGGCTCGTTGAAGTAGCCTCACATACTCATAATCTTCATAACGGTATAAATGCCAACCCATCTGGTGGTCAATTACCCTCAGTGATTGCACCTGAATATAAAAACGGGAAATATGAAACTGAAGATGCCTACAAAAACAGATTGAAATCTGATTTCACTCGTTCTGTTCAAACGTTAGTCAATCATGTCGGTAAGAAACCACGTGTAATGGTGTGGCCTTATGGACAATTTAATGATGTTGCTGTGCAACTTGCACGACAAGCAGGAATGCCACACTATTTCTCATTAGGTGAAAAAATCATCAATAAAGTTGGCGATAAACATATTGGACGCTTATTACTTAATGCAGAAACCGATCTAAATACCGTTAAAAACTATCTTGATGGCATTGATGAAAGCAAACAAATTCAACGAGTACTGCATGTCGATTTAGATTATGTCTATGATGCGGATAAAGCTCAGCAAGCCAAAAACCTTGATAAGTTAATCGACCGCATCTATCGCTATGGTGTGACGACAGTTTATCTTCAAGCCTTCTCTGATCCCGATGGGGATGGTGTAGCGGATGCCTTGTATTTCCCAAATAAATACCTTCCTGTACGAGATGATATTTTTGGCCGAATTGCCTGGCAATTACAAACGCGCGCAGGCGTACAAGTCTACGCTTGGATGCCTGTACTCGCCTTTGATTTACGAAAAGGCGTAAAAGAGGCGGAATATGTCATTGATAGCCGCACGGGCAAGCCTTCAACAAAGGCTTATTTACGCCTTTCACCTTATAACAAACAGAATGTTGAAATCATTAAATCCATTTATAACGATTTATCATTCTATGCCAAATTTAATGGCATTTTATTCCACGATGACGCGTTCCTAACCGATTTTGAGGGCGCAGAAGGTGATCATGCTGAAGGTATGGTTAGCCCACAAGCAAAACAAAAAACGCAAGATTTAATCCAATTAACCCATCAACTTACCGATGCATTGAAACCTTATTTCTTGCGTGGTTCATATTCTCTTAAAACGGCTCGTAATCTTTATGCATCAGTGATCACCAATCCAAATGCAGAAGAATGGTTGGCACAAAACTTAAAAACGCTCACTGACAATTACGACACGACGGCCATTATGGCGATGCCATACATGGAAAATGAGCAGCCTATTTCACAAGAAGAAGCCTATCAATGGTTTGCTTCTCTCATTGAAAATGTGAAAACCCAAGCACCATTAGATAAAGTCTTGTTTGAATTCCAAGCAGTGAATTGGCGAACTCAAAAACCAATTCCTGAATCCGAGTTGATTGATTGGATGACGCTATTACAAAAAAATCATATTTATAGCTATGGCTACTATCCGGATAACTTTTTAACTAATCAACCGGATCTGAACAAAATGAAACCATATTTTTCGGTAAATACTAATGTAGGAAAACCTTAAGGATTGACTATGAACCAACAATTCTTAGAGGCAATTAGTATCTTCGTATTTATGTACCCTGCTGGAATGGCAATATATTGGGTCAGTGCAAGTCTTTGCTATTACCTTTTTATGGAAGGAAAACTTGGGCAACCAACCTTCCAACAAATGCCTAAAGAACGCGTTCCTATGGTTAGCATTATGGTGCCTTGCTATAACGAAGGCGACAACTTAGATGAAGCCATTCCTTACTTGCTTCAACTCAGATACCCAAACTATGAACTCATCTTTATCAATGATGGGAGTAAAGATAACACTGGCGAAATTATTGAACGTTGGGCAAAAGAAGATGAGCGAATTGTAGCTCTTCATCAAGAAAACCAAGGTAAAGCCAGCGCATTAAACCATGGCTTATTAGTCGCTAAAGGTGAATATGTAGCCTGTATTGATGGCGATGCCATATTAGATTTCGATGCGGTCGACTATATGGTGCAATCCCTCGAATTAAACCGCGCTTATGGTGCTGTTACAGGCAACCCACGCGTACGTAACCGCAGTACTATCCTAGGTCGCTTACAAGTGTCTGAATTTAGTTCCATTATCGGTTTAATCAAACGCGCTCAAAGCCTGATGGGAACGATCTTCACGGTATCTGGAGTATGCTGCCTATTTAGAAAAGATGTAATGGAAGAAATTGGTGGTTGGAGCACCAATATGATCACGGAAGACATTGATGTCAGTTGGAAAATTCAAACAGCCGGTTATAACATCATGTATGAGCCCCGTGCTTTATGTTGGGTATTAATGCCTGAACGTCTTTATGGTTTATACAAACAGCGTTTACGCTGGGCGCAAGGTGGCGCAGAAACCATCATCAAATATTTTCCTCAGGTCTGGCGCTGGAAAAACCGCCGTCTATGGCCAATGTATGCCGAATATTTTGTTACCGCTACTTGGGCAATCTTATTGGTTGCACTGGTTGCTCTTGCACTATACCGCAAGATTACTTTGGGTATAGGCATTCAAAACATGGAATTGTTTGAAACAAATATCTCGCTCATGTTTTTTTCCTTCTTCTTACAGTGTCTCTTGAGCTTATACATCGACTCTCGTTATGAAAAAGGATTGATCCAATATGGAATTTCTTGCATTTGGTATCCCTACGTTTATTGGTTACTCAATACGGTAACGTTACTCGTTGGAATCCCAAAAGCGATTTTTAGAAACAAGTCCAAGCTAGCTGTATGGACAAGCCCTGACAGAGGAGTTTAAATAATGGCAACCGCCACTTTACAACAATTGATGGTTATTAATAAAGGTAGCAGCCTTCCCTTGCTGATTAAAGCCAAAAGCTTTGTACTAGATCTAGTTACCTGGGCTTTATGGGCTTATATCATCACTTTTGTCGCGAGATATGCGGAACGCATCTTCACCAAACCGATTCTAGAAAGTTTCTTTTTCGTTGATGTGATAAGCATAATGTTTTCTGTTTCTGCGGTACTGGTTATATTGGCTTATATTTGGTCTATTCTTACCGTAGCAAAAGAATAGCTCGCAAAAAACTTAATATAAAAACCGCACTTTGATTTAAAAACCAAAGTGCGGTTATTTTTAGAGATGTTTAATTAGATACTGTTTATCTAATTAAGCTTTTGGGCCTGCTGCGATAAGTGCTTTACCTTCTGCATTAGTCGCATATTTTTCGAAGTTTTTCACGAAACGACCTGCAAGATCTTCAGCTTTAGCTTGCCATTGAGCTTTATCCGCATAAGTATCACGTGGGTCTAAGATCGCTGGATCTACACCTGGTAATGCTTTTGGAATCGCTAAGTTAAAGATTGGTAACTCGCCCATTTCTGCTTTTTCGATAGAACCATCTAAGATGGCATCGATAATACCACGAGTATCTTTGATTGAGATACGTTTACCTGTACCGTTCCAACCAGTATTAACTAAGTAAGCTTCTGCACCAGCAGCTTGCATACGTTTCACTAACACTTGAGCATATTGTGTTGGGTGAAGAGTTAAGAACGCCGCACCGAAACATGCTGAGAAGGTTGGAGTTGGTTCAGTAATGCCACGCTCTGTACCAGCTAATTTAGCAGTGAAACCAGATAAGAAGTAGTATTTAGTTTGCTCTGGTGTCAATTTAGACACAGGAGGTAATACACCGAATGCGTCCGCAGTTAAGAAAATTACTTTCGTTGCGTGACCAGCACGAGATACTGGTTTAACAATATTATCAATGTGATAAATTGGGTAAGACACACGAGTATTTTCAGTTTTAGAACCATCATCGAAATCAACTGAACCATCAGCACGAACCACTACGTTTTCTAATAACGCATCGCGACGGATTGCACGATAGATATCTGGCTCATTTTCTTCAGAAAGATGGATAGTTTTCGCGTAGCAACCACCTTCGAAGTTGAAGATACCTACATCATCCCAACCGTGCTCATCGTCACCGATTAATTCACGTTTTGGATCGGTGGAAAGGGTGGTTTTACCTGTACCTGATAAACCGAAGAACACTGCTACATCACCGTCTTTACCTACGTTAGCAGAACAGTGCATTGCACCTACACCTTTAAGTGGTAGGAAGTAGTTCATCATTGAGAACATACCTTTCTTCATTTCGCCGCCGTACCAAGTACCACCGATTAATTGGATACGCTCAGTTAAGTTGAATGCAACGAAGTTTTCAGAGTTCAAACCTTGTTCTTTCCAGTTCGGGTTGGTGCATTTAGAACCATTCATTACCACGAAATCAGGTTTAAAGGTTTTTAATTGTTCTTCTGTCGGACGAATGAACATATTTTTCACAAAGTGTGCTTGCCATGCTACTTCAGTCACAATACGTACTGCGATACGGTCTTGTTCACTTGCGCCACAGAAACCATCAACCACGAATAAACGTTTACCAGAAAGTTGTTTAGTCACAAGACCTTTCAAGCTTGACCAAGTTTCTTGAGTCATTGGTTTGTTATCGTTTTTCGCCACATCAGAAGTCCACCACACAGTATCTTTTGTGGTATCATCTAAAACGATGTATTTATCTTTCGGCGAACGACCAGTAAAGATCCCTGTATCAACAGCCACCGCTCCAGTTGTGGTAAGTGTACCTTTTTCAAAGCCTTCTAAGCCAGGTTTGGTTTCTTCTTCAAAAAGTTGTTCATAGCTTGGGTTATAAACCACTTCTTTTACGTCATGAATACCAATGGCTTCAAGTTCTTTAATTACATTTTTAATGTCAGTCATAGTTCACCTCTTGATTAAAGTTTAAAAATTTTTCCTGTGGTTATTGTAGGGGAATTGCCAGAAAAAAAATGTTAACTAGATCAAATTTTTGAACATTCATTGAAAATTCCTACCTATTTTTAGGGTGTTTTGGGGAGCCAAGATGAAGTGCGGTTGATTTTACCTTTACTTTTCTTATATAGTGATAACCATTCTCAAATTAAGACCGGATAACCATGTTCTCATTTCTGCGTTTACCCTTTTTATTTTTCCTGCTGATGTTTACGCAAAGTACGCAAGCAGAACCCGACTTTAAGATTCCTCCTATTCAAGAAAGCATGAAAAAAATGTATCAAATTCAACAAAAAGATTTTACCTTTGAAGACAAACATTACCGTTTGTTTATTGCTGTTCCACCAAAAACATCGCAAAAACTGACCGCACTTTACACGTTGGATGGCAATGCACAATTTCCAATAGCAGTGAATGCGGTCAATCCTAATAAACCTCTCCCCCTTATTGTCGGCATCGGTTATGTATCTGATAAAGCTTACGCTATTGAGGAACGAATGAGAGACTACACGTTTCCAGTAGAAGGTGCTGAATTTGCCAAAGGAGGGAAAGCTGCTGATTTTCTACGTTTTATTCAACAAGATGTAAAGCCTTATATTGAACAACATTTCGATATCAACAAGGAAAAACAATATTTCTTTGGCCATTCTTTTGGGGGGGTGTTTGGATTATACGTGCTCTTCCATCAACCGGATTTATTTCAACATTACACCTTAGCAAGCCCTTCTCTTTGGTGGGGAAATGGCTCATTTTTACCTCAACATGAACCTTGGATTAGCCAAAAACCATCACATATTCTGATTACATTAGGCTCTTATGAAGAACATCCTGAACAGGATCCGAATATCACTGAGGAACAATTACAGCGTATTAATCAACGGAAACAAATGCGAACAATCAATGCGCATCAACTGGCGGGAATATTGGAAAAACAAGGTAATTCTGTGGCGTTTATTTCCATTCCCAATAAAAATCATGGTAGCTCAATTCCTGACGCAATTAAACATTGCTTGGAACAAGTGCAACAATAAAACGTCCATAAAAAAATGCCCGTTATCATGAACGGGGATTTTTCTTATTGGGCTTGTTTGAGTTTATCAATCGCTTCTTTATTGAAGAAGTAATGCGTGCCACAACATTCACACTGCATATCAATGCTGCCTTTATGCTCCTCTAAGATTTCCTCAATTTCAGCTTCTGGAATCAGTAATAATGCTGCCCCTGAACGCTCAGGTGAGCAACCGCAGAAGAAAGAAACAGTTTGCGGTTCAAAAACTTCCACTACTTCTTCATGATATAAACGATAAAGCAATTCTTCTGCGGGCAATCCAAATAACTCATCATCTTTTACGGTTGCAACTAAAGTAGTTAAATGCTCAAAATCTTCTGGTGTACCTTGACCATCTGGCATGATTTGCAACAACATCCCTGCAGCAACTGGTTTGCCTTCATATTCACCTGTGCGAATAATAAGTTGGGTTTGTAATTGTTCTGAACGGACAAAATAGTCTTCTAAACATTCCGTAATCGTTGGTTTATCTAAACCGATAACGCCTTGATAACGTTCACCTTCAGTTGGAGCAATCGTAATCACTAACACACCTTTACCGATCATATCATGAAGGCTCATACCATCTTGAATATCACCTTGTACACGTGCTAATGCACGGATCTGTTGTTGGTCATTACCATTTACTAAAGCTAATTTTAATGGGCCATCACCTTGAATTTGAACAGTAATATTACCGTTAAATTTTAATGTTGCGGTCAACAAATTAGTCGCTACCATCATCTCACCCAATAAGTTTTGTACTGCTTTTGGATAATGATGGGTATTCAAGGTATCAGTAAAAGTTTGGTTTAATCGCACCCATTCACCACGCACTGCACGGTTTTGAAAAAGGTAACGGTAAAGTTTGTCATTATCTTGAGTATAATTCATTATTTGTTCCTATTTATTCTTTGAGTAAAAAGTGCGGTCAATTTTGTGAATAAATCTAAAACGTTCAAAAAAGATGTCGTTTTGTTACCGCACTTCGTGCCTGTGCAGTATTATGGGGGTGAAAATCAAAATTACAAGCCAAAAAGAAAAGCGGATAGCTTTCACTATCCGCTCGTTTTATAAGATTAAACTGATAAATTACCAGTATGCACGTAAACCGATAACAGTTTTGAAGTCACGGCTACGATCAAGCTGTTTACCTGAGTCTTTATCGAAGGTATTCTCGTATTTAGTACGAGTAGCTTGCCATTCTAAGAATGGTTTCACTTTTAATGAACCTTGATTATACACATAGTATTCAGTACCCACTAAGAATTGGCGATCTGTTGATTTTGAATATGCAGAACCTACAGGTAAAGTTTTCTCAGTTTTGTAAGAATACATTGCATATACATTCCAGTCTTCATTTAAACCTTGGCGAATTACTGCGGTCACTTCATTATTTTTTACTTTGTTACCTGCACCATCTTTATTTTTAGTATCTTTGTGAGCAAAGTCTAAACCATAAGTAGTGTGAACAAAGTTATATGCTAAGCCTAAAGCGTAAGCATTGCTGTAATATGCTGTTTTGTTAGCATTTTCAGAGATTTCACGAGTGAAACCTGCTGCGACAGTTACATTTTGGATACTATCAATTTCATGATCAAAGATAAGACCTGTACCCCAAGTGTTTTTACGGTTATTTTTTAAATCTACGTTTTTGATGTTACGTTTGCTTGAACCGCCGTAGTACGCACCAAATTTCACTTTATTTGAACCATAGTCACCATTATAAACATATTGTGTTACACGACGAGCTGAAGTCTCTAATAAACCATCAGTCAAGCTATAAGTATTTGCTAAATCACTTTGTGTTACTTCATCAGTAATAGTTGTCATATTACCGTAAGTTAACTCACCGAATTGTTTGTGGCCAAAACCAGCATAAAGTTGGCGAGTATAAACATGGTCAAAATCATGTTGTGAAGGCGCATCACCACGCATACGCCATTCCGCACGGCCTAAAGCGTAGAAATCCCCACCTAAGCTTTGTTTTAATTTAATACCAAAACGTGAACCATTGTTATCTACTGCGTGGTTGATGTGTTCTTTAGTTACATCACCATTTACATAGTTAGTTTTGTTAGAAGTGCTTTCCCATTTAACACGTAAAGAACCGTAAAAATCAACATCAGTACCAGTTTGGTCAATGTGGAAATTATAAGCTTGTGCAGAACCTGCTGCTAATGCAGCCACAGATAAAGCAAGAAGTGTTTTTTTCATAACGCTTTCCCTATTATTTAATGAAGTTTATTAAAAAATTGAACTTTTTGCAGTTTATACACTACAACCTAAATGGTCAACCTTAAATTTTGCTAACTATCAGAAAATAGGCAATATTTTGACGAAAATCAATCCAGATAAATACATATTTGATTATTTTATCGCCTATTTAATTAATAAATTTAGCGTAGAAAACACTTGGCTTGAAGTAATATTTTCCATTGTATTCGCCGTTAAATAATGCTGATTTTGACCATAACAGCCAATTAAGGTCGGATCAGTTGCACCATAAAGCGTTATATTCGGTTTATCCAGTGCGGCTGTCAAATGGGCAAGCCCTGTATCTACCGATACCACGGCTTTCGCATTGGCAATTTGTCCAGCCAATTCATTCAATGAAAGCTTAGGCAAAACGACTACATGAGATAAACCTGCGGCTAATCGCTCTGCTCTTGCCTTTTCTTTTTCATTTCCCCAAGGTAAATGGACTTGAACAGAAAGTGCGGTCAGTTTTTCGATTAAATTTCGCCATTCTCGTTCTGGCCAATGCTTCTCATCTCTTGTCGTAGAATGAAAAAAGATCACATAAGGTTCGATAGAATCTTCGGAAATGAAATGTCGAGCAATGTCATAATCCCCTTTTTCTTTCGGTAATGGATAAGATAAGGCTTGCGCAAAAAGTTGACGAATACGTTCTACCGCATGTTGTTGATAGGAAATAGTGTATTTTTTATCGTAGAAAAATGAGGCAATCGGCTCACGGATACTTTTGCGATCATAGCCATGTTTAATGCCATTAGCTAAGCGTGTTGCAAAAAAGGCACTTTTAAAAAGACCTTGTGCATCAATCACGGCATCATATTGATTGGCTTGCAATAAAGTGCGGTAAGATTTCCACTCGTTTTTGGTCTGAATCGAAAAAGGCGATTTTCGCCAACGTCTTAAGGCAATTGGAATGATTTGCTTCACTGCAGAATGCCAATGTGGAATTTCGGCAAAATTCTCTTCTACCACCCAATCAATGGAGAGATTAGGAATAGCACGCTGCGCATCAGTCAATGCCGGCAAAGTATGGATTACATCGCCCATAGAAGACGTTTTGATCACGCATACTTTCATTTAATTAACCTTCTTCCCCAGTGCATAATACCGAGACCTGACACCGCTAAAATACCCCCAATAATTAAGGATGAATCCACTTGTTCATTCAACCAAACCGCTGAGAATAAAATTCCTAAAATCGGCACAAGAATAATATAAGCTGAGGCATTACCTGCCCCTAAGTATTTCACCCCATCAAAATACCAGGCATAGGCTAATACTGTGGCACCAAATGCGAGTCCAAGCAAACTGATCCATTCGCCTTGAGATAAATTCAGTACCGTAAGCCAATCGTCTGCACTTTCCACGCATAACGCGCTCATAAATAACAATAAAAAACCAAAAATAGAAGATAAGGTGGTTGCGGTGAGCGAATCAATTCCCGCGAGTACTTTTCTCGCCAATAAGGTGTAAACGACCCAACAAATTAGCGCCCCAATTAATAATATTTGCCCAAAGCCAAATGAATCCATCATCTGTAAAAAATTCCCTTTTGTGAGAGCCAATAGCGATCCACTCATGGCAATAATCATTCCGAGTATTACCCATCGATTCCATTTTTCTTTAAATAAAAAAATTGCCAAAAGCGTCGTGAAAACAGGGTTTGTTGCTACAATCACGGCTGCTTGCCCCGCAGGAAGATATTTCAGTCCCCAGATAAAAAACGTGGAATAGGCAAAAACACCGAAAAAGGCAGTCACAAACAACCCTATCCATTGATTCGCTCTTAGTTGTTTCGCATATTTGAAGCGATTTGCCGCATATAACCAAATCATGAGCGGAATAATCGCAAAGAAAAATCGCAAACTGGAGGCAACAAATGTCGGCATAGCTTGGGCAACCACCCGCCCCCAAGGCCAAGATGCCCCCCATAAAATAGCCATTCCGATTAATTGTAAGTGTATGCGGAGAGGGTTCATTTTGCTAATAATGCCTCTAATTTTTCTAATGCCATTTCTGGTGTAATATCAATCAAACTTTGATGATACCCTTCTGAGCTATCTGTACTTTTACGCACCTTAATTAAATCGCCTTCAATTAAACGAATAATCACGGCTTTATCTGATAATGGTGGCGTATAAATTGGACTCGTTGGGCCATAAAGCGCAACCAATGAGCGATCTGTGGCTGCCGCAATATGCATTAAGCCGCTGTCATTGCTCACCACTGCTGTGCAGTTAGCAATTAAATCTACCACTTGATTAAGATTCGTTTGTCCCGCTAAATTTAAACAAAACGGTTGCAGTTCTGCTGGCAACGCATTGCGGATTTGCTCTCCTGCTTCCACATCTTTTGGTGAACCAAATAATTCTACCGCATAGCCTTTTTCAATCAGCATTTCGGCCAATTTAGCATAATGATAATGTGGCCAACGTTTAGCGGGACCAAACTCAGCTCCGGGACAGAACCCGATAATCGGACGTTCACCTAAAAGTGCGGTCTGTTTTTCAAAGTTTTTTAAGGTTTCCGCTTGTTGAGTTGGGTCAACGGTTAAATAAGGTTTTAGAACAGGAATATCTGCCGCTTTCAGTACCGTATTTTGCTCAAAGGCCAACGCGACATAACGTTGCACCATCATTGGGTAATCACGTTTGTTATTGCGTAAATCGTTAAGTAAGAAATAACGACTTTCCCCTTTCCAACCACGACGCACCGCAATTTTTGCAAAGGCGGGAATAAAGGCTGACTTCAACGAGTTTGGTAATACGATTGCCATATCATATTGATTGCGTAATGCCTTACCTAAACGATAACGTTCACACAAGGCAAACTTACCATGACCAAGCGGCATTTCAATGGCATGACGCACTTCAGGCATACGGGCTAAAAGCGGTTTACACCAATTCGGTGCCATCACATCAATTTGGCAATGGGGATATTGCAGTTTGAGTTGTTGATACAAACTGTGCGACATCATCATATCGCCGACCCAAGACGGGCCGATAATTAAAATATTCATGCTTGACCTTATAACAAAAGTGCGGCTAAAAATAAGACTAATTTTAACCGCACTTTATTCATTTTCTAGTATTGAACGACATTATTTGTTCAATATTTTTATTTATTTAACCACGCCATGTACTCAGCCACACCTTCCGCTACGGTTTTAAATGGTTTGTCGTAGCCAGTTGCACGAAGTTTCTCAAGGTTAGCTTGCGTATATTCTTGATAGCGAGATTTCAAATGCTCTGGGAATGGAATAGTTTCCACTGCACCTTTACCATGGAATTTAATCACTGCTTTTGCCACTTCCGCAAAAGATTCTGCATTGCCAGTACCACAATTGAAGATACCCGAAATGCCATTTTGCCAGCACCAAATATTAACTTGTGCCACATCACCTACATAAACGAAATCACGGCGGAAGTGTTCACTACCTGCAAATAATTTTGGATTTTCGCCTTTCAGGATTTGGTTATTTAAGTGGAATGCCACGCTTGCCATTGAACCTTTGTGGCCTTCACGCGGACCATACACGTTAAAATAACGGAAACCACATACTGGTGATTTTGCTTCAGGTAAAATCGCTCGCACATATTGGTCGAATAAGAATTTAGAATAACCGTACACATTCAATGGGCCTTCAAATTCACGCTCTTCACGGAATTCAGTTTTGTCGCCATAAGTCGCCGCACTTGATGCATACAAGAACGGAATTTGACGATCTAAGCAGTAATGCAATAACTCTTTTGAATATTCGTAGTTATTATGCATGATGTATTTACCGTCCCATTCAGTGGTCGCCGAGCAAGCCCCTTCATGGAATACCGCATCGATATCGCCTAAATCATCACCTGCAATAATTGACGCAATGAAGTCTTCTTTATCACAGTAATCTGCGATATCAAGATCCACTAAGTTAATGAATTTAGTCCCGTCTTTTAAGTTATCCACCACTAAAATATCTTTGCGTCCCATATCGTTTAATGCTTTAACGATATTACTGCCGATAAAGCCGGCGCCACCTGTTACGATAATCATAATTCTGTCCTCTTTAAAATAAGTCTGTGTATTGTAATAGATTTTGTGCCGCTTAGCCAAAAAACTCTGTGAAAAACAACCGCACTTTTAAGCCCCAGTAACTTGTCCAACCCGTTGTGGCTAAATCCATTTTTCCTTTGTTTAAAATAATAATCGTCGGTGTCACATTCACCTGCCATTGATCCGCAATCTTGCCTTGAGGATCATTCACCGTTGTAAACTGATAGTGATGGGTTTGTAAATAATCCTCCACGTCCTTATTTGTCCCCGAACGTAGTGCGACAGAGACTACGGGATAGCCTTCTTCTGAAAGTGAATTAATCGCTGGAGAAGTATAACGACAATAACCACACCAACTTCCCCAGAAATAAATGATCGTCGGCTTAGCTTGATCTAATTGGGGTAAAAAGAAGGCATTTCCCTGTAAATCATAAAGTGCCGTTGCATTGATTTCAGGCGGAATATTAGGTTTACGAATAAAATCAAGAATACTGCTCACGATAATCAACGTCAGCAAGAGCGAAATCGCATTTTTTAATAAGGTTTTAAGTTTCACAACAAATTCCATGATCTAGGATAAAAGGATTGTAATCGATCAGAAAAGTGCGGTCAAAATTACAGATATTTTGCTATGATAACCCCATCATTTAATAAGGAGAAAAATATGGATAGTAAACAATTAGCACAATATATTGATCACACGGCCCTTACTGCTGAAAAAACAGAACAGGATATTCTTAAGCTCTGTGATGAAGCCATTCAATACGGCTTTTATTCAGTCTGCATTAATTCAGGCTATATTCCTTTAGCCAAAGAAAAACTCACTGGCTCAAACGTCAAAATTTGTACCGTAGTCGGTTTTCCACTTGGCGCTAACTTATCCTCTGTCAAAGCGTTTGAAACCCAAGAAGCAATCAAAACGGGTGCGGGTGAAATCGATATGGTGATTAATGTCGGCTTGATAAAATCAAATCAATGGGATGCCGTAAAAGACGACATTCAAGCTGTATTAACCGCTTGTCATGGTGTGCCGCTTAAAGTAATTTTAGAAACGTGCTTACTCACTAAAGAAGAAATCGTAAAAGCCTGTGAAATCTGTAAAGCGTTGGGTGTGGCATTCGTTAAAACCTCAACGGGTTTCAATAAAGGTGGGGCAACCGTAGAAGATGTGGCTTTAATGAAAAAAACGGTGGGTAACATCGGTGTGAAAGCCTCTGGCGGTATTCGTAACACTCAAACCGCACTAGGGATGATTGAAGCGGGAGCTACTCGAATTGGTGCAAGCGCAGGCATTGCGATTGTAACGGGTGTTTCTGATAATACCTCAAGCAATTACTAATCAATAATAAAAAAGGAGATTGAAGTGTGTGCCTCAATCTCCTTTTTTCATATCAAAGGATCAAATTAAGCTTTAATTTGTCCTTTCAAGAAATCTAACAACTGCTCTTTTGCAATCATTTGTTTTTCACCAGTGCGGCGATTTTTGTATTCAATTTCACCGTTTGCGAGATTTTTCTCACCAATCACCACCATATGTGGCACACCGATAAGTTCCATATCAGCAAACATCACACCTGGGCGTTCTTTACGGTCATCAAAGATCACTTCTACACCTTGTGCTTGTAGAGTGCGGTACAATTCTTCGGCATATTCTTGAACACTTTCAGATTTATGCATATTCATTGGAACAACGGCTACAGTGAATGGTGCAATTTCATCTGTCGGCCATACAATACCGCGATCATCAAAATGTTGTTCAATCGCCGCAGCCACCACTCGTGTCACACCAATACCGTAACATCCCATAGTTACGACCATTGGACGACCATCTTCACCTTGAACAGTTGCGTTCATCGCTTCTGAGTATTTTTTACCTAATTGGAAAATGTGGCCTACTTCGATACCACGTTTAATCAATAAGGTACCTTTACCATCTGGGCTTGGATCACCTTCAACCACGTTACGAATATCCGCCACTTTTGGTAAATCTACATCACGTTCCCAATTGATATTGAAGTAATGTTTACCATCAATGTTTGCACCTGCACTGAAATCAGACACTAATGCCACTGAACGGTCAATAATCACTGGGATATTGAGATTAACAGGGCCTAATGAACCAACACCTGCACCAATTTTTGCTTTAATAACAGCTTCATCCGCAAACTCAAATGGTGAAGCCACTTCAGGTAATTTTTCCGCTTTGATTTCATTTAATTCATGGTCACCACGAATTACTAATGCTACTAACGGTTGCTCTTCACTTGCCCCTTTTACGATTAAGGTTTTGACCGTTTTCTCAATTGGCAAATTGAATTGTTCCACCAACTCTGCAATCGTTTTTGCATTTGGTGTATCAACTAATTCCATCACTTTCGTTGGCGCGGCACGTTCACCGATCGCTACCGCTTCCGCTAATTCAATGTTTGCAGCGTAATCAGATTCCGTAGAGAAAATCACATCATCTTCACCGCTGTTTGCTAACACTTGGAATTCATGTGAGGCACTACCACCAATAGAACCGGTATCCGCTTGTACTGCACGGAAATCTAAACCTAAGCGATTGAAAATATTGCTATAAGTTTGGTACATCACATCATACGTTTGTTGCAAACTAGCATGATCCGCATGGAAAGAATACGCATCTTTCATGATAAATTCACGCGAACGCATGACACCGAAACGAGGACGCACTTCATCACGGAATTTAGTTTGAATTTGGTATAAGTTAATCGGAAGTTGTTTGTATGATGACACTTCGCGACGAACTAAATCCGTAATCACTTCTTCGTGTGTTGGACCTAATACAAAGTTACGGTTTCCGCGATCCTCAAAACGAAGTAATTCTGGACCATATTGTTCCCAACGACCTGACTCTTCCCATAATTCTGCTGGTTGCACGACTGGCATTTTGATTTCAAGTGCGCCGCTTTTATCCATTTCTTCACGGATGATTTTTTCTACTTTACGAAGCACACGCCAGCCTGTTGGCATCCAGTTATAAAGACCTGAAGCAAGAGGACGAATCATCCCTGCTCGAAGCATTAATTGATGGCTCACAATAGCTGCTTCAGCTGGGGTTTCTTTTAATGTTGAGAATAAATATTGACTTGTACGCATTGAATTAACCTTAGATTCTAAGCATTGAGAAAAAATTGGTGAGAGTATAACAAAAAGTGCGGTCATTTTTAACCGCACTTTTTTTCTGTGAAAAGATTATCTTCTCGGTAAGTATCTAACTGGATCCACAGATTTACCTTTATAACGGATCTCGAAGTGAAGTTTCACAGCATTTGTCCCTGTGCTACCCATTTTCGCAATCTCTTGACCCGCTTTCACTTCTTGTTGATCGCTAACTAAGATCTTGTCGTTGTGTGCATAAGCACTTAAGAAATCATCATTATGTTTGATGATGATTAAGTTACCATAGCCTCGTAATGCGTTACCCGCATACACTACACGACCACTCGCAGCAGCTTTAACTGCTTGGCCGCGAGAACCACTGATATCAATCCCTTTGTTACCACCATCAGAGTTAGAGAAGCCTTGGATCACGTTACCTTGTGTTGGCCATTGCCATGCCACATTTGATGCAACTGGTGCCACAACGTTCGCATTAACTGGTGTATTATTTGTGGTTTCCTCTTGCGTTGTCGTTGTCACCGGTGTGCTAGATGTATTGTTGGTAAACGCTGGTGTTGATGCGCCACCTGTAGCAACACCTGATTTAATTGGACCAATTACCGTACCATCAGAGCCAATTTGAGTACCATTCGCACCTGGTGTATAAGTCACTTCTGGTTCAGCTGGAGCTGTTGGTGCAGTTGGTGCCGTCGTTTTCACTGGTACAGTCGTGGTAACCGTTTTAGTTGAACAATTTGAAATTTTTAACGTTTGGCCCACACTTAAGCTATAAGGCTCTTTCATATTGTTCATGCTCGCTAAATCTTTTACATCCATACCGGTTAAGTAAGCGATTAAGAACATGGTATCGCCTTTATTTACTTTATAGGTATTTCCTTTGTATGAACCTTTTTGAATTTGGCTGTAATCCGGCGCATTGGTATTTGGATTACGCGGCACATTGATTGCGCCAGAGCTGGTGCAATCAGAAACCGTTTTGGTTACTGTTTTAGTCTGTGGTTGAACCGGTGCTGGAGCTGGCGTTGGTTTAGGCTGTGCTGCAGCAGGTTGTTGAACCGGTTGATAAGTTGGTTGGAAACTTGGTTGTGGTGTTTGAGTTCCCGTTGGCACACTATTGCCCATGGTATTTGGCATCGTATTTTGTTGGATTTCTGGCTGCCATGTACCACTTGAATTATTATCAACAGGTTGCATTACACCCGGAGAGAGTGTGCCATCTACATTTTCAATTGGCGCAGGGCTATTTGAACTACAAGCCGTTAAAATAGCGATACTCACAGGGAGCAATAAAAACGATTTTTTCATTTATTCTTCCTTTAACATTAAATTTATTTCATTTGATTTGGCATCGAATTCTTTTCAATTTCCGGCATAAAGCTACCACCGGCAACCGCTCCCGTTCCTTCTACAGGTTGCATAATACCATTAGGTAATGTATCGGGATCTTGTTTTTGTGGTTCTCCTGTACAAGCTGAAATCAGCAATGCACTCGAGATAATTAAGAGTAATTTATTCATAAAAAAGGTCATCCTGTTATTTTAAAATAAGATAAGCAATCACAGCCAGAGCAACCACACTCCAACCAATGATTTCAATAGATTTACGTAATTTCGCGGCGAATTTTTCTCCGCCCCATGCGGCGAGTTTTGCCACTAAAATAAAACGAGCAAAACGCGACACAAACGCAGTAATCACAAAGGGGATAAATGCCATTTGCATCACGCCGGCACAAATGGTGAAAACTTTATAAGGAATAGGACTAAAACCGGCAACAAAGACCACTAAAATACCCCATTCTTTAAACCACGCCATGGCCTGTTCCCAAGCAGCTTGGTATCCCCATTGTTGAATATAGCCTTGCACCCAATCAAAGGCGTAATAACCAATAGCATAACCAATCATTCCACCGACAACCGAAGCAATCGTGGTATAAAGTGCAAAACGAAATGCACTTTTCGGTTTTGACATTGACATCGGAATCAACATCACATCCGGTGGAACAGGGAAAAAAATGGCCTCAATAAAACTCACAAAGGATAACCAAAACACGGCAAAGCGATGTTTTGACCATTGCATTGTTTTATCATACATCGCACCAAAAATATTCATTCACTTATCCTTTATTGCTTCAATAGGGAAAATTCGTTTCAAAACGGCACATTATTCACTTTCCAGCCAATCTTGTAAAGCAGCAATTGACTGATGAGCAGTAAGATCCGCTTGAATTGGCGTAATGGCAACATAACCATTTTTTACCGCATGGAAATCTGTACCTTCACCATCATATTCTGGCAAGCCTGACGGGCCAATCCAATAAATATTTTCGCCACGAGGATCTTCTTGTTTAATCACTTCTGCAGCGGATGAGCGATAACCTAAATGACAGACTTTGATGCCTTTAAGCTCTTCGTAAGGCAAATCTGGCACATTGATATTGATCACTTCGCGTTTATTCAATAATTGAGGATGTAATTTCGGAATTAAATCACACACTACACGAGCCGCTGTTTCATAATGCAAACGACCATCTAAAGATACCGCAATAGCTGGCAACCCTAAATGTCGGCCTTCCAATGCTGCAGCCAAAGTACCTGAATAAATCGTATCATCCCCCATATTGCAACCCGCGTTAATGCCTGATACGACAAGATCCACTTGTCCAGATAAAAAACCGTTTAGTGCCAAATGCACACAATCAGCCGGTGTGCCATTCACGCAATAATCACCACTGTCTAAATGACGCGGGCGAAGTGGCTCAACAAGCGTTAATGAGCTTGATGCCGCGCTACGATTACGATCGGGCGCAACGATCACCACATCGGCAATTTTGCGTAATTCTTTTGCTAAAACTTGAATCCCTTCGGCATGAAAACCGTCATCATTGCTGACTAAAATTCGCATTATTCTTCTTCCTTAATATTCACTAACTCTCGCACCAATGCAGTGGCATAGCTCCCCGCCGGCAAATAAAATGAGAGTTTCAATCCTTCTTCAACAAACGTCCAATGGAAATCTTTTGCCTGCATTAATAAAGGGCGGCGAGCAGCTTTCATTCGTTCTTGTTTCATTAATTCTTGGAAAATCTGATGTTCCAAAACGACTTTATTTTCGACCGCACTTGCAGATAAATTTTCTTCGCCAATTAAAGGTGCAGTGAGCAAAATATCTTGTTCGTTCAAACGTTGCTGTAAGACCACTAAATCTTCATTTTCATCAGCCTTAAACCAACTGTGCGATCCGTTTAATTGCACAATATCGTCTCTTAGAACCTGATCTGCCACATTTTGTTCAATTCGTTCTGCTACAACTAAATTAAAAATTTCGCTGCGAGCTGCTGAAAGATAAAAACTGCGTTTTTTACGATCTTTGACCTTAATCTCCCCTTTAGCCCAACGAATCGCTTGAGTCAGGTTATGCCCATCACGCCCAAAACGTTGTTCAGTGAAGTAGTTAGGGAAACCATATTTCGCCACAAAATTTAAGCGTTCATTCAACTCATCACTTTCTTTTGCACCGCGCAATAAAATCTCAAAGTCATTTCCTTGAAGACTCCCCGTACGAATTTTACGATTGTGGCGAGTGACGTCTAAAATCTCGACGCCTTCCAACTTAAATTGGCTAAAATCTGGCGTTTCCTTCCCCGGCATTTGTAAACAAAACCATTGTTCCGTAATGCCATG
The DNA here is from genome assembly GCF_041433495.1 of Haemophilus sp. 27098_8_127. Classification (NCBI taxonomy): domain Bacteria; kingdom Pseudomonadati; phylum Pseudomonadota; class Gammaproteobacteria; order Pasteurellales; family Pasteurellaceae; genus Haemophilus; species Haemophilus sp. 27098_8_127. Next base: position 55,803 of record NZ_JAPWBP010000007.1, read on the forward strand.
ACGATCTTTTAAACCGGCATACCCCATATTTCGCTCAGAAACACCCGCAAACTTGGCAAGTTTTTCGCCCACAAACAACGTATTACAATCAGTTTTACGGATTTTTACCGCCACAAATTCGCCTTCGCCTGACATTTCATAGCCAAGATCTTCTTTAACAATAAAATCAGAGAACGCTTGCTTTAAAAGTGCGGTTGATTTTGGCGGTGTTTTTAAGGTGAAATAAGGGAGATGTTTGACCATTTTTTTCGTTCTAAAATAAGAAAGCCCAACTTTTTCGCTGCAATAAATAGCGTGATCAGCTGGGCATGTTAAGCACAATTTATTCGCGCAGAATTTTAACCTTTCCGCCCCCTCAAGGCAAACTGAAATGAGAATAAATTTTTAGCGACATTTTCATCTTTATCCCCTACAATGACCGCACTTTTTCTGACAAAAGGAATGCCTTATGACGAACTTTAACGAACTCCAAGAAGAAACCCGTGAAATCATTACGGATTTATTAAATGACGGCAGCGATCCGGATGCCCTTTATATTATCGAACATCACATCGCTCATTATGATTTTGATACATTAGAAAAAATTGCCGTGGATGCTTTCAAAGCAGGCTATGAAGTGTCAGAAGCAGAAGAATTTGAAGATGAAAATGGCAAGGTGATTTTCTGCTTTGACATCATCAGTGAAGTAGAATTAAAGCCCGAAATTATCGATGCACAGCAAAAAGAAATTCTGCCATTAGTGGAAAAATACAAAGGTATTTATGATGGCTGGGGCACGTATTTTGAAGATCCGAATGCGGAAGATGATGAATACGGCGATGATGGCGAATTTTTTGACGATGAAGATGTCGAAGACGACAACGAACGTTTACATTAATAATAACAAAGGGCGCGTTAAACCGCCCTTAATTTTTATCTTACCCAAATAGGAATGAAACAATGAAACTCAAAGCGCTTTCTTTAGCATTACTTGCCTTGCCTATCACTTCTTTTGCAGCAGAGCCCGTATCTCATCAGCCAACGGATGTCAGCTTTAGTGTTGAAGCTGAAAGAGAGGTAGAACGCGATTTATTGCAAGTGTCTCTTTTTTACCAAGCGGAAGGCAATGATTTATCCGCGCTCAATAAAACCATGGCAGAAAAAATGAATAAAGCCATTGAGTTAGCAAAAGCACAAAGTGCGGTTGAAATTAAAGATAATTCTCGCAATACCTGGATTCGCTATGACAATAAAGGCAAACAACAAGGCTGGATTGCGCGTGCAGAATTAACCTTAGAAAGTAAAGATTCTCAAGCATTATCAACCTTAGTACATGAATTAGATGGCGTATTAGCCATTGATCGCGTAAGCGCTTCTGTTTCACGTGAGAAATTAAATAGCTTAGAAAAAGAATTAACCAAAGAAGCTTTAGCAAAAGTTAAAGATAAAGCCCTATTAATTCAAGAATCTTTGCAGATGAAAGGTTATCACACACAAAGCCTTGATGTGTCTTCTGCCAATGATTCCGCGAATGATTTTCGCCCTTATGCCGCAGGGGCAATGATGGCAAAAAGTTTATCTTACTCGGATGAAAAAGATGAAACTTACACTCAAAGTGGTAAAGAGAAAATTAAAGTCAGTGTGAATGCGCGAATTGCATTGCTTAAAGAATAATTTTCTATACAATGAATGACGATTTTTTTAATAAGGAAAACAATATGAAAGTAGCAAAAAATACGGTTGTGAGTATTGCTTACCAAGTACGTACTCAAGACGGTGTATTAGTTGATGAAGCACCAGCAAATCAACCATTAGAATATTTACAAGGCCACAATAACTTAATCATTGGTCTTGAAAATGCCTTAGAAGGTAAAGAAGTTGGCGACAAATTTGAAGTGCGTGTTCAACCTGAAGAAGGCTACGGCGAATACAATGAAAATATGGTTCAACGTGTACCAAAAGATGTATTCCAAGGCGTTGATGAAGTCGTTGTTGGTATGCGTTTCTTAGCTGACACAGATATTGGCCCGGTTCCTGTTGTGATCACGGAAGTGGATGGCGATGAAGTGGTAGTTGATGGTAACCATATGTTAGCGGGTCAAGAATTACACTTCACTGTGGAAGTTGTTGGCACTCGTGAAGCAACATTAGAAGAAATTGCTCACGGTCACGTACATGGCGCACATGATCACCACCACCATCATGATGACGAAGATGGTCACGGTTGTGGTTGCGGCGGTCACGGTCATCATCACCATGATCACGATCATGGACACGGTGGTTGCTGTGGCGGTGGTCATAAACACGATCATGATCACGGACACGGTCATGGAGGCTGTGGTTGCGGCGGTCACTAATCTTAATCTAGAGATAAAACTAGAGATAGAAAAAGTGCGGTTAAAAATAACCGCACTTTTTCTTTATCTAAACTTTCATTACAGAATGAATCGACTTAAATCTTCATTCTCAATCACTTCGCCTAATGCCTCACTCACATAAGCCGCATCAATATTCACGGTTTGTCCGTTCATATCGCTCGCATCAAATGAGATTTTATCCATTAAACGTTCCATAACGGTATGTAAACGTCTTGCACCGATATTCTCCGTTTTCTCATTCACTCGGAATGCAGCTTCGGCAATCTTCTTAATGGCATCTTGTGTAAATTCAATGCTCACGCCTTCTGTCGCCATAAGCGCTTTATATTGCTCCGTTAAAGACGCATTTGGCTCAGTTAGAATACGCTCAAAATCCTCTGCCGTTAATGCTGATAATTCAACACGAATCGGCAAACGACCTTGCAACTCTGGGATTAAATCCGATGGACGCGCCACTTGGAATGCGCCCGATGCAATAAAGAGAATATGATCGGTTTTCACCATCCCGTGTTTCGTATTAACAGTTGAACCTTCCACTAATGGCAATAAGTCACGTTGCACACCTTCACGAGAAACATCGGCACCACTGTATTCGCCTTTTTTACAGATCTTGTCGATCTCATCAATAAACACGATACCATTTTGCTCAACGGCATCGATGGCTTTTTGTTTCAATTCTTCCGGATTAATCAATTTGGCCGCTTCATCGTCAATTAAGGTTTTTAATGCATCCTTAATTTTCATTTTGCGTTTTTTGGTTTTATCCGAACCCAGGCTTTGGAACATGGATTGCAACTGATTAGTCATTTCTTCCATGCCTGGAGGTGCCATGATTTCCACACCCATTGAAACGCCTGCAGACACATCAATTTCGATTTCTTTATCGTCTAATTGTCCTTCACGTAATTTTTTACGGAACGCTTGGCGAGTGCTGCTGTTGGTGTCGTGGTTTTCGACTTCACCCCATTGATTTTTCGGTGGGGGCAATAATGCATCTAAAATACGATCTTCCGCCGCATCTTCTGCTTTCGCACGATTTTTCGCAATTTCTTGTTGGCGAACCAATTTCATCGCACTGTCCGTTAAATCACGGATAATGGAATCCACTTCTTTCCCCACATAGCCCACTTCGGTGAACTTGGTTGCTTCCACTTTAATGAATGGTGCATTAGCTAATTTTGCAAGACGACGCGCAATCTCGGTTTTACCCACGCCCGTTGGTCCAATCATTAAAATATTTTTAGGGGTGACTTCATGGCGAAGTGGTTCTTGCAACTGCATTCTTCTCCAACGGTTACGCAACGCGATCGCAACTGCTCTTTTCGCCTCTTTTTGGCCGATAATATGTTGATCTAATTCGGAAACAATTTCACGAGGGGTCATTTCAGACATAATTTTTCCTTATTTATTCGGTAATTCTTCAATAGTGAAATTTGTATTGGTAAACACGCAAATATCACCGGCAATTTTTAAAGATTTTTCCACAATTTCGCGTGCTGATAAATCGGTATTTTCCACCAATGCACGAGCGGCCGACAACGCATAATTACCGCCGGAACCGATAGCAAGAATTTGATCTTCTTCCGGTTGTACCACATCACCAATACCGGTAATGATTAAACTTTCTTTTTCATCCGCCACAATCAGCATCGCTTCTAACTTGCGTAACGCACGATCGGTTCGCCAATCTTTGGCTAATTCCACCGCGGCTTTTAACAAATGCCCTTGATGCATTTCTAATTTACGCTCAAATAATTCAAATAAAGTGAACGCATCAGCTGTGCCGCCTGCGAAACCGGCTAGAACTTTGCCATTATATAAACGGCGTACTTTGCGGGCATTCCCCTTCATCACTGTATTGCCTAGTGAAACCTGTCCATCGCCCCCAACAACTACTTGGCCATTACGACGTACGCTTACAATTGTTGTCATTCTTTTTATCCTTCTTTTAAGAAAAGTTACTCGTTATATGGCGATCGATTCCACCAAATTCAAGGGGAAATTTTTCTTTGATGTTTTATTAAACAACCATCTCAAAAAAAATGTGACAAAGATCACCTTTTTAAATAGCAAACGATTGCTATTATTTTACACCTTTATTTTAAAGGAATATGATTTGTTACAAGTAAAACAAACTACTTAATGAGGAAAACATGAAAAATTTACTTAAACTTTCTGCCATTGCAATTTTAGCGGCAAGCGCAGTCTCTACTTTTGCATCAAACAAAGAACCTTACACTGAACAAGGTACGAATGCTCGTGAAATGACAGAGCAAAAACCGATTCACTGGATCTCTGTTGAGCAGTTGAAAAAAGAATTGGAAGGTAAAGCACCCATTAATGTGAGCTTCGACATTGACGATACTGTACTTTTCAGTAGCCCTTGTTTCTATCACGGCCAAGAAAAATACTCTCCAGGTAAAAATGATTATTTAAAAAATCAAGATTTCTGGAATGAAGTGAATGCAGGTTGTGACCAATATTCTATTCCAAAACAAATTGCGGTGGATTTAATTAATATGCACCAAGCACGTGGTGACCAAATTTATTTCATTACCGGTCGTACAGCGGGCGATAAAGATGGTGTGACACCAGTGCTACAAAAAGCCTTTAATATTAAAGACATGCACCCTGTAGAATTCATGGGCGGTCGCAAACTTCCAACTAAATATAACAAAACACCAGGTATTATTGAGCACAAAGTGAGTATTCACTATGGTGACAGCGATGACGATATCCTCGCAGCAAAAGAAGCGGGTATTCGTGGTATTCGTTTAATGCGTGCTGCTAACTCCACTTATCAACCAATGCCAACCCTTGGTGGCTACGGTGAAGAAGTATTGATTAACTCAAACTACTAATCTTCCTAAAAAGTGCGGTTATTTTGACCGCACTTTTCTTATCTGATTAACCATCTTAATTTTTAAAAAGTTTCTAGGAATATGCTAAAATTTTTGCGTTTCTAGGAGCCTATTTATGTCAGAACTCACGTCTAATCAATATTTAATTATCATTGCCGTGCTGGTTTTTATCAGTATTGTGATGCTTTTTCTATTAAGCCGTAGCAAACGAGATACGCAAGAATTACAACAAGATCTCAATAAAACCATCGACGATTACAATCAATTGGCTGAGCGTTTTGATTCCTTAAGTGTGGTCAAAAATCAATTAGAACAACAAGCCGTTAAAGCACAAACTCATGCGGAAGGATTGCAAACTCGCCTTAATGAACGTGATGAAAAAATCCAATATTTAGAAAAAGAATTGGATGAAGAACAGCTCCGACACGATCAAATTGGCGGACAAATTACCGCATTAAAAGAACGCTTTGGGATCGCGTCAGCACAAGCCGAAAGCTTACAAGGTCAATTACAACAAGCGCAAGAAAATGTGCTTAGAAAAGAACAAGAGCAGCAAAAAACGCAGGAAAAATTGACCGCACTTTCACAAGAATTAACGGAGTTGAAAACCACCCTTTCCGAAAAAGAAAAGCATTTTGCCGAACAGCAACAGCATATTGAACAATCCAAACAACAACTAGGCGTAGAATTCCAAAATCTGGCCAACCGCATTTTGGAAGAAAAAAGCCAATCCTTTAATCAAACCAATCAAACGGCATTGGAAACCTTGTTGAAGCCTTTCCGAGAACAAATCGAAGGCTTTCAAAAACGGGTCAATGAAATCCATTCGGAATCGGTGAAAGGTAATGCGGGCTTAGAAGCGGAAATTAAAAAGGTGTTGGAAATTGGCTTAAATATGTCGCAAGAGGCCAATAATTTAACTTCTGCGCTAAAAGGGGAAAAGAAAACCTTAGGCAACTGGGGAGAAGTGCAACTTGAACGCGCACTTCAACTTGCGGGACTCATTGAAAACGTGCATTACAGTGCGCAGGCCCATTTTAAAGATGAACAAGGCGGTCGAAACTATCCTGATTTTGTGCTCAATTTACCTGATGAGAAAAATATTATCATCGATAGCAAAATGTCATTGAATGCTTACGAAAGTGCGGTCAATTCTGAGGATGAATTCGAACGTGAGCGTTTACTAAGGGAGCATATTAAAGCCCTGAAAAATCACATTGATGACTTGCACCGCAAGGATTACAGCAATTTGATTGGCATGCGCAGTCCTAATTTTGTCTTGATGTTCATTGCAGTGGAACCCGCTTATATTGAAGCCTTAAAATTAGATCCAAGTCTATTTAATTATGGCTACGAGAAAAATGTGATTATGGTTTCGCACACGACCCTCATGCCAATTTTACGCACAGTGGCGAATTTATGGCGTATCGAACGAGGCAACGCCGAAGCGAAAGAAATCGCAGAAAAAGCGGGGGAAATTTACAACCAGATTTGCCTGGTGGCAGAACGTTTAAACAAACTGGGGAATACCCTTTCCACTGTGAGCAATCAATACAACAGCACCGTCACCGCCCTTGTGGGGCAACAAGGTTTAGTGGGGAAAGTGGAACGCTTTAAAGACTTGTCAGCGAAAGCTAACAAGAGCATGCCAAACGTTGAATTACTCAATAATGACGTGGACTTAACGCGCCTATCCCTTATCACTACCGAGAACGGGGTAAAATAAAGCATCCCTGTTGAATTTTTCTTTAAAAGCGGCTATTTTCTTGCCGCTTTTTTATTTAAATTTTTTATTTGTGGGGAATTTTATGGCGACAGAACAAAAAGAAATCACGGATCCATGTGCAAAATATAACGAATAAACCAGTTTTCTAAGCAAAACAATTTTTGCGAGTCGTTGGCTACAAGTGCCTATTTACTTAGGTTTAATTGTCGTACAAGGTATCTATGCCTACAAGTTTATGAAAAACTTGTGGTATCTCATCACCAATGTTAATGAAATGGATGCAGACACCATTATGCTCGCCGTACTCAATCTCATTGATGTAGTGATGATTGCGAACTTATTGGTGATGGTGACATTAGGCGGTTATGAGATTTTCGTCTCAAAACTACGCACGAAAAATCATCCGGATCAACCTGAATGGATGAGCCATGTGAATGCGACCGTGCTGAAAGTTAAACTTTCTATGTCAATTATCAGCATTTCGTCTATTCACTTATTGCAAACCTTTGTGAATGCCTCAAAAATTCCTGAAAAAACGATTATGTGGGAAGTGATTATTCATTTTGCTTTCTTGATTTCAGCGATTGCGATGGCTTATACCGACAAAATCCTCTACAGTACAAGCCACAAAAACCATTAATACACAAAGTGCGGTCAAATTGACCGCACTTTTATTTTCTAGAACTCATCTTGGTGTTTAAATTTCAATAAATCTCGACGTTCTTTTTTGTTTGGACGACGATCAGGATGTGGCATAGACAGTGCATTATTTTTTCTTGCCCATGCCATTTCTTCGCGTTTTTTCACACTCTGTGCCGTTTCTTGGTAAAGTAATTGGGCCTCAGGGGCGCCACGGCGTTGATCACTTAAAGCAATCACTTCAATTTCTTTTTCGTCGCTACCTTGGCGAAGTTTAATCATCGCACCAACTTCGACGGTTTTACTCACTTTTGTACGTTGGCCGTTGTAATGGACTTTACCCCCTTCAATCATTGCTTTCGCAATGCTACGGGTTTTATAAAAACGCGCCGCCCAAAGCCATTTATCTAATCGTACTTCATTATTTTCAGCCATAACTCTTCCTATTTCTCTCACTTTGCGTATGATGAGCCAATAACAAGATAATAGGGCTAATATTATGAAAAAACAACTTCCACACATTCTCTCCCTTTCTACCGTGGCAAAATCCCGCTTGTTTGAAATTCAAGCCGTCGATCTCAAATTCTCTAATGGCATTGACCGCACTTACGAACGTTTCCGCCCTTTTAATCGCGATTCTGTCATGGTGATTGCAATTGATGGAGAGGATCTTCTCCTGGTTCGCGAATATGCTGTTGGAACGGAACAATATGAACTAGGTTTTGTAAAAGGTGGAATGGATACAGGAGAAACGCCCGAACAAAGTGCAAATCGTGAATTGCAGGAAGAAATTGCTTTTGGCGCAAAAAAATGGACGTTTTTACGCACCATGAAGATCAATCCACAAATCATGGGTCATAAAATGCACGTTTTACTAGGTGAAGATCTATACCCAAATCAACTGGAAGGGGATGAGCCCGAACCATTAGAAATCGTACGCTACCCTTTATCTCAACTTGATGCCCTGTTGGTGAGTGATGAATTTAATGAGGCAAGAAACTTAACCGCACTTTATATCTTACGAGATTATTTAAAAAAACGTAAATAAATCGAAGAAATTTAGATAAATTCTAATCACAAACGATTAACTTTAAATAAAACTTGAATAATTATTCTTTTTTTGAGAATGTATAGTCATTTTTCAAAAATAAATAGGAAAATTTATGTCTCATGATAATTTAAAAGAATTGACCTTCCGAGGAATGTTCCTTGGGGCGTTAATTACAGTGATCTTCACTGCATCTAACGTTTATTTAGGTCTTAAAGTGGGGATGACTTTCGCCTCCTCCATTCCAGCTGCCGTAATTTCAATGGCAATTTTAAAATTCTTCAAGGATTCCAGTATCTTAGAAAATAACATGGTACAAACCCAAGCTTCATCAGCAGGGACGTTATCTTCTGTTATTTTCGTGCTTCCAGGCCTATTAATGATGGGCTACTGGCAAGAATTCCCATTTTGGCAAACGGTGCTTATCTGTGCCTCTGGTGGTACTCTAGGCGTACTATTTACCATTCCATTACGTCGTGCAATGGTGGTAAACAGCGACTTACCTTACCCTGAAGGTGTGGCTGCGGCTGAAATCTTAAAAGCGGGTAACAATAGCGAAAGCGACAGCGGTGTAAAAGATATTGCTTACGGCGGTATTTTTGCAGGAACCGTTGCATTCTTCACCAATGCATTACGTGTCATGTCTGATAGCGCGAGCGCATGGTTCTCTAACGGTAAAGCGATTTTCCAATTACCAATGGGCTTCTCTCTTGCCTTAGTGGGAGCGGGTTACTTAATTGGTATCGTGGGCGGTCTGGCCATGTTATTCGGCACATTCCTTGCTTGGGGTGTCGCAGTACCTTATTTCACTGCAACAGGCGATATGCCAACCGATGCGTCAATCGTGAGCTATGCGATGACCGAATGGAAAACCAAAGTTCGCTTTATTGGTGTCGGGACTATCGGTATCGCAGCGATTTGGACATTATTAATCCTTCTCAAACCAATGATCGAAGGGATGATTCATTCTTTCCGTATGTTAAAAGGTTCCCAAGAGGAATCAGAACATCGTATTGATATCGACTTATCACCAAAAACCATCATTTACATTTTATTGGCGACAGTCGTGTTAATCGTGATTTCTTTATATCACTTCGTTGCCGCAGCGCCTATTTCTGCCGAGCTTGCCGTATTATTAGTGGTGGTTTGTACGCTACTTGCGGTGTTAATTGGTTTCTTCGTTGCAGCAGCATCGGGTTATATGGCTGGACTTGTGGGCTCATCTTCTAGCCCTATTTCTGGTATCGGGATTATTTCTGTTATCGTGATTTCACTTGTTTTAGTGACTATTGGTAAAAGCAGTGGTTTATTTGAAACAGCGGACGGTCAAAAATTCTTAACCGCATTGACCTTATTCACGGCATCTATCGTTTTAACCACCGCGACTATTTCAAACGATAACTTACAAGACTTAAAAACCGGTCTTCTAGTTGAAGCGACCCCTTGGAGACAACAGGTTGCATTGATTATCGGTTGTTTCGTTGGTGCATTAGTGATTGCACCGGTATTAGAAATTTTATACCACGCTTATGGTTTCACTGGCGCATTACCACGTCCAGATATGGATCCAGCACAAGCGCTTTCAGCACCACAAGCAACCCTTATGACCACCATTTCACAAGGTATTTTCACCGACCATTTAGAATGGACCTACATTTTAACTGGTGTTGGTTTAGGTATTGTATTGATCATTGTGGATGCATTCATGCGTAAAACCAGTGACAGCCGCTTTGCCTTACCAGTATTAGCGGTTGGGATTGGTATCTACCTTCCACCATCAATCAATATGCCGGTTGTGGTCGGTGCGGTAATGGCATGGTTTATCACCCGTCATATTAAAAACTATGCAAAACGCACTAACGATACTGAAGTGGAGAAAAAAGCAGAACGTTTCGGCACACTTTTCGCTGCGGGTTTAATTGTGGGTGAAAGCTTGATGGGCGTCATCTTAGCCTTCATTATTGCGGCATCTGTCACCTCAGGTGGTTCTGAAGATCCATTAGCCTTAGGATTAGAAAATTGGGATAATATTGGCGAATTACTTGGTCTTGCCGTATTTATCTTTGGTATCTTTATTTTCGTTTCTCGTGTATTACGTGCGAAGAAATCGAAATAATGGATTTAAATAGGCTGTCCTCGGATAGCCTATTTTTCTAGGAGCTTAAGGTGTCAACGCAATCCCCTTATCTAAAAGCAATTATCATCTTCCCATTGGTTACACAGCTAATCGGTAGCATTATTGCTTATGTCGCTTTCGGAATGGACTACTGCAAAGAAGGCAACTTCGATGCCGTATTATTTGGTTTCTTTCTAACATTTTGGCCTCTCACCGTGCCAGCAATAATCAATGCTTACTTTGCTAAATACCGCGGCTATCTACGTCATCAGTGGAATAAAATTCTCATTTTTTCATTCATCATTCTTTTTTGTTATTGGAGTATCGGCAACCTTCTCATCGCACAAAATACTCAATATCTGACTGACCGTGTATTATTTGTCTTAGAGGGTTCTGTCATCCTGGCAATCTATACAACAATTTTCCTCTCCTTGTTATTACCGAAATCAAAGTAGGAAATAAACATGCAATTATCTCAATCTCTTCTCGATCAAGTCCGTGCACTCGCTAATGAAGCGGGAAAACATTTAGCTCATTTTTACCAACAGGATGTAAAAATACAAACTAAATCGGATAACACCCCTGTCACGGAAGCAGATTTATTTGTCAGCCAATTTTTAATCAAAAAACTGACCGCACTTTTCCCTGACATTCCTGTTCTTTCAGAGGAAAACTGCAATATTCCCTTTGAACAACGCCAAACTTGGCAAACTTATTGGCTAATCGATCCCCTTGATGGCACGCAACAATTTATTGATCGCACAGATCAATTCTCCGTATTGATTACACTCGTACAAAACCATCAACCTGTACTGGGTGTTATCCACTTCCCTATTTTGAATATCACCTATTACGCAATGAAAGGTTTTGGGGCATTCAAGCAAAGCAACAAAGAAATAAAAATCTTACAACCCAAAAAAATCGATCTCACAAAACCGCTAAAAATCGCCGTAGGCGCCACTACCTCACAAGAAAAAGTGCGGTCAATTTTAGCAAAGAATTTGGCATGCGAATTTACGGTGGTGGGTTCGAGCAGTTTGAAAAGCGGTTTGGTTGCTGAGGGAGCTGTTGATTGCTATGTTCGACTCGGTAAAACTGGCGAATGGGATACGGCAGGCGCTGAAATTTTATTAGCTGAAATCAATGGAATGATTTTCGATCCGCACTATCAACCGCTCACCTATAATCAGCGTGAAAGTTTAATTAATCCCTCCTTTGTGATGGTGGCAGATAATACACAAAATTGGGCATCTGTCTTTCAATTTAATTGATTGGTTCGATTGGTAAAGTGCAGTAATATATTGCATTATTTAAAAATACTACTCGGAACAATAAGGAATAATATGCAAACTAATAATAACTGTATCGTGATTTTTGGTGCTTCCGGTGATTTAACTCACCGTAAACTCATTCCAGCACTTTATAATCTCTTCAAATTTGGTCGTTTAAACAAATTTTCTGTATTAGGTGTCGCGCGTTCAGAATTAAACGATGAGACTTTCCGTGAAAAAATGCGCGAAGCGTTACTTGAAACAGAAGAAACCACTCCAGAAACGCTAGACGCTTTTTGTAGTCATCTCTATTACCAAGCGGTAAACACATCAGATGCGGCCGATTACGGTAAATTAGTCCCTCGTTTAGAAGAATTACATACTAAATATCAAACGAATGGCAACACCCTTTACTATATGTCCACGCCACCAAGCTTATATGGTGTGATTCCAGAATGTCTTGCGGCTCATGGTTTAAATACAGAAGACGAGGGTTGGAAACGTATTATTGTCGAAAAACCTTTTGGTTACGATGAAAAAACCGCACAAGAACTCGACGTCCAAATTCATCGTTTCTTTGAAGAGCATCAAATCTATCGTATCGACCATTATCTAGGTAAAGAAACCGTTCAAAACCTACTTGTTTTACGCTTCTCAAATGGCTTATTCGAACCGCTTTGGAACCGTAATTACATTGATTATGTCGAAATTACGGGGGCAGAAGCCATTGGCGTAGAAGAACGTGGTGGCTATTATGATGGCTCTGGTGCAATGCGTGATATGTTCCAAAACCACTTATTACAAGTTCTCGCCATGGTTGCCATGGAACCACCGGCAATCATCAATGCGAACTCAATGCGTGATGAAGTGGCCAAAGTCATGCACTCTTTACGTCCATTAACGCAAGATGACGTTGAGCACAACTTAGTGCTTGGTCAATATACTGCTGCGGAAATTGATGGCAAAGAAGTTAAAGGTTATTTACAAGAAAAAGGCGTGCCGGCTAACTCTCGCACTGAAACCTTTATGGCATTACGTTGCGAAATCGAAAACTGGCGTTGGGCTGGCGTACCTTTCTATGTGCGTACAGGTAAACGCTTACCGGCACGTGTGACAGAAATTGTGATTCATTTCAAAACTACGCCACATCCGGTATTCAGTCAAAATGCGCCTGAGAATAAATTGATCATCCGTATTCAACCTGATGAAGCCATTTCAATGCGCTTCGGTTTGAAAAAGCCAGGTGCGGGCTTTGAAGCGAAAGAAGTCTCAATGGATTTCCGTTATGCCGATTTGGCCGATGAGCAAGTACTCACGGCTTATGAACGCTTATTGCTTGATGCGATGAAAGGCGATGCCACACTCTTTGCGCGTACGGATGCGGTGCACGCTGCATGGAAATTTGTGCAACCGATTTTGGATTACAAAGAATCGGGTGGTCGAATCTACGAATATGAAGCGGGCACTTGGGGACCTGTTGCAGCCGAAAAACTCATTGCGAAAAGTGGTCGCGTATGGCGTAAACCAAGCGGTAAAATGAAGAAAAAGGTTTAATCATTAATATCTCGCCTTCTTCAATAGAAGAAGGCTTATCACCGAATAGAGAGAAACAAACATGAACACCATTACCTTCCCAACGGCTCAACACGCTGTTGAAAAGATTGCCCAAGAATTTGTGATTTATAGTCAATTAAGTCACCCTGTGCATATTTCTCTTTCTGGCGGTTCAACACCTAAGCTGTTATTCAAAACTTTAGCCAAAGCGCCTTATACCGAACAAATCAACTGGAAGAATCTGCATTTTTGGTGGGGTGATGATCGCATGGTTCCACCAACAGATTCAGAAAGCAACTACGGTGAAGTGCAAAAACTCTTATTCGATCATATTCAAATTCCCGCAGAAAATATCCACCGAATTCGTGGCGAAAATGAACCGCACTTTGAGTTAAAACGCTTCGAAGAAGAATTAAGTGCGGTCATTCCAAACGGTATTTTTGATTGGATCATTTTAGGTATGGGAACTGATGGTCATACCGCTTCTCTTTTCCCACATCAAACCAATTTTGATGATGAAAACCTTGCTGTTATTGCAAAACACCCTGAAAGCGGTCAAATCCGCATTTCTAAAACAGCCAAACTGATTGAACAAGCCAAACGCATTACCTATTTGGTCACTGGCGAAAGCAAAGCGGATATTTTAAAAGAAATCCAAACGACTCCTGCAGAAAATCTGCCTTACCCTGCTGCCAAAATTCAGGCGAAAAACGGCGTGACGGAATGGTATTTGGATAAAGCGGCGGCTAAATTGCTATAACAAGTTGAGTATCAAATATCATAGGTTTGCAAAATGATAGACTACAAAGTGAATGAACCAATTTCAGTTAAACAATTTATTGAATTGCTAAATAAGACAACGCTTGGGGCGCGCCGTCCATTAGAGGATGAAAAGCGTGTCGCGGCAATGTTACACCATGCAGATTTATTAGTGACCGCTTGGGATGGTGAACGATTAGTGGGTGTGGCACGTTCCGTGACAGATTTTGCCTACTGCTGTTATTTATCTGATTTAGCGGTTGATGAACAATATCAAAAACAAGGTATCGGCTTGCAGTTAATTGAACACACTAAACAAGCCTTACATCCACAAGCCAAAATTGTGCTTTTATCCGCTCCACAAGCAGTGGATTATTATCCGCATATTGGATTTACTCAACATATGAGTGCATGGACGAAGAGTTAATTTATTAGAATGATATGGTGACAAAAATGAAAAAACTGTTTGTACTACTTACTTCAACTTTGTTATTTGCTTGTTCATCTGGTCCATCTTTAGATCAGTTAGCGGCACAAATGCCAAAAGATAATCGCTCAGTAATGCTTCAAGTTCCGGAAGCAGGAAACCCAGTTTCAAATGGAATGCTAGTAGCAACGATTAGAACCGCAGGTGGTACTTCAGGAAAACGACTCGTATCTCTTTTAGCTACAGATAATTTACACATTGGAATTGCAGGAAACAGTCAATCTGTGAATAAAGCAGTTGCTATGTATGGACTAAATAATGCAGAAAAGGTCGGCAAGGATGTATCTTTATACCTTGTTGGAGATAGTCAAAGTGATAAAACAGATCTAGAAAAAGCCGCAAAAGCGAAAAATGTAGAAATGCATTACATTATGCAAAAATAAGATATAGATACATCAGATGCAGAGTGACTTTAATGTTGAATTTAGATAATAAAAAATTTATTGCTGTTGAAAACACCGAAAATGGTGAGGTGAGTAGCCAAACAGAATTTCATTACCATCAACAAGGTAAAATGATTTGGGCCGAATATTGTGGTGGTGAAATTTTAAAAGGCTTTTTAATTGGGAAGTGGATTAACGATACTCAAATTGAATTTACGTATCAACATTTAAATCAATCTCTAGAAAATCGTTTGGGGCGTTGCTGTACAACATTTTCTTTAGAAGAAAGCAAACTCATCGGTCATGAAAAATGGCAGTGGCTAGACACGTTAGAGCAAGGCAGCTCTTTAATTAAAGAAATTTAAAAGAAGTTTTTCTATAGAATATCTGAAACAAGGTATCATCTTGCAATTGATTGAACACACTAAACAAGTCTTACATCCACAAGCTAAAATTGTGCTTTTATCTGCTACGTAAGCTGTAGATTATTATCCGCATTAGATTTATGCAACATATGAGTGCGTGGGCAAAGAGTTAATTTAATTGTATAAGGGAAACCTTGATGTCTACAACACAGATTGAAAATGCGAAAAAAATTATTGATGATAATTATGAAGAAAATCCTAATAGTTTTTTACACGACTTTTGTCACAATTCTTTTTTTAGCAGAGAAAAATTCGAAGAATATTTAGATGCTATCGGCTATCTGATTGCTGTTGATTATCAAAGATATAAATTTGATAGAGTAAAGTTAGTTCAGATAAATGATATACAAGCTCAAATTCTAATTTATCTTGGATATCATAAAGATCCTTCAGATGTTATTTTTATTGAAAACTTACCTGAATATATAAATGAAGGAATTATTACTCCTTTACGGGAAAGAACAAATAGCTATAACTCAGGATTTTTTAATAGAGATGTTTTTGATTATATTATAAAAAATAAATAATTTATATTTTAGAGTGGGATTTGTCCCACTATTAACCATTTCCAAAATCACGGTGGGCATCCCCACACTACAACAGGAGAAAACAATGTCAGTAAAAGGCGACATCGGTGTTATCGGCTTAGCCGTAATGGGGCAAAACCTCATTTTAAATATGAACGATCATGGCTTTAAAGTCGTAGCATATAACCGCACCACTTCAAAAGTGGATGAATTTCTACAAGGTGCAGCAAAAGGCACGAATATTATCGGCGCATACTCTTTAGAAGATTTAGCTTCTAAATTAGAAAAACCACGTAAAGTGATGTTAATGGTGCGTGCGGGTGATGTAGTGGACCAATTCATTGAGGCATTACTGCCACATTTAGAAGAAGGTGACATCATTATTGATGGTGGTAACTCAAACTATCCTGATACTAACCGTCGTGTAAAAGCATTGGCTGAAAAAGGCATTCGCTTTATCGGCTCGGGTGTTTCTGGTGGTGAAGAAGGCGCTCGTCATGGGCCATCTATTATGCCTGGTGGTAACCACGAAGCATGGCCATATGTTAAGCCAATCTTCCAAGCAATCTCTGCTAAAACAGAACAAGGTGAACCTTGCTGTGACTGGGTTGGTGGAGAAGGTGCTGGCCACTTTGTAAAAATGGTTCACAATGGTATCGAATATGGCGATATGCAATTAATCTGTGAAGCTTACCAATTCTTAAAAGAAGGTTTAGGCTTAAGCTATGAAGAAATGCAAGCTATCTTCGCAGAATGGAAAAAAACTGAACTTGATAGCTATTTAATTGATATCACTACCGATATTCTTGGTTATAAAGATGCTGATGGTGAACCATTAGTTGAAAAAATCTTAGATACAGCTGGCCAAAAAGGGACTGGTAAATGGACAGGTATCAATGCATTAGATTTTGGTATTCCATTAACCTTAATCACTGAATCTGTCTTTGCTCGTTGCGTATCTTCATTTAAAGATCAACGTGTTGCCGCTAATCAATTATTCGGCAAAACAATTCAACCGGTTGAAGGCGATAAAAAAGTTTGGATTGAGGCGGTGCGTAAAGCCTTATTGGCGTCTAAAATTATTTCTTATGCACAAGGCTTTATGCTGATTCGTGAAGCCTCTGAACAATTTGACTGGAACATCAACTACGGCGCAACGGCATTATTATGGCGTGAAGGTTGTATTATCCGTAGCCGTTTCTTAGGCAACATTCGGGATGCATATGAAGCAAATCCAGATTTAATCTTCTTGGGTTCAGATAGCTACTTCAAAGGCATTTTAGAAAACGCATTAAGCGACTGGCGTAAAGTGGTGGCAAAATCTATCGAAGTGGGCATTCCAATGCCATGTATGGCATCTGCGATTACGTTCTTAGATGGCTACACATCAGCACGCTTACCAGCAAACTTATTGCAAGCACAACGTGACTACTTCGGTGCTCACACTTATGAACGTACTGATAAACCACGTGGTGAATTCTTCCACACCAACTGGACAGGTCGCGGTGGCAACACAGCATCTACCACTTATGATGTGTAAGTCTAAAAACTCATGATAAACTCACCGCACTTTGTTCGAATAAAGTGCGGTTTATTTTTACCTTATTTTGGAGAAACCTATGTTACCTCAATCACGCTTAGATAAAATTTCAGAAATGGAAAACCTTCTCAATGAAGCGGAGAGTTTCTTAGCTGACGCGGAACAATTTCTTGAAAAATGGCAAGCTTTCTTACCAAAAATGAAAACCTTAGAACACTATTATTTTGATGGTGACTGGCGAGACGATTATCAAGCTTATGAGGACGGTAAAATCCCAGAGGATATGCCTTGTGGTGTATTAAGTGAAGATTTAGTATTTAATGCGAGTACAGGACACCATGGATTGGCGATTGAATATTTGAAAGTGGTTGCGAAAGTATTAGATCAAGCTAAAGATTAACATTCAATATATTCAATTGTTCAAAAAAACATCGAAAAACGCATATTTTTGAACTTTCATTCATCTCCGTTTGTCTTATGGAGTACTATCAATATGGATAGTTTTATATGTTAAACACGGAGAGATCCTATGAAATTAATTGGAAAATCACTTGTTATCGCGATGACTATTATTTCCCTTGCTGCATGTGGAAATATGAACCGTACACAAAAAAATACAACAGCTGGCGCAGCTATTGGTGGTGCAGCAGGCTATATGCTTGGTGGTAATACCGCGACCACATTAGGTGGTGCCGCATTAGGTGGTGTAATCGGTAGCCAAGTCAATAAATAGTCAAAAAAATAACCGCACTTAATTAAGTGCGGTTTTTTTTATTATTTCTCAGCTGTTTTTTCTGTGCTTGGTTTACGGCGTTTACCAATGTTTTTTGTATCTTTATGACGCAGTTTAGCTTTCTTCTTCACCTCTGATTTTTTCTTTTCTTCACGCTTTTCTTTAATACGTGCTTTTTGTTTTTTAGACATGGATTTTACTTCCCCATCTTTCGGTGGTTTAGTGCGAGGTTCTAAGCCTTCCAAAATCCGTGCTTTCAAAAGCTCTTCCGTATAACGTTTTATTTTACCGAGCAATTTATAATCATGGGCTTCAACAAAAGAAACTGCTGTACCCTTTTTCCCTGCGCGAGCAGTACGACCAATACGATGTAAATAGGTATCTGCACTGTAAGGTAAATCGAAGTTCATGACGTGCGTCACATCATCAATATCAATTCCGCGAGCAGCCACATCAGTGGCCACTAACACAGTAACAACTCCCGATTTCAATTTATCAATGGCATTATTACGTTGCGTTTGTGCCATATCGCCTTCTAGATAAGTAGAGCGAATGCCACGTTTACGCAAAGTTTCAGAAAGGTCACGCACATCTTCTCTACGACGGACAAACACAATACCACGACTAACTTTCTCGGTTTCGATAAAACGCGCAAGCAACTTGATTTTATGTTCATTGCTGTCGGCGTGATAATACCATTGGTTGATTTTCTTACGCTCGCGACGACTTGGCTCGGCATCAATTTTTACTGGATCATTCAATAAACGTTCTGCGAAATCAACTAATAGCTCCCCTTCTAATGTGGCAGAGAAAAGAAGGGTTTGTTTACGCCAACGCGTTTCAGCAGCAATTTTCTCCGCATCTTGGCCAAAGCCCATTTGCAACATGCGATCTGCTTCATCAAAAATCAGCATTTCTACTGCGCGACAATCAAAGTTTTCTTCTTTGATGTATTGCAATAAACGCCCCGGTGTTGCCACCACGATATCCTGATTTGAATTAAATACTTCCCCATGATTTTGATACGCCACACCGCCAGTAATGGTTGCAATCTTCAAATGCGTGAATTGCGCCAACTCTTCCGCTTGCTTTGCAACCTGCATCGCTAACTCACGGGTTGGCGTTAAAATTAAAATGCGAGGTGCCCCTGGTTTACGACGTGGATAATCTAATAAATGCTGAATTGCCGGCAATAAAAATGCGGCCGTTTTACCAGTACCTGTTGGTGCAGAACCGAGCACGTCACGTTCTTCCATAGCAGCAGGAATCGCTTCTAATTGGATGGCGGTTGGACGGGTGTAGCCTTTCTTTTCTAAGGCTTTTAATAATTCGGGGGAAAGATCGAATTCTTCGAATGGGGATAAATTCATTATTTTGCGTTAATTTGTTAAAATTGGGGCTGATTATACCTGAAAGTGCGGTCATTTTCCGCAAGATTTTATGAGCAGCTTTACCTTCAAACAATTCCATATTAATCAACAACATTGCGCGATGAAAGTCGGTACGGATGGCATTTTACTTGGCGCTTGGGCGGATGTGTCTGATTGTCAGCGTATTCTTGATATGGGGACTGGCACAGGCTTGGTTGCATTAATGCTCGCCCAACGAAGTCATGAGTATTGCCAAATTGAAGCCGTTGAACTTGATGCCCTTGCAGCACAACAAGCACAAGAAAACTTCCAGGCTTCGCCATGGCACAATCGCCTTCATTTAATACACCAAGATGTGCAAACTTATTGCCAACAAACAGCACATCAATTTGATTTAATTGTGGCTAATCCGCCTTATTTTGCGCAAGGTGTGGAATGTAAAAATGACGAACGAGCACTTGCCCGTTATGTTCAACAAAGCCATTTAGATTGGTTAAATTGGGCGGCGAGTTGTTTATCCGGAAAAGGAAAAATCAGTTTTGTCTTGCCTTATGAGGCGGGGAAAATATTGATAAATTCAACCGCACTTTATTGCATCAAACAGACTGATGTTATTACAAAAATAGGAAAAGATCCACAGCGGATGTTACTCACGTTTAGCCGAGAGAATTTGCCACAAGTAAAAGATAGCTTAGTGATTTATGATGAAAACAATCAGTACACAGAGGAATTTATTGCGTTAACGAAGGCATTTTATTTGAAAATGTAAGGGCATATTACTATGCCCTTTTTTATTGATGTGATTAGTGGCTTTCTGCTTTGACGAGTTTCGTCCAGTTGTAATAACCATATAATGAGTTAAGTAAGTAAGCACTATACATTAAGTACATCGCTGGCTGCTCTGCCCAAAGTAAAATGGAAAGCACATTTAAGACAATCCACAATAACCATTGCTCACGATAACGCAAAATCATCAATAATTGCGCCGCTACGGTGATAATCGTGGTTAAACCATCTAATCCTGTAGAACTCCCACCTGCTGCTTTTAAAGCCTGTACAAAACAGAATGTACCAATTCCCACACTCACGAGTAAAATAGCCCAACCTTTTGGAGTTAAAGCTTTTGCAATTACACTTTCACCGCCATTATCGTTTTGCATGTGTTGTTTCCACATAAAATAACCGATAAATTGTGATGGAATATACACATAGAGCACCGTATTCATTTCACCCAGGAAATTGTTTCCCCATGCGACATAAAAATAGGTATAAGCAAAAATAAGCCCAAAGAAATAGTTACTAATTTTCCCTTTACTCACCAATACTACACAGAGAATACCTGCAATACCCGAAATCATGCCTAATGGGCTATCTGGTGAAAGAACATAAGCAATAATTTGCGCGGCAAGGAAAATAACTACCCATGCCACTTCAAAAGGCTTCCAACCGGATAAAAATTCCTCTTTAAGTCGTTCTGTCCAATTCATGGAACACTCCTGTTTTATAAAAAGTACGCCATTTTTACACCGCACTTTTTTAAAGTAAAGCATAGCGGATATTTAATTTGATTATTGTGAGATAAATCACACTTTATTTTTCATACTTTTAGATGCCCATACCTTGCTTTCCCTTATAATCAGACTACAATATCGCCCCATTTTAAGAGATTCATTAAGAGGAAGATGATGTCATTTGCAATCGGTCAACGCTGGATTAGTGAAACTGAAAATAACCTCGGATTAGGGATGATAACCGCCTTAGATTTCCGCTCGGTTACTCTTCACTTTCCTGCTACAGATGAAACCCGAATTTATGCGGTGGCACAAGCGCCATTAACCCGAATTGTGTTGAATAAAGGAGAACAACTTCATCACCAAACAGGTTGGCAAGGAGAAGTCCTTGATGTTCAAGAAATGAATGGTCTCTTATTTTATTTGGTCAAAAATGCGCAAGGCGAAGAGATTATCGTCAATGAAAAAGAACTTTCTCCGATAATTTCCTTTAGCCAAGCAAAAGATCGCCTCTTTTCATCACAAATTGATCGCAATGAACATTTTGCATTGCGCTATCAAACCCTTCTGCATCAACAAGCTCAATTTCAATCGCCTTTGCGTGGCTTACGAGGCAATCGTGCGGGTTTAATTCCTCACCAGCTTCATATTGCACAAGAGGTAGGAAATCGTGTGAATCCTCGCGTACTCTTAGCGGATGAAGTGGGTTTAGGTAAAACTATTGAAGCAGGGATGATTTTGCAAAACCAGCTTTTTGCTGAAAAAGTACAACGTGTATTAATTATTGTACCGGAAACCTTGCAGCATCAATGGCTTATCGAAATGCTTCGTCGTTTTAATTTACATTTTTCATTATTTGATGAAGAACGTTGTGAAGATTTTGCCGAACAAGCCATCAATCCATTTTGCACGGAAAGCTTAATTATCTGTGCATTAGATTGGTTAAAAGTCCATCCCAATCGCGTACAACAAGCTATTGAAGCTGAATTTGACTGTTTAATTGTCGATGAAGCGCATCATTTGGCTTGGTCCGAAAACGCGCCAAGTACCGCCTATTTATTGGTGGAACAATTAGCAAATGCTATTCCGTCTGTTTTATTACTCACCGCAACACCAGAACAACTGGGTTTGGAAAGCCATTTTGCACGCCTACGCTTGCTTGATCCTGAGCGTTTTTATAATTACCAAGCGTTCTTGAAGGAACAGGAAAATTATCAACCTGTTGCCGATGCCGTGCAATCTTTACTCTCAGAGAAGCCACTAAGTGCGGTCGAAAAAAATCATATTTCTGATTTACTTCATGAGCAGGATGTCGAACCATTATTTAAAGCCTTAGCCTGTCATAATGATGAGGAGAAGCAAGCTGCGCGACAAGAGCTCATTCAAAATCTCATCGACAGGCATGGCACAAGCCGTATTTTATTTCGCAATACACGCCAAGGTGTAAAAGGTTTCCCGCACAGGGTTTATCACCAAGTAACGATTGATGCGACTGAGGCTGATGAAAAAATTCATTGGTTAATTGATTTCTTAAAATCACACCGAAATGAAAAAATCTTAGTCATTTGTAAAACAGCACAAACGGCAATTCAACTTGAGCAAATCTTACGAGAAAAAGAAGCCATTCGCAGTGCTGTTTTCCATGAAAGAATGTCAATCATTGAACGAGATCGCGCGGCGGCTTATTTTTCTGATACCGAAAATGGTGCTCAAGTTTTACTGAGTTCTAGCATTGGTTCTGAAGGCAGAAATTTCCAATTTGCTTGTCATCTCGTACTCTTCGATTTACCAGAAAATCCTGACTTACTTGAGCAATGTATTGGCCGTTTAGATCGTATCGGACAAACACGAGACGTACAAATTTATGTACCTTGCCTAGCAAATTCTGCGCAGCAAGATTTAGCACGTTGGTATCATGAGGGATTAAATGCTTTTGAACAAACTTGCCCTATAGGTATGGCATTGTTTGAACAATATGAAACTTTATTAAAAGTGCGGTCAGAAAATAAAGCAGATTTTGAACAACTCATCCTCCAAACGCAAAAACAAGCAAAAACATTGCGCTTAGCCTTAGAGAAAGGTCGTGATCGTTTGTTAGAGTTAAACTCGAATGGTGGAGAAAAGGCACAACGACTTGCGGCAGAAATCTCTCAAACTGATAATTCACCCCAATTAGTCGATTTTGCACTGAATTTATTTGATATTATTGGTGTAGAACAAGATGATTTAGGTGAAAACTGCATTGTCATCACGCCAACGGGCACCATGCTTGTTCCTGATTTTCCAGGCCTAAAAGAAGAAGGTGTCACAGTAACCTTTGACCGACAACTTGCCCTTGCTCGTGAGGAATTAGAATTTCTTACCTGGGATCATCCAATGATACGCCAAGGCATCGATTTAATCGCTTCTGGTGACATTGGTAAAGCTGCGATGGCATTATTAATCAATAAACAGCTACCTGCTGGCACGCTGTTGGTTGAATTGATTTATATGATTGAAAGCCAATCACCAAAAGGTTTGCAACTGAATCGTTTTCTTCCACCTACACCAGTTCGATTATTGCTGGATAGCAAAGGAAATGATCTAGCCGGACAAGTTAATTTTGATACGTTGCAAAATAAACTTAAGCCGCTAAGCAAAGACATTGCGAATAAAATGGTCAAAATGGCTCGTCCAAATATTGAGCAATTAATTAAACTAGGCGATCACAAAATGACTGAAATTGCACAAGCTAAAATTCGAGAAGCCAGTAAATTAGCCGATCAAACATTGAGCACTGAGCTCAATCGTCTTATTGCCTTAAAGGCAGTAAATAAAAATATCCGCCAAGCAGAGATTAATTTATTAGAACAACAACGTTTAGTTTCTTTGGAAGAGTTAAGTAAAGCAAGCTGGCGATTAGATAGCCTTCGGGTAATAGTGACAAACAAGGAATAATATGGCACTTATTGAATACCATCCCCCTTTAGAACCGTATTTAGATATTATCTACCAAGATAATCATATCTGCGTGGTAAATAAACCAAGCGGTTTACTTTCAGTTCCTGGCAATCAACCTGAATACTACGATAGTGCAATGAGTCGGGTAAAAGAGAAATTTGGATTTTGTGAACCTGCACACCGTTTAGATATGGCCACAAGTGGGATTATTCTATTTGCATTAAGTAAAGCGGCAGATAAAGAGTTGAAACGTCAATTTCGTGAACGTGAGCCAAAGAAATATTATCAAGCTTTAGTATGGGGACACTTAGAACAAGATAGTGGGGAAATTAATCTTCCAATGATTTGTGATTGGGAAAATCGCCCACGCCAACGCATTGATTTTGTTTTCGGCAAAAGAGCGGTCACGTTTTATGAAGTTTTAGAACGGTTACCGACTAACTGCACTCGAGTTAAACTAACACCAATCACAGGACGTTCGCACCAACTACGTTTGCATACGCTTGCACTAGGACATCCAATTTTAGGAGACAAGTTTTATTCTCACCCACAAGCTAAAGCGATGTCGCCTCGCCTATGCTTACATGCAGAAGAACTTACGATTACTCATCCTATTACAGGTGAAAAAATGACATTCAGAGCTGAAGCTGAATTCTAGAAAAAGAAATATAAAAAAGGCTCACATTAGTGAGCCTTTTCATTTTATAACAAATTATTATTCCGCTGCTGCTTCTGCAACTTCTGGACGATCAACTAACTCAATGTATGCCATTGGAGCGTTGTCACCTGCACGGAAACCACATTTTAAGATACGGGTGTAACCACCTGCACGTTGAGCAAAACGTGGACCTAATTCATTGAATAATTTCGCAACAGTTTCGATGTTACGAGTACGAGCGAATGCTAAACGACGGTTTGCAACGCTATCTTCTTTTGCTAATGTAATTAACGGTTCAACTACACGACGTAATTCTTTAGCTTTTGGTAAAGTTGTCTTGATGATTTCATGACTAACTAAAGCACTTGCTAAGTTACGGAACATCGCTTGGCGATGGCTGCTATTACGGTTTAGTTGACGACCACTCTTACGATGGCGCATGATCTTATCCTTCTCAGAAAAATCTTAACCTATGACCAAACTAGTCTTCAGCAATACTTGCTGGTGGCCAATTCTCAAGGCGCATACCAAGTGACAAGCCACGTGAAGCGAGAACGTCTTTAATTTCAGTAAGAGATTTCTTACCAAGATTAGGCGTTTTTAATAACTCAACTTCTGTACGTTGTACTAAGTCACCGATATAGTGAATTGTTTCTGCTTTCAAACAGTTAGCAGAACGAACTGTCAACTCTAAGTCATCAACAGGACGTAATAAAATCGGATCAAATTCCGGTTTTTCTTCCTTGACTTCAGGTTGACGAACATCACGCAAATCAACGAATGCATCGAGTTGCTCTGCTAAAATTGTTGCTGCACGACGAATTGCTTCTTCCGGATCAATAGTCCCGTTAGTTTCTAACTCGATAACTAGTTTATCTAAGTCAGTACGTTGTTCAACACGTGCTGCTTCAACATTGTAAGCAATACGGTCAACCGGGCTATAACAAGCGTCTACTAATAAACGACCAATTGGACGATCTTCATTTTGTGAATGAGTACGAGCAGATGCAGGTACATAACCTCTACCACGTTGAACACGAATACGCATATTAATAGATGCGTTTTCGTCTGTTAAGTGACAGATTACATGTGATGGATTAACAATCTCAACATCACCATCGTGGGTGATATCTGCTGCAACAACAGGGCCAATTCCAGATTTATTTAATGTCAGAATAACATCATCTTTATTCTGTACTTTAACCGCTAGACCTTTAAGGTTTAAAAGAACTTCAAGAATATCTTCCTGAACACCTTCTTTACTACTATATTCGTGCAGTACGCCATCAATTTCTACTTCAGTTACAGCACAACCTGGCATTGAAGACAGAAGGATACGACGTAATGCATTCCCTAGAGTATGACCAAAGCCACGCTCTAACGGTTCTAAGATCACCTTAGCATGAGTAGAGCTAATTTGCTCGATATCTACTAAGCGTGGCTTTAAAAATTCTGTAACAGAACCCTGCATTTTATCCTCTCTTTGCTTTTAAGCTTAACTATTATTTAGAGTAAAGCTCAACGATCAGATGTTCGTTAATGTCTGCTGATAAATCAGAACGTTCAGGAACACGTTTGAACACACCTTCCATTTTTGCAGAATCAACTTCTAACCAAGTTGGTTTTTCTCTTTGTTCTGCTAATTCTAATGATGCTTTAATACGTGCTTGTTTTTTAGATTTCTCACGAACAGCAACGACATCATTTACAGAAACTTGGAAAGATGGGATATTTACAACACGACCATTTACGACAATCGCTTTGTGGCTCACTAATTGACGAGCTTCTGCGCGAGTTGCAGCAAATCCCATGCGATAAACAACGTTATCCAATCTACCTTCTAATAATACTAGTAAGTTTTCACCAGTATTACCTTTTAAACGGTTTGCTTCTTTATAGTAGTTACGGAATTGACGTTCTAAAATACCATAGATACGACGAACTTTTTGTTTTTCACGTAATTGACTACCATAGTCAGACAAACGCGGTTTACGAGCACCGTGTTGACCTGGTGCTGTATCAATTTTACATTTTGAATCAATCGCACGCACACCTGATTTAAGGAATAAATCAGTGCCTTCACGACGGCTGAGCTTGAGTTTAGGGCCCAAATATCTTGCCATTTTCTTTCTCCAACTATCCTATTACGCCATTAAACACGACGTTTTTTCGGTGGACGACAACCGTTATGAGGAATCGGAGTCACATCAGTGATGTTCGTGATACGGAAACCCGCTGCATTTAATGCACGGATTGTTGATTCACGACCCGGACCCGGACCTTTAACCATAACTTCCAAGTTCTTTAAGCCGAATTCTTTAACGATTTCAGCACAACGTTCTGCAGCAACTTGTGCAGCGAACGGGGTAGATTTACGAGAACCACGGAAACCTGAACCACCTGCTGTAGCCCAAGCTAAAGCATTACCTTGACGGTCAGTAATGGTAACGATTGTATTATTGAAAGATGCGTGAATGTGTGCTACGCCATCTACAACTTGTTTTTTTACACGTTTACGTGCACGAACTGGTGTTTTAGCCATTCTTTATTTACCCCGACTATTTTTTGATCGGCTTACGTGGACCCTTACGGGTACGCGCATTAGTTTTAGTACGTTGACCACGTACCGGTAAACTACGACGATGACGTAAACCACGGTAACAACCTAAGTCTAAAAGACGTTTGATGTTTAGTGTTACTTCACGACGTAAGTCACCTTCAACGGTAAATTTACCAACTTCGTCACGCAGTTTGTCAATCTGCTCTTCAGACAATTCGCTGATCTTAACATCTTCAGCAATACCCGCTGCAGCACAAATGCTTTTAGAACGAGTTTTACCGATACCGTAAATTGCAGTTAAAGCGATTACAGCGTGTTTGTGATCAGGAATGTTAATGCCTGCAATACGGGCCACTATGCACTCCTATTATTTTAACTAATTTGGTATTCTGATCTTGAAAAGCCCGTTTTCAGGATACTCAAACAGAACACCAAGGACATAAATGAGTTGAGTAGTATAACTACTCAACCGGTTCTTTGCAAGAAGAAATGTTAATTAACCTTGACGTTGTTTATGTTTAGGGTCGCTGCATAATACGCGAACAACACCTTCACGTTTAACAATTTTACAGTTACGACACATCTTCTTAACGGAAGCACGAACTTTCATTGCTTATCCTTTTTACTTAAATGAACAATTACTGTCCAAAACCTTTAAGGTTTGCTTTTTTTAACGCAGATTCATATTGAGACGACATTAAGTGACTCTGAACTTGCACGATAAAATCCATAATTACAACAACAACGATTAATAAGGAAGTACCACCGAAGTAGAATTTAACATCCCATGCTGATGTCATAATGTAAGGGACTAAACATACGAACGTTACATAAAGACCGCCGATTAATGTTAAGCGAGTCATTACTTTATCAATGTAACGAGATGTTTGTTCACCTGGTCTAATTCCTGGGATAAATGCACCAGATTTTTTTAGATTATCTGCTGTATCACGTGGATTATATTGCATTGCAGTATAGAAGAAACTGAAGAAAATAATCGCTACCGCATAAACAAGAAGATATAAAGGTTGTCCAGGATTCAACAACATTGATAAGTCATTTAACCACTCAAACTTATCATTTTGACCAAACCATTGTGTCAATGTGGCAGGGAATAAAATAATGCTTGAAGCAAAAATTGCTGGCATTACGTTTGCCATATTAACTTTTAATGGTAAGTGAGTTGAATGACCACCTAAAATTTGACGTCCTTGTTGACGCTTAGCATATTCAACACGAATTCTACGTTGTCCACGTTCTACGAAGACAACAAAATAAGTTACTGCAAAAACAATAGCAGCGATTAGTAGAAGAACTAAAGGATGCATTTGTCCTTGACGAGCTTGCTCAACTGTTTCGATGATTGCATGTGGCAACCCTGCAACAATACCACCAAAAACAAGAATTGAGATACCGTTACCAATACCTCTTTCAGTAATTTGCTCACCTAACCACATTAAGAACATGGTTCCGGTCACAAGACTCACTACTGCAGTGAAGTAAAAAGTAAAACCGATATTTGGCACTAACTGTGGCAACATATTCGGTAAACCGGTAGAAATTGCGATAGCTTGGATAGTAGCAAAAACCACCGTTGCATAACGAGTATACTTGGTGATTTTTCTTTGTCCTGCTGCACCTTCTTTCTTCAATTCTGCTAAAGCAGGTGAAACCGTAGCAAGCAATTGCATCACGATAGATGCCGAAATATACGGCATAATACCTAATGCTAAAATTGATGCTCGGCTCAATGCACCACCAGAGAACATGTTTAACATATCAATGATGGTGCCTTTTTGTTGTTCAACTAATTGAGCTAGCACGGCGGCATCAATACCAGGAAGCGGAATAAAAGAACCAATACGATAAACGATAAGTGCACCTAATACAAAAAGCAATCTGCTTTTTAGTTCACCAGTACCACTATTAGTACTTCTGCTTTGATAACCTGGTTGTTTAGCCATTTGCTAATTATTCCTCAACTGAACCGCCAGCAGCTTCGATCGCTGCTTTTGCACCTTTAGTTACACGTAAACCACGTACAGTAACTGCAGATTTCACTTCACCAGCTAAGATAACTTTAGCGAATTGAATATCTTTAGTTAAAATGTTTGCAGCTTTTAACGCTTCTAAAGTGACAACATTTCCTTCAACTTTTGTTAATTCGTTTAAACGAACTTCAGCAGTTACAGCTGATTTCATTGAAGTGAAACCAAATTTTGGTAAACGACGGTATAATGGCATTTGACCACCCTCGAAACCACGACGAACACCGCCGCCAGTACGAGATTTTTGACCTTTATGACCACGACCACCAGTTTTTCCTAAACCTGAACCAATACCACGACCAAGGCGTTTTGCACTGTGCTTAGCACCTTCAGCCGGAGATAGAGTATTTAAACGCATTCTCTTACTCCTCCACTTTAACCATGTATGAAACTTGGTTAATCATACCACGTACTGCCGGAGTATCGATTAACTCAACAGTATGGTGCATATGGCGAAGACCAAGACCACGCAAGGTAGCTTTGTGCTTCGGTAAACGAGCAATTGCGCTACGAACTTGAGTTACTTTAATAGTTTTAGCCATTATCAATTACCCCAAAATTTCATCAACGGTTTTGCCACGTTTAGCAGCAATCATTTCTGGTGATTTCATATTTGCTAATGCATCAATAGTTGCACGAACAACGTTGATTGGGTTGGTTGAACCATACGCTTTAGAAAGAACGTTACGTACACCAGCAACTTCTAACACTGAACGCATTGCACCACCAGCGATGATACCTGTACCTTCGCTAGCTGGTTGCATGAATACGCGAGAACCAGTGTGAACACCTTTAACTGGGTGTTGTAATGTACCTTCATTTAAAGCGACATTAATCATATTGCGACGTGCTTTTTCCATCGCTTTTTGGATCGCTGCCGGAACTTCACGAGCTTTACCATAACCAAAACCTACGCGACCGTTACCATCGCCTACTACCGTTAAAGCAGTAAAGCTCATAATACGACCACCTTTTACAGTTTTTGATACACGGTTTACTGCGATTAGCTTCTCTTGCAGTTCACCAGCTTGTTTTTCGATGTTTGACATCTCAATTTACCTCATTAGAACTGTAGACCAGCTTCACGTGCAGCGTCCGCTAAAGTTTGGACACGACCATGATATTTAAAACCGGAACGGTCAAAAGCAACGTCTTTAACGCCTTTTGCTAATGCGCGCTCAGCAACAAGTTTACCTACTACTGCTGCGGCATCTTTATTACCGGTATATTTAACTTGCTCACGAATTGCTTTTTCAACAGTTGAAGCAGCGGCAAGCACTTCTGAACCGTTTGGTGCAATAACTTGTGCGTAGATATGACGCGGAGTACGGTGAATAACTAGACGAGTTACACCTTGCTCTCTCATCATATGACGTGCACGAGCTGCACGACGGATACGAGCTGATTTCTTATCCATAGTGTTACCTTAATTATTTCTTCTTAGCCTCTTTCATACGTACTACTTCATCAGAGTAACGTACACCTTTACCTTTATAAGGTTCAGGACGGCGATAAGCGCGAATATCTGCTGCAACTTGACCAATTAACTGCTTGTCTGCACCTTTTAAAACGATTTCCGTTTGTGAAGGGCATTCTGCAGTAATACCTGCTGGTAAAGTGTGCTCCACGGGGTGAGAGAAACCTAAACTTAATGCAACTGCGTTGCCTTTAATTTGAGCTCTGTAACCAACACCCACTAGTTGTAATTTCTTAGTGAAGCCTTCAGTAACACCGATAACCATTGCATTAACTAATGCACGAGCTGTACCCGATTGAGCATTCGCTCCAACAAAACCTTCACGTGGAGTGAAAGTAAATTGACCATTATCTTGTTTAACTTCAACTGAGTTATGAATTGTGCGAGATAACTCGCCATTTTTACCTTTTACTGTTAATAGCTGACCGTCGAGTTTAACTTCAACGCCGGCAGGAATATTAACAGGTGCCTTTGCAACACGAGACATTTTCCTACCTCTCTATTAAGCTACGTAACAGATGATCTCACCGCCTAAGCCCGCTTGACGAGCTGCACGGTCAGTCATAATACCTTTAGATGTAGAAATTACAGCAACACCTAAACCACCCATAACTTTTGGTAATTCGTCTTTACGTTTGTAAATACGAAGACCTGGACGGCTTACACGTTGGATGCTTTCTACAACCGGTTTGCCTTGGAAATATTTTAAAGTAATTTCCAATTCAGGTTTTGCACCTTCTAAAACTTTAACGCTTTCGATATAACCTTCAGCAGCTAATACGTTGGCAATTGCCACTTTTAGCTTGGAAGAAGGCATATTGATTGCAACTTTGTTCGCAGCTTGACCGTTACGAATACGAGTCAACATATCTGCGATTGGATCTTGCATACTCATTGTACTTTTTCTCCGATTCCAAAATAAAGTGGTATATTACCAGCTCGCTTTTTTAAGGCCAGGGATCTCACCGCGCATAGCAGCTTCACGAACCTTAATACGGCTTAAACCAAACTTACGTAAAACGCCGTGAGGACGTCCAGTTTGGCGGCAACGGTTACGTTGACGACTAGGGCTAGAATCACGTGGTAAAGTTTGCAACTTTAACACTGCATCCCAACGATCTTCGTCAGAGGCATTGACATCAGAAATGATTTTCTTTAATTCTGCACGTTTAGCGAAGAATTTTTCAGCCAATTTAACGCGTTTTACATCGCGTGCTTTCATTGATTGTTTTGCCATTATAACCTGCCTTATTTACGGAATGGGAAATTAAAGGCAGCAAGTAGTGCTTGACCTTCTTCATCATTCTTAGCGGTAGTTGTGATAGTGATATCTAAACCACGTACACGATCTACTTTATCGTAATCGATTTCAGGGAAGATGATTTGTTCACGCACACCCATGCTGTAGTTACCACGACCATCAAATGATTTCGCGCTTAAACCGCGGAAGTCACGAATACGTGGAACAGCAATTGTAATTAAACGTTCAAAGAACTCCCACATACGCTCACCGCGTAGTGTTACTTTACAACCGATTGGATATCCCTGACGGATTTTAAAGCCAGCAACAGATTTACGAGCTTTAGTTACTAAAGGTTTCTGACCGCTAATTGCTGCTAAGTCCGCTACTGCGTTGTCTAGCAATTTCTTATCGGTCAATGCTTCACCCACACCCATATTCAGGGTAATCTTTTCGATTCGTGGGACTTGCATGACAGATTTGTAGCCGAATTTATTTTTTAACTCGTTTACTACTTGATCTCTGTAGTAATCATGCAGTTTCGCCATCGCATTACTCCAGTTTGTTAGATAATTTCATTGTTAGATTTGAAGAAACGTACTTTTTTGCCGTCTTCGAATCTAAAACCTACACGGTCAGCTTTGTTTGTTTTTGGATTGAAAATCGCAACGTTAGAAGCATCGATAGCCGCTTCTTTTTTCACTAAACCACCAGCTTGTCCTAAAGCAGGAACTGGTTTTTCATGTTTAGTGATGATGTTGATACCTTCAACAAACACTTTACCGTTTGGTAACACTTTAGTTACCTTGCCACGCTTGCCTTTGTCTTTACCGGCAAGTACGATTACTTCATCGTTTTGACGAATTTTTGCAGCCATTTCTCACTTCTCCTTACAGTACTTCTGGTGCCAAAGAAATGATCTTCATGAATTTCTCAGAACGAAGTTCACGAGTCACCGGTCCAAAAATACGAGTACCGATTGGTTGCTCTGTGTTATTGTTTAAAATTACACAAGCGTTACCATCGAAGCGAATGACTGATCCGTCTGGGCGACGAACACCCTTCTTGGTGCGCACAACAACTGCTTTTAATACATCACCTTTTTTAACTTTACCGCGTGGAATTGCTTCTTTCACAGTAACTTTGATGATATCACCAATAGCAGCATAACGACGGTGCGATCCACCTAGAACCTTGATACACATTACGCTGCGAGCACCAGAGTTATCGGCAACATCCAGCATAGTCTGTTCTTGGATCATATTTTATGCTCCGTTAAGTTAATAATACACCCTTGCGGGACGAACCTATCCATACCTTATAAAGATATATGGCGGATAGGTGGCGGAGTTTACCAAAATCAAGCTAGAAACGCAATCAAAATTTTATACTTAAATCACAGTGTTTAAAGTGCGGTCAAATTTTCATTATTTTTTAGCAAGTCTTAGAAAGAAAAAAGCCAACGGTATAAACCATTGGCTTTTATTTTTTAACTTGTTAATTAAGCAATAACTGCTTTCTCAACAACACGAACTAAAGTCCAAGATTTGGTTTTAGAGAGAGGGCGACATTCGCGAATCTCTACTACATCACCTAATTTGGCTTCGTTGTTCTCATCGTGTACGTGTAATTTAGTTGTACGACGGATAAATTTACCGTATAACGGATGTTTTACCTTACGTTCAATAGCAACAACGAAAGATTTTTCCATTTTGTCGCTAACAACTTTACCTTGTACGCTACGAATTTTATCAGTCATTACTCACCCGCCTTCTCAGTTAAAATGGTTTTAACGCGTGCGATATCACGACGCACTTGTTTAGCCTGATGGGTTTGTTGAAGCTGACCGGTGGCTGTTTGCATACGCAATTTGAATTGTTCACCTAAAAGGTTCACTAATTCATCATTCAGCTCTTCAACACTTTTTGTACGTAAATCTTGAGCTTTCATTACATCACCGTCTTAGTTACGAAGGTAGTCTTGATTGGCAATTTAGCAGCTGCTAATGCAAATGCTTGTCTTGCGATCTCTTCAGACACACCATCCATTTCATAAAGTACTTTACCCGGTTGGATTAAGGCTACCCAGTACTCAACGTTACCTTTACCTTTACCCATACGGACTTCTAATGGTTTTTCAGTAATTGGTTTATCTGGGAAAACACGGATCCAGATTTTACCTTGACGTTTAACTGCACGTGTCATTGCACGACGAGCCGCTTCAATTTGACGAGCGGTTAAACGACCACGACCAACTGCTTTTAACCCGAATGTACCGAAGCTAACTTCAGTACCACCCGCGATACCACGGTTACGGCCTTTGTGAACTTTACGGAATTTTGTACGTTTTGGTTGCAACATTTAGCGTTTCTCCTTACTTACGACCTTTGCCACGCGGAGCCTTTTTAGGCTTGTCGGCAGGTTGTTGTTCTGATTGCGCAACTGCAGCCATTCCACCCAAAATTTCACCTTTGAAGATCCATACTTTAACGCCGATTACGCCGTATGTAGTATGAGCTTCTGCAGTGTTATAATCGATGTCCGCACGAAGAGTATGTAGAGGTACACGACCTTCACGATACCATTCAGAACGTGCGATTTCTGCACCACCTAAACGACCGCTAACTTCAACTTTGATACCTTTAGCACCTAAACGCATTGCGCTTTGTACCGCACGTTTCATAGCACGACGGAACATTACACGACGTTCTAATTGAGAAGCGATGCTGTCTGCAACTAATTTTGCATCTAATTCCGGTTTTTTCACTTCAGCAATGTTGATTTGAGCCGGAACGCCAGCGATTTTAGACACTGTGTTACGTAATTTTTCAACATCTTCACCTTTTTTACCGATAACGATACCAGGGCGAGCTGTGTGAATTGTTACACGAATACTTTTAGCTGGACGCTCAATAGTAATACGTGAA
The DNA here is from genome assembly GCF_041433495.1 of Haemophilus sp. 27098_8_127. Lineage (NCBI taxonomy): Bacteria > Pseudomonadati > Pseudomonadota > Gammaproteobacteria > Pasteurellales > Pasteurellaceae > Haemophilus > Haemophilus sp. 27098_8_127. The sequence goes on from NZ_JAPWBP010000007.1 coordinate 90,959, forward strand.
ACCGAAGCGTTTGCTAATTCTTTATTTAAGAATTTGCGTACTTTGAAGTCACCGTCAAGATTGTCGGCGAAATCTTGTGTATTCGCGAACCAAGTAGAGTTCCAAGGTTTTACAATACCTAGGCGAATACCATTTGGATTTACTTTTTGACCCATTGCTATTCCTCTACTTATTAACGATCTGACACAACCACAGTGATGTGGCTAGTACGTTTTAAAATACGATCTGCACGACCTTTAGCACGTGGCATAACACGTTTCATGCTAGGACCTTCGTCAACGAAGATTTTAGCAACTTTAAGATCATCGATATCTGCACCATCATTATGCTCTGCGTTAGCAATAGCAGACTCTAATACTTTTTTCACTAAAGCCGCAGCTTTTTTGTTAGTAAAAGTTAAGATTTCTAATGCTTGCGCAACTTTTTTACCACGAATTAAATCGGCAACTAAGCGAGCTTTTTGGGCAGAAGTGCGAGCGTAACGATGTTTTGCGATAGTTTCCATCTATTTACCTCTTATTTCTTAGCTTTCTTATCTGCCGCGTGACCGCGGTATGTACGAGTCGGTGCAAATTCACCTAATTTATGGCCGATCATTTCATCAGATACATAAACAGGAACGTGCTGACGACCATTATGGACTGCGATGGTCAATCCGATCATTGAAGGAATGATCATTGAACGACGGGACCAAGTTTTGATTGGTTTTTTATCCCCGCTTTCCACCGCCTTCTCTACCTTCTTCAACAAGTGTAGGTCAAGGAAAGGACCTTTCTTGAGAGAACGTGGCATGGCTTATCCTCTTATTAATTTAAATTATTTGCCACGACGACGTACGATATATTTATCAGTACGTTTGTTGTGACGAGTTTTCTTACCTTTAGTTTGAACGCCCCAAGGAGTTACTGGGTGTTTACCAAAGTTACGACCTTCACCACCACCGTGTGGGTGATCTACTGGGTTCATTGCAGTACCACGAACTGTAGGGCGAATGCCTCTCCAGCGGTTAGCACCAGCTTTACCCAATACGCGAAGCATATGTTCTGAGTTACCAACTTCACCGATTGTAGCAACACATTCAGCTAATACTTTACGCATTTCGCCTGAACGTAAACGTAAAGTTACGTAGTTGCCTTCACGAGCGATGATTTGTACATAAGCACCAGCAGAACGAGCGATTTGACCGCCTTTACCTGGTTTTAATTCAACGTTATGTACTGTTGAACCAACTGGGATATTACGCATTGGTAATGAATTACCCACTTTAATTGGTGAGTTAACGCCAGATTGGATTTGATCGCCAACTGACAAACCTTTAGGTGCTAAGATATAACGGCGTTCACCATCTTTATAAAGCACTAAAGCAATGTTAGCTGAACGGTTTGGATCATATTCTAAACGTTCAACAACCGCTGGGATATCTAACTTGTTACGTTTGAAATCGATTAAACGGTAATGTTGTTTATGACCACCACCAATGTGGCGAGTGGTAATACGACCATAATTGTTACGACCACCAGTTTTAGATTTAGTATCTAGAAGAGGCGCGTAAGGTTTACCCTTGTATAATTCAGGGTTCACGATTTTAACAACGTGACGACGACCAGCGGAGGTCGGCTTACATTTAACGATAGCCATTCTCTAATTTCCTCCGATTACTCTGCACTGTCCACGAAGTCCAAGTTTTGGCCTTCGGCTAAAGTTACATAAGCTTTTTTCCAGTCGCTGCGACGACCCATTTTGTTACCACGGCGTTTAGTTTTACCTTTAACAACCACAGTACGAACTGAGTCAACTTTTACTTCAAATAATTGAGCAACAGCAGCAGCAATTTCAGCTTTGTTCGCATCTAAAGCAACTTTAAGTACAACAGTGTTAGATTTTTCAGCATTGTTAGTTGCTTTTTCAGAGATGTGCGGTGCACGTAGCACGCTTAGCAAACGTTCTTGACTCATGCTAGGATCTCCTCAATTTGTTTCACAGCGTCAACAGTAACAATCACTTTATCGAAAGCGATTAAGCTAACTGGATCGATACCTTGAACATCACGTACATCAACTTTATATAAGTTACGTGCTGCTAAGAATAGATTTTCATCTAAACTTGCTGTGATAATTAACGCATCTTCAACTGCTAAATCTTTTAATTTTTGTACTAATACTTTAGTTTTTGGTGCATCTAATTCGAATTTTTCAACAACAACCAAACGGTCTTGACGAACTAATTCAGAAAGAATGCTTTTGATAGCACCACGGTACATTTTCTTGTTCACTTTTTGGCTGTGATCTTGTGGTTTAGCCGCGAAGGTTGTACCACCAGAACGCCAGATTGGTGATTTGATATCACCAGAACGAGCACGACCTGTACCTTTTTGACGCCAAGGTTTTTTACCTGAACCAGACACTTCAGCACGAGTTTTTTGCGCACGAGTACCTTGACGAGCACCTGCTGCATAAGCAACAACAACTTGGTGAATCAAAGCTTCGTTAAACTCACGTCCGAAGGTAGTTTCAGAAACAGTTAGTGCGTTTGCACCTACAACTTGTAATTCCATCTCTATCTCCTAGACTTATGCTTTAACTGCCGGCTTAACGATAACATCGCCATTGATAGCACCAGGTACAGAACCTTTTACTAATAGCAATTTACGCTCAGCATCTACACGAACAACTTCAAGTGATTGAACGGTTACACGCTCAGCACCTAAATGTCCTGCCATTTTTTTACCTTTAAACACACGACCTGGAGTTTGGTTTTGACCAATAGAACCAAGTACACGATGTGATAAAGAGTTACCGTGTGTAGCATCTTGAGTACGGAAGTTCCAACGTTTAACACCACCTTGGAAACCTTTACCTTTAGAAGTACCAGTAACATCTACTTTTTTAACATCTGCAAAGATGTCAACATTGATTTCTTGACCTAAAGTGAATTCTTCACCTTCAGTACGAAATTCCCATAAACCGCGACCAGCTTCAACACCTGCTTTCACGAAATGGCCTGCTTCAGGTTTAGTTACACGATTCGCTTTTTTAGAACCAGTAGTAACTTGAACTGCAGTATAGCCATCGTTTTCAAGAGTTTTAACTTGAGTTACGCGGTTGGCTTCGATTTCGATAACGGTAACTGGTACAGAAACACCGTCTTCATTGAAGATACGGGTCATACCAACTTTACGACCGACTAAACCAATCATTGTAATAACCTCTTAATTAACCTAGGCTGATCTGCACGTCCACGCCGGCAGCCAAATCTAAACGCATTAATGCATCAACAGTTTTTTCTGTTGGCTCTACGATATCTACTAAACGTTTGTGTGTACGAATTTCGTATTGGTCACGCGCGTCTTTGTTCACGTGTGGAGAAATCAACACGGTGAAACGCTCTTTACGAGTTGGTAAAGGGATTGGACCACGAACTTGTGCACCAGTACGTTTAGCTGTTTCTACGATCTCCGCAGTAGATTGATCGATCAAACGGTGATCGAAAGCTTTTAAGCGGATACGGATTCTTTGGTTCTGCATTAGACCAGAGCTCCAATAAAATTTAGCTAATAAAAAACTAACACCAATCACAATTCTAACTTCAAAATAGAAAAGGAGGTGTAAGTTACCTGTTATATAGTCTCCAAATCGGAAACATTGTTAGTATTACATATCGTAATACTCGTTTAATAAATGATTACATTAAACGGCTTTCAATATCTGAAAGCCTGTGGATATTACACAAAAACACCTAATTATGCAAGCTTTTTGTTCAATTAATTTCCATAAATAAAAAAGTGCGATCATTTTCTCGAGTATTTTTCACCTGAAAAAATGACCGCACTTTTATAAAATGAAATCTACAGCTTGTTATCTAACATTGCAATATGTCTTGTTGCAGCAATCCAAGCGCCAACATAGCCCATAATCAAGCAACTTACTAATAAGAAGATCAGCTCGCCTACACCTAATCCATTGAGCTCAAAGGTGACCGCAAAGATATCCGTCACATACTTCACGGCTGAAGTAAAGTAACCCACAATAAGACTACTAAATACGGCTGCGACAAATCCACCTAACACTGCATAAATCATACCTGTGTAAAGATAAGGGCGAAGAATAAATTGATCCGTTGCACCTAATAGCTTCATCACATCAATACTTGCACGACTGCTATAAACATCGGAACGAATGCTATTTCCGATAACAAGGAATACGGCTATTGTCATTAACACCGTGCAGAAAATTGCCACGTGTGCGAAAAGCCACGAAAGTGCGGTCAATTTTTCCATCCAATCATTATCTAGTCGAACTTCTTGCACGCCTTTAATTTTATTTAAATTTGCACGTAACTCAGCTCGTTTTTCTGATTCATTAAACGCTTTAGAGGGTTTCACCATCACCACAGCCGGTAATGGGTTGTCATCTAAAATGTCTAACTCTTCACCAAAACCAGACCAACTTTTAAATTCTTTCAAACTGTCTTGGCGAGAAACATAATTTAACGATTCCACACCTTCTTGCTGACGGATTTTTTCCACCACCAAGTTAGCATCTTCTTCACTTAAATTTTTATGTAAATAGATTGTTAGCTCGCTTTCCGGATAAAATTGAGTTGTCGCTAAGTGTAAATTTTTCCATAACAAATAGCTCACCGTTGGAATCGTAAGAGACACGGCAATAACTAAAATTGTTAGCAATGTACCAAATTTACGTTTTACTAAATCGTTCAAAACTGAACGCAAAGTATAAGCAGTTTGCACGCCAAAAGAAGCATCAATACGTCTTGTCATTTTTTATCCTTAATAGCGTAAGTAGCCTTGTTCAAGTACAAGACATGGTTTTGGTTTTTGTTGAATTAAATTGATATCGTGTGTCGCAATTAACACCGTCATGCCTAAACGATTAAACTCTTCAAACAGATTGAAAATCCCTAAAGAAAGTTCACCATCTAAGTTGCCTGTTGGCTCATCGGCTAATAAAAGTTGCGGTTTATGCACAATTGCACGCGCGATATCCACACGTTGTTGCTCCCCACCTGAAATTTGTGGCGGCATATAATTCGCTTTACTACGTAAGCCCACACGATCTAATGCAACCAATGCGCGTGTATGTGCTTCTTTCGGGTTCATGCCAGCAATAATCAATGGCAACGCCACATTTTCTGCTACGCTACGATCCGTTAATAGACGGTAATCTTGGTGAACCATACCGATTTGGCGGCGTAAAAATGGGATTTCATATTTAGACAAACGCGTAATATCATGACCATTAAACCAAATATTACCGGCATTCGCCTTTTCCATTCCCATGATTAATTTAAGCAAGGTACTTTTACCCGCGCCAGAATGCCCAACAAGATAAGTCATACTTCCAACAGGAAGATGAAAATTCAAGCCTTGCAAGGCCGGCTGAGTCGCACCGTGATAAGCTTTAGAGACATTTGAAAATCGAATCACTTTATTATTCCTTTTTATTCTTCATTTTCGTGAACAAACAATGCTTCAATAAATTCTTCTGCATTAAATTCGCGTAAATCTTCAATTTTTTCACCCACACCAATATAACGAATTGGTAAATTAAACTGATCTGCAATGGCGAAAATTACCCCACCTTTTGCTGTTCCGTCTAATTTGGTTAATGTAATACCTGTTAACCCAACCGCCTCATTAAAGAGTTTGGCTTGGCTAATTGCATTCTGCCCTGTACCCGCATCTAAGGTAAGCATGATTTCGTGCGGTGCGGTTTCATCGTATTTTCTCATGACACGAACAATCTTCTTCAATTCATCCATGAGATTATTTTTATTTTGTAAACGTCCTGCTGTATCCGCAATTAAAATATCAATGTTACGTGCTGCGGCAGATTGCATCGCATCAAAAATCACCGACGCAGAATCTGAACCCGTACTTTGTGCCACAACCGGGATATTGTTACGTTCACCCCATACTTGAAGTTGTTCTACTGCAGCAGCACGGAAAGTATCCCCTGCTGCTAACATGACTGATTTACCTTCATTTTGGAATTTGCGAGCCAATTTACCAATTGTGGTTGTTTTACCTACACCGTTTACGCCAACCATCAAAATAACATAAGGCTTTTTAGTCGTATCAATGACCAATGGTTTTGCAACTGGTTTTAGAATTTCTACCATTTCAACTTTAAGTTGTTGGTAAAGCAATTCCGCATCTTGTAACTGTTTACGACTTGCGTGCTCCGTTAAATTCTTAATGATTTTATTGGTTGTTGGCACACCAATATCGGCAATTAAAAGCTGCTCTTCCAACTCTTCAAATAAATCATCGTCAATCTTTTTACCTAAAAAGAACGCTCGGAAACCTGCACCAATATTTTGTTTAGTTTTGAGTAAGCCTTTGACTAAACGACTAAAAAAGCCACCTTCACTTGGTTTTTCTTGTGTTTCAGTATTGATATCTGAACGTAATTCGTCTTTAACATCTTCAACAATTTCAGGCTCAATCTCAGCTTCAACCACAGGAAGATCTTCAATGACATTATCTTGTTCAATAATGCTTTCTGCTGGCTCTACTGTAGGAAGTGCGGTTGAAATTTCTTCTGTTTTTACCGTTTCTTCGTCAATTGTTTCAATCACCGGTGTATCTAAAACAGGTTCAACATTGACCGCACTTTCAGGTGAAATCACTTCTTCGACAATAGGTTCAAGGTGCTCAACAACGACCTCTTCTGCTTTATCTTCTTGCAGTTGTTCAGCTAATTCCTGTAATTCTTCCTGTTCAACTTGTTCTAATTGAACGTTCTCGCTATTGTGAACAATCTCTTTCGTAGGCGAAACATCGGCAGATTCAACAGATGACTCTTCAATAGTTGGCTCAATTTTTTGTTCTTCTTGCTTTTTATTGCGACCAAAAAGAGAGGCCCAAAACCCGCCTTTTTTCTTTTCTTCTGACATAAATTCTTCTCTTAAACACAAATCTTTAAAAAATACTGCCTATTCTAGCAAAAAATCGTCTAAACTAAGCACAATTTTCACTAAAAATCTGTTTCTTTATGAAAAAAATGCAAGTTCAAAATGCCAAAGGCGAAGTTCGAATCATCGCAGGTCTTTGGCGAGGGCGAAAATTACCGGTTTTAAATGCGGAAGGTTTGCGTCCTACAGGTGATCGTGTAAAAGAAACCTTATTCAATTGGTTGATGCCTTATATTGTGGATAGCTATTGTCTTGATTGCTTTGCGGGCAGTGGCTCACTTGGTTTTGAAGCTCTTTCTCGTCAAGCGAAACAGGTGACGTTTTTAGAGTTGGATAAAACCGTGGCAAATCAATTAAAGAAAAATTTGCAAACGCTAAAAACGACGAATGAACAAGCTCAAGTAATCAATCAAAATAGCTTGGAATTTTTAAAACAAGCACAAAATCAACCGCACTTTGATGTGGTTTTTTTGGATCCCCCTTTTCATTTTGGTTTAGCTGAACAAGCAATTACCCTATTAGAGGAAAAGAATTGGCTCTTACCTCATGCATTGATTTATGTAGAAACAGAAAAAGACAAACCGCTTAGTGTGCCTGAAAATTGGCAATTACTGAAAGAAAAAACCACAGGTATGGTGAGTTACCGCCTGTATCAAAAAGATTAGGAAATCATTATGTTAGATATTGTGTTATACGAACCTGAGATTCCGCAAAATACGGGAAATATTATTCGTCTTTGTGCGAACACTGGCTTTCGACTTCATTTAATCGAGCCACTTGGCTTTACATGGGATGATAAAAAATTACGTCGTTCTGGCTTGGATTATCATGAATTTGCTGAAATCAAAAAACATAAAACCTTTGAAGCCTTTTTAGAAAGCGAAAAACCAAAACGTCTTTTTGCCCTCACCACTAAAGGCGGCCCTGCGCATAGCGAAGTGCAATTTGAATTAGGGGATTATTTAATGTTTGGCCCAGAAACCCGTGGTATTCCCATGTCTATTTTGGATAAAATGCCAATGGAACAAAAAATCCGTATCCCAATGACCGCAAATAGCCGCAGTATGAACTTATCTAACTCGGTAGCTGTTGCAGTTTATGAAGCTTGGCGACAACTTGGTTACGAAGGCGCGGTGAATTTAAATCGATAAAAATAGCTGCTTATTTTATACACAAAAATAAGCAGCTTTCTTTTTGCATTTAATTTGTGATCTCGATCACATATTTATAATTTTAAGATTCCCTTTTTACCAAAACAGCAGTATAAATAAATTACATTTAGAGAGGGATCTCGATGTACCCACTTGATCTATCAAGCTCTAGTCTTTCTTGACTCTTCAAGCAAACCTTCCCCGTTGTCCTAAATAAAGAATTGGCAGTCGAATGATTTGCCCTCCATTTGTATCCCTAAAATTTAACAACTATTGCAGCAAAATTAGTTTCATCTCACATCAATAAGGAGGTTGGGTGAATGAAGTTAATTTTGAATTGGTCGAAACAGCAGTGGCTAGGCATGGATGCTTACCAAAAAAGTGCGGTCAATTTTGGCCGCACTTCCTATTTCTATTATTTGCAAATCACTAGCTTTGTGTTGCTATTTTCTAAATAATCCGCAATTTGTTTTGGCACATCGTCAGTGAAAAGATAATCTACATCTTTGAGTTCCCCTAATCGCACAATCGCTTGTCGAGAGAATTTCGAATGGTCGGTCGCTAATAACGTTTGGCGAGAGCTTTCTATAATGGCGCGTTTTACTTGAACTTCGTGGTAATCATAGTCTAATAATGAACCGTCAAGGTCAATTGCACTAATGCCCAGAATTCCAAAATCTAAACGGAATTGCGAAATAAAATTAACCGTTGCCTCACCAATAATTCCACCATCCTTACGTAAGGAGCCACCCGCCATTGTAATATCAAAAGTTTCATTTTGGCGTAATAAATGAGCGGCATTGATATTATTTGTCACAATGCGTAACCGTTCATGGTTTAACAAGGCACTTGCAACAGCTTCAGGCGTGGTACCAATATCAATAAATAAGGATGCACCGTTTGGAATACGTTTTGCCACTTCACGAGCAATGGCACTTTTTTGGGAAGGGAAAAATTGTTTACGTTCAATGTAATCAGAATTTTCTGCGGTAGAAGAAGGAGCGGCACCACCATGATGACGACGAATTAAATCTTGTTCTGCAAGGATATTCAGATCTCGTCTAATAGTCTGTGGGCTGACTTCCAGTTCGATAACCAGCTCTTCTGTGCTGGCATATCCTTTTAGCTTTACAAGCTCAATTATTTTCTGATGGCGTAATGATTGCTTCATATAAATGCCTATAAATTTGAATTAGCTAAACGATTTAGCTCTAATTTTACTCTGCAGAAATCCCCAAACCAATCCTAAGATAAAGCCTGAAATGTGAGCAGCGTTCCCTATATTAATACCAAAAAGCGGACTAATAAAGCCAAATACAAGCCCTACCAGTAACATTGTAAAAAAGCCTTCTGGCAAGTCAAAACTATGCGGGTGCAATTTGTCTACCACCAACACATAACCTAACACGGCATAAACCACACCTGATAGCCCGAAAAAGTCGGGACCGGTAAAATAATTCTGTACAGCACCACTCACTGCAGCAGAGACTAAAACTAATAATAAAAAATGGAGAGAACCAAATCGGCGCTCAATCGCGCCACCAAATAACCAAAACCAAGAAAGGTTAAATAAAATATGCGGTACCGACAAATGAACAATAGCATGAGTGAAATAACGCCATATCTCCTGATCTTCCCAAGAATAAGCAGGATAATGGAACAAATCCATAATCGACTCTTCAAACCCTATACTCTGTAAGAGATAAATCAATACGCAAAGTGCGGTCAAAATGAAGGTAATTTTTTTCTTTCTTAATAGACGTTTCACCAATTTTCTCTCTTGAACGGCATCAGTTTCACTACCAAATAAAGACTGCATTTGCTATATTCCTTTTTCATTTAATTTTGTTCATCATATAAGGTTCATTATGAAAAAACAAACTATGCCGACAGGATTTAGTGGCTTCGCTTGGGGACTTGCGGCATTTTGTTTACCCATTTTACTGTGGCCTATGGCCTCTCTGCTTTCTACTGCTTTTGTGAAAAACCCTACACTGAGCGATTTTCAGATCGATCTTTTCTCGATTATCTTTTGGGTTTATCCCTTTGTTTTAGTCTTAATTGCGCGTTTAGTTTATAAATTACATCAGCATAAACCTAAACTTGCCGTAAAATTATTGCTACTAAGTGCGGTTATTTTTTACGTAGTTTTAATCTCAGTTTGCTACATTGGTTTTAACGCTTAAGAACATAACAAGACGATAAAAACACAAAAGGGAGCTTTCGCTCCCTTTTAAATTATGTTCCTAATAATCAAAAATATAAAAAATTCCTACCTGCAATCAATTATGCAAAGTATTTTTCTAAATCGTCGCTACCGCCGATGTGTTTACCACCAATGAATACTTGTGGCACAGTTGAACGACCAGAAACTGCACGTACACTCACGATTGTTGCATCGTGACCTAATACGATTTCTTCAAAGCTTAAACCTTTATCGCGTAAAAGCTGTTTTGCTTTCGCACAATATGGGCAACCAGGTTTAGTGAAGATTGAGATTGATTCTTGCACTTGGTAATTTGGTGCAATGTATTTCAACATGGTATCTGCATCTGATACTTTAAATGGATCGCCTGGTTCATTTGGTTCAATAAACATTTTTTCCACTACGCCATTTTTCACGAGCATAGAATAACGCCAAGAACGTTTACCAAAACCTAAATCATCTTTTCCAACTAACATGCCCATACCTTCAGTGAAAGTACCGTTACCATCTGGAATGAATTTTACGTTATGTGCTTCTTCAGCTTCTTTCCACGCATTCATCACAAACGTATCATTTACTGATACCACTAAAATATCATCTACACCATGTTGTTTGAAAACGGGTGCAAGTTCGTTATAACGTGGTAAGTGAGATGATGAACAAGTTGGTGTGAACGCACCTGGTAATGAGAAAACAACAACTGTTTTGTTATCAAATAATTCAGATGTAGTCACATCAACCCATTGATCACCTTGACGAGTACGAAATGTAACTTGTGGGACTTTTTTTCCTTCCATATTAGACATAATGTGTCTCCTCTGTTAGTTAAATGAATTTGCCTTAAAAACTTGATAGGCATTATAGAAAGTTTTGTGATATAGTTACAATCAATTAATTCTATCCTTTTAATTGACATATTCTATAAAGTGAGAACCCTATGAATATTCGTGATTTAGAATACTTAGTTGCCCTTTCTGAATTCAAACACTTCCGTCGTGCAGCGGATTCTTGCAATGTTAGCCAACCAACTTTAAGTGGTCAAATCCGCAAACTCGAAGATGAGTTAGGCATTATTTTACTTGAACGTACTAGCCGTAAAGTGCTTTTCACGCAATCAGGTATGTTGCTTGTTGAGCAAGCTCGCACTGTATTACGTGAAGTAAAATTACTTAAAGAAATGGCAAGCAATCAAGGTAAAGAAATGACCGGTCCATTACACATTGGACTCATCCCTACTGTTGGCCCTTATCTACTTCCTTACATTGTACCAACATTAAAAGAAACTTTCCCAGATTTAGAAGTTTTTCTTTACGAAGCTCAAACGCATCAACTATTAGAGCAATTAGAAACAGGTCGCTTAGATTGCGCAATTGTGGCTCGTGTACCCGAAACAGAAGCCTTTATCGAAGTACCCATTTTTGATGAAAAAATGTTACTTGCTGTTTCAGAAGAACATCCATGGGCTTCAGAAAGCAAAATTGCCATGAATACCCTAAAAGGGCAAGAAATGCTCATGTTAGATGATGGGCACTGCTTACGTAATCAAGCACTGGATTATTGTTTTACAGCAGGTGCGAAAGAAGACTCTCACTTCCAAGCGACGAGTCTAGAAACTTTACGCAATATGGTGGCAGCTAATGCAGGTATTACCTTTATGCCAGAACTTGCTGTATTAAATGAAGGCACACGTAAAGGCGTAAAATATATTCCTTGTCATTCACCAGAACCCGCTCGTACTATTGCGCTTGTTTACCGTCCAGGCTCTCCGTTACGTAATCGTTATGAACGAGTTGCAAATGCGATCAGTGAACAAGTTAAATCAATTTTAGCGAATAAAAAATAATTTATCATAAGCTGAGGAAAACCAAATGGCTGGTGTTCGAGCAATTCAAAAAGAAAAAACCCGTCGGGCCTTAATTGACGCCGCATTCAATCAGTTGAGTGCAGAAAAAAGCTTTTCTAATTTAAGCTTACGTGAAGTTGCGCGTGAAGCGGGTATTGCACCAACTTCTTTCTATCGCCACTTTAGCGATATGGATGAGCTCGGATTAGAAATGGTTGATGAAGCAGGTTTAACTCTCCGCCAATTAATGCGCCAAGCGCGTAAACGCATTGATGCCGGCGGCAGTGTCATCCGTGTTTCTGTTGAAACCTTTTTTGAATTTATCACTCACAGCACTAACGTGTTCCGTTTGCTCTTACGTGAAAGTTCGGGGACTTCTCAAGCTTTCCGTACTGCAGCGGCCCGCGAAATCAAACACTTTGTGGATGAATTAGCTGAATACATTGCGAAGAAAAATCACTATTCTCAATATGTCTCTTATGTACAGGCAGAAGGCATGGTAACCATCGTATTCACAGCTGGCTCCAATGCCTTAGATATGACGAAGGCCGAACAAGATTTGCTAAAAGAACGTGTAATCTTACAGCTCCGTATGCTCGCTAAAGGTGGCGACTTCGCCGCTCATAAAGAAAAAATGATGCGAAAATAGACCGCACTTTTCAACTAAAACAAAACACCCGCATCTCTGCGGGTGTTGTTTTATCTAAAATAGGGAATTATTTACCATCCCAAGCTTTAATCGCATCTAAACGTGCTTTCACTTTGCTGCTTGAATCACCTTTGAAGTAATCTTTCGCTAAACCACCTTCAAAACCGCCGTAGTTCGGGTTAGGTAAAACGATAAATGTTTTACCAAATTTCGCTTTGTTTTGTGCCACGAAATCACGACGTTCTGCATTTTGTTTACCGTAGATTTCATCGCCGAAGTCATCTAGGTTATCACCCACATAAACGACGATTTCATAGCCTTGTTTTTCAATTTCTTCAAAACGTGCTGCTTTTGGTGATTTATCTTTTTTCAAGTAAAATGCTGAGTCTTCAACACCATGAAAACCTAAACGTTTCATGTCATCAATCGTACCTGCTTTTTCATTGCTTTCTTTACGATTAGAAACGTAGAACATTTTACCGCCGTGGGTATTTACATAGTTATTGAATTCTACTGCACCTGGTACAACACCTGATTGACGAGCATCTACCCAACGAGTCCAGTCTTTACCATCAAATGGTTTATTGTTTTGAACTTGCCAACCTGCATAAGGGCTGTTATCTAACATGGTTTCATCTAAATCCACCACAACGGCTTTTTTCTTACCTTTTTTCACTTTAGCGTGATCAAATGCCACTTTTGCCGCATTGTATGCTTGGTAAGAAAGGGCTTGGTATTCACCTGATTGTTGAATCCAGTTAAGACCTAATACCGCTTGTTGTTGAAGCTGAGCATCCGCTTCTGCACTTTTATTTTGAGTCGCGCAACCGGTTAAAATAAATGCTGACATCGCTGCAATAGCGGTAAGTTTTAATGTTGTTTTCATTGATTGTTCCTTCTGTTAAAAAGTCATAATGACAGACAAAAGTATAACAAGCCTATTTGGGCAGTGACTATGGGTTTATCAAACTTTATAACTAATTTGTGAGATAGATCACATTTTTCATTTTGAAGCTATCTAACAAACCCAATGAGATCATTTCAAAATCATCTTATTTTTTAACCGCACTTTTTCATCGCATTTCGCTGTATTTCACGGTAAACTATCCCTAGTTTTCAGAAATAATAGGTAATTTATGCGTCTTTTCATTGGAATTTTAGTGGGTATTCTCGTGCTATTTCAGTACGATCTTTGGTTTGGTAAAAACGGCTATTTTGACTACAAAGATGTCGAAGCTCAAATCAAAGAGAATAAAGCTGAAAATGAAAAGCTCTCACAAAGAAATCAAATGATTTCCGCCGAAATTCAAGGACTAACAAAAGGCTTTGAATCTATTGAAGAGCGTGCACGCATGAGCCATGATATGGTCAAACCAAACGAAGTGTTCTATCACATCGTCAAAGAGCATAAATAATGAACCGCGAAATTATTGCCGTCATTCCTGCTGCGGGTGTTGGAAGCCGTATGCAAGCAAACAAACCGAAGCAATATCTGAAAATCCTAGACAAGACGATTCTGGAACATACGCTCTCAGTCATTCTATCCCATCCTGCAATCAATCACGTTATCCTTGCGGTGGGAAAAAATGATCCCTATCTTTCTGAAATTACCTTATTCTCTCATCAAAACATCACCCTCGTTGAAGGTGGTGAAACACGAGCTGAGTCAGTTCTAAATGGACTCAACGCGATCAAAAATGACCATGCTTGGGTGTTGGTGCATGATGCAGCCAGACCTTGTTTAACACATCAAGATTTAGATAAATTGCTCCAAATCGATGATGAGCAAGGTGCTATTTTAGCTATTCCAGCGGTCGATACGATTAAACGCGCGAATAAACAACAAAATATTATTAAAACAGAAGATCGCTCCGAACTTTGGCTTGCACAAACGCCTCAATTTTTCCGTTGCGATTTATTAAGAAATGCACTTAAACAGGGGCTTTCTCAAGGCGCCAATATTACAGATGAAGCCTCTGCGATGGAACTTGCCGGATTTCAACCGCACTTAGTTGCAGGACGAAGTGATAATATTAAAGTGACACGTCCAGAAGATTTAGCTTTAGCCGAATTTTATTTAACAAGGAAAATTCTATGATACGAATTGGACATGGGTTTGATGTTCATGCCTTTGGTGAAGACCGCCCTTTAATTATTGGTGGCGTTGAAGTGCCTTACCACACTGGGTTTATTGCCCATTCTGATGGTGATGTCGCCTTACATGCCTTAACAGATGCTTTATTAGGTGCAGTAGCATTAGGTGATATTGGTAAACTCTTCCCTGATACCGATATGCAATACAAGAATGCAGATAGCCGTGTTTTATTACGAGAAGCATTCCGCCAAGTACAAGCAAAAGGCTATAAGGTCGGTAATGTGGATGTAACCATTATTGCTCAAGCCCCTAAAATGCGTCCTCATATCGATGCAATGCGAGCGAAAATTGCGGAAGATTTACATTGTGATATTGAGCAAGTCAACGTGAAAGCAACCACAACAGAAAAACTTGGCTTTACAGGCCGAAGTGAAGGCATTGCTTGCGAGGCCGTCGCATTATTATTAAAAGCTTAAATTTTAGGTAAAAAAAAAGGTTGGTAAAATACCAACCTTTTTTATTTGAATTAAATTCTTATTGTTTTTTTAATAAATCGCGAATTTCAGTAAGTAATTCTTCTTGTGAAGGACCTTTTACTTCTTCTACTGGTTTTTTCACTTTGTTGATACCTTTGATCATCATGAAGATTGCGAATGCAATGATGATGAAGTCAAATACGTTTTGAATAAATGCACCGTAGTTTAAAGTTACTGCTGGAGTGTCACCTACTGCTTGTGCTAACGTGATTTTTAAATCTTTGAAATCTACGCCACCAGTTAAGATACCTAATACAGGCATTACTACGTCGCCGACAAGTGAACTTACGATTTTACCAAAAGCACCACCGATGATCACACCGACTGCCATGTCTACTACGTTGCCGCGTACTGCGAATTCGCGGAATTCTTTAAGAAAGCTCATAAAATTTCCTTTTGTGTTGGTTTAAAAAATTAAAAGAGTGCGTATTATAGATTTTTAGATTAAAAAGTAAACTGTTATTTAAATAAAAAATGCACTTGGTTGGAATAATTTTTCTATTTCTGACACAGATTTCTTGTCATTAATATAAACAATGACACTATCACCTTCTTCAATGGTCACCTGACGACGTGCAATGATAACCTCATTTTTACGTAAAATTGCCGCAATCATTGCACCAACTGGAAGTTTAATATCGCCAATCTGTCTTCCAACCACATTGGATGTGGTCGAATCTCCATGTACCACAAGTTCAATGGCTTCCGCAGTACCATGACGCAAAGAGGCCACATTTTTGATATCCCCTTTACGCACATGTCCTAATAAAGCTGAGATTGTCGCTTGTTGTGGTGAAACCGCAATATCAATGGTTCCGCCTTGAATCAAATTGATATACGCCATGCGTTGAATAAGCACCATGGCTTTTTTAGCCCCTAGGCGTTTTGCCAGTAACGCCGACATAATATTGGCTTCATCATCCGCACTTAGAGATAAAAAGACATCGACGCTCTCAATATGCTCTTCAAAAAGCAAATTTTGGTCAGAAGCATCCCCATGGAAAACCAGGGTTTTAGAGAGTCTTTCAGCTAAAACTTTCGCTTTTTCTCCATCGCGCTCAATGAGTTTTACTTGATACTTATCTTCTAACTGTTTTGCTACACCTGAGGCAATATTCCCACTGCCAACGATCATGATACGTTTGTAGATTTTCTCAAGGCGTTGCAACTCACTCATCACCGCTTTAATGTGTTCCGTCGCACAAATAAAGGTAATTTCATCGCCTGCCTCAATAATGGTCGAGCCTTGCGGACGAATTAATCTATCATTACGTAAAATCGAAATGATTCGGCAATCAATGTGTGGCATATGCTCTTTAAAAGCAGATAGTGCATAGCCCACTAACGGGCCACCGTAATAGGCTTTTACAACCACAATGCTAATTCGATTATTGGCAAAATGTGCCACTTGCAACGCGCCTGGATAAGCAATTAAACGCGTAATCTCATCCGTAACTAAATTTTCTGGTGAAATCAGATGATCGATAGGCACGTTTTCATTATTAAATAATTTATCTTTCTCGCGCAAATATTCCGCATTACGAATACGTGCAATACGTGTTGGGGTATTGAAAAGGGTATATCCCAACTGGCAAGCAATCATATTGATTTCATCTGATGCTGTTACGGCAATCATCAAATCTGCATCAGCGGCGCCCGCATCACGTAAAACCTTGGGTGAAGAAGGGGAACCTTTAACTACGCGTAAATCATGCTTATCTTGCAAATTCTGCAAATGTTGAGATTCATTATCTACCAGTGTGATGTCGTTATCTTCACTCACTAAATTTGCCGCAAGTGTTGTGCCTACTTGCCCTGCACCTAAGATGATTATTTTCATTCTGTTCTCTCCACAACCAAAGGTCGGATGCCAATTTCAGCTGAATTTAGACCGCACTTTAATGCCTCAATACGGCGACAAATAGTCGATGTGACTTGTTCAGCTTCTGCCATTTTTTCGGCTGTAATCGCTGGATCTTGTTTACTAAATAACAGGCCATCGAGTAAACGCTCCGCATGCATGCCTTCACGACAAAAATGCAACACACCCACATCTTCAAATAAGGTCGCCACTTTTGCCGTTTTAGTGGTTGCAATGCCCAAGGCTCCATCTTCACCGCCGAGCTCTCGGAATAATTGATGTGTTGGAAATCCGCCACACGCTAAGAAAAAAGCTTTATTGAAAACGATATTTCCCCCGCAGGTCATGCGCATATATTGCCATGCCTGATCAAAATTAGGGTGTTCCGCATAACGTTGGGCTAAATTTATCGGTTTTAATGCTAATCTCACGACTGAAGTATCTGGCTGAAAATGAAAGGTTGCCGCAGCTACTTCTAATGCACCAGGTTCATATGCATCATCTGCATCTAAAAACGCGACAAAATCGACCGCACTTTTAGCCGAGAGCATCGCACCCCAATTTCGAGCCATTGCAACACCACTATTTTTCGGCATTTGCTCGATAGAGATTCTGTCAGGATATTGTTCTGCAAGCTGTAAGGCTAATGCAAATGTATTATCTGTCGATGCATCATCAATCAGCCAAAGGTGACCAAGATTATTTTGCTGCAACACAGACTCTACTGCACGAACAAGCGTGTGTTCAGTGTTATAGCAAGGAATGACGACATCAATTAAAGGCAAATTCATTTAAGCCGACCGTTTTCTCAATTTTGCATAATAGAACCCATCACCGCCATTCTCTTGTGGCAGGAATTGGATTCCAATCGTATTTTCCGTTTGTTCAAACGGCAATGGCATTAATTCTGCATCGGGTGTTTCAGCTAAAAAATGCTGTATTTGCTGACTGTTCTCATCAGGAAGCACCGAGCAAGTCGCATAAAGCAAAATACCATTAGGTTTTAATTTTGCCCACAGCGCTTTTAGAATTTGTCCTTGCAAAGCAACCAATTGAGCAATATCCGTTTCTTGACGTAACCATTTAATATCTGGATGACGACGAATCACGCCCGTTGCTGAGCAAGGTGCATCTAATAAAATACGATCAAAGGATGCACCACTTAAACCTATTTCTGAAAGCCACTTTTCAGGCTCGGTCGCATCACCACAAACAACCGTCGCCTGTTGATTCAAACGGGCAAGATTTTCTTCGACGCGTTTTAAGCGATGAGCCTCGACATCAAGCGCAATCACTTTCGCTTGCGGTGCCATCTCTAAAATATGTGTAGTCTTCCCACCTGGCGCCGCGCAAGCATCTAAAATTAATTCATCATTTTGTGGCTCAAGCAACAAAGCAGACCATTGTGCATTGAGATCCTGAACTGTCACCGCACCTTGTGCAAAATTTGGCAACTTTGTGACCGAAAGTGGTTGAGCTAAGCGCAAAGCATGTGGATTATCACATTCAAACGCTGCTATCTCTTGCTCTTCCAACAAAGTGCGGTAAGTTTTCGTGTTATTTTGCTGTTGATTGACCCGCAACCACATTGGTGGCTTTTGGTTATTCGCCTCAATAATTTCACGCCAATTCGGATAAGCTTTTTTGAGTTTATTCACAAACCATTCAGGATGAAGCGTTTGCCAATGTTTATCTACTACAGCAAGAATATCATCTTGTTCCCGTAAGAAGCGACGCAGTACACCATTAACCAAACCACGGAAACTATCCGATTTTAATGATTTTGTGGCGTTCACCACTTCATCCACTGCAGCATGAGCGGGCACGCGCATATAAAGTAACTGGTATAACCCTACTAATAACAAGCAATGTACAATACGGGGCTTGCCCTTCAATGGCTTATCTAATAGTTTTTTTATAATATTTTCTAAACGAGGCAATACGCGACAAATACCAAAGGTGATTTCCTGTAATAAAGGTAAATCCTGTGGTTTTACTTGCGATTGCACTTCTGGAAGTAACGTTGATAAGGACTTACCCTGATCTAAAACCTGTAAAATCACTTGAGCAGCAATAGCGCGTACCGAAAGTGCGGTCGATTTTCCCGTTTTTTTGCGTTGAAATACCATTAGTTTAGAACCTTACCAACCTGGAACCAATCTGCTCGACCATTGAGGAAGTCTTGCACAGACATAGGTTTCTTGCCTGCGGGCTGAAGTTGCAATAAATTTAAAACGCCTTCTTTCGTGGCAATTTGGATACCTTTTTTATCGACACTTAAAATTGTTCCTGCCGGTTTATCCACATGTGGCAATACCGCTGCAGCATAAATTTTTAAGGTTTGTTCATTACCTTGCTCATCAGTTAACTGTAGGAAACTAATCGGCCAAGGATTAAACGCGCGGATATTGCGTTCAAGCTGGACTGCCGATAGCGACCAATCTAATTTAGCCTCTTCTTTGGAAAGTTTCTCTGCATAGTTACTTTGGCTATCATCTTGTTTTTCTGCAATGAATTTCCCTTCTTCCAAATGATCCAAAACATCAATCAATGCAGCTGGCGCAATTTCAGCTAATTTATGGTAAAGCGAGGTTGAGGTTTCTTGTGCATCAATATCACAATACACTTTGTGTAACATATCGCCAGTATCTAAGCCTGCATCCATTTGCATAATCGTCACACCAGTTTGTTGATCCCCTGCCCAAATGGACCGCTGAATAGGTGCAGCGCCACGCCAACGTGGCAACAGAGAACCATGCACATTTAAACAACCTAAACGAGGCATATCCAACACTGCTTGAGGTAAAATCAAACCATAAGCAACAACAACCATTACATCAGCATTTAACGCTTTAAGCTCTGCTTGTGCTTCTTCTTTACGCAAGGATTTTGGTTGATAAACAGGGATTTGATGCTGTTCAGCTAATTGCTTTACAGGACTCGCCTGTAATTTTTTACCGCGACCAGCCGGTTTATCAGGCTGTGTATAAACAGCAATAATATTGTGATGAGAGTTTAAGAGTGCAGCAAGATGTTGTGCTGCGAAGTCCGGCGTACCGGCAAAGATGATATTCAATGATTTCATAATGTTCTACGTTATGGCGTTGATAGGAAAAGTGCGGTCATTTTATACCGCACTTTTGATTATTGTTTTGCAATTTGTTTTTTATATTTCACTAATTTTTCTTTGATACGTTGACGTTTCAACGGTGAAAGATAATCCACAAATAAAATACCGTTTAAATGATCGATTTCATGCTGAATACAGATCGCTAATAAACCATCTGCATCAAGCGTAAATTCTTTTCCATGACGATCTAAGGCTTTTACCGTGATTTTTTCTTTACGGGGCACTAAGGCACGGAATCCAGGAATAGATAAACAACCCTCTTCAATACCTGTTTCACCTTCAGACGCTAAAATTTCTGGATTGATCAACACTAATTGATTTTGTTTGTCGCCTTCAATATCAATCGTAATAATACGCTGCAAGATATCTACCTGCGGTGCTGCAAGACCAATGCCTTCTTCTTGGTACATCGTATCAAACATATCATCTACAATTTTGCGAATGTCATCATTGACTTCTGCAACTGGCTCACAAACAACCTTAAGGTGATCATCTGGATAAATTAATACATTAAGTGCGGTCATATTTTCTCTTGTTTTATTAAAATTACAGCGGTGATTGTATCATAGAATCAACGCTTTGCTAAAATATTGAAAATTCCATAAACAAAAACCCCAAGCCATTCAGCTCGGGGTTCACATTCAGTACCTGGCGGTGTCC
>NZ_JAPWBP010000008.1:0-84722 GCF_041433495.1 Haemophilus sp. 27098_8_127
TTATTCCTTTTTATTAGGATGATTAAGATGCCCTTGCTTATGCAAGAGCGCCGAAAAATTCAACGTCAGAAAGGCGAAGACCACAAATTTTGACAACAGTTCCCCCTTCCTTTCTGGTCGGAACAGCTTATTTTAAGCGAACTCTGTACGAAAAGAAAGCACAATAAAAAGGATTTACCTAAAATTACAATTAATTAAGGTAAAACTTAAGTTATGTAAATATATGTAAAGATTTTTGAAAATTTTTACGAGAAACTTAAAGAAGTGTAAATTTTTGTGTAAAAAATAAGCAAAATTGCGTACTAAAATCATTATACTGCCTTTCTTTTTTCTTTACGAAAGTATCGAATTAGATCAAACTAACGCCATCAAATAAGATAAGGAAAAGTATATGGCAATTTGGAAAAAAGCGTTCACGCTTGAACAGCTCAACGAAATGGGGAAACATTGTGCGGTTGGGCATTTAGGCATTGAGATTTCGGCTTATGGTGAAAACTGGATTGAGGCAAAAATGCCCGTTGATCATCGCACCACTCAACCTTTCGGTTTATTACATGGCGGTGTGTCTGTTGCGTTGGCTGAAACCATTGGTTCTTTGGCGGGATTTCTCTGTATAGAAGAAGGACAAGTTGCCTTAGGATTAGATATCAACGCCAATCATCTTCGCCCTGTGAAAAAAGGTTTTGTTACCGCAAAGGCCACGCCAATTGCTTTAAGTCAAAATACCCATGTTTGGCAAATTGACATTCGCGATGAACAAGATAAACTTTGCTGCGTTTCTCGATTAACGCTTTATATCAAACATTTATGACTACAACTCAAAAAATTGGCATCATTTTAGCGAACCTTGGTACGCCTGATGCCCCTCAACCCGCTGCGATCTCCCGTTATTTAGCAGATTTTTTAATGGATCCCCGTGTGGTCGATTTGCCGCGTTGGAAATGGTATCCCCTTTTAAAAGCGATTATTTTACCTATGCGTTCTAAACGCATTGCACGAAATTATCAATCTATTTGGACAGAACAAGGCTCTCCCCTGCTTGCCATTACAAGGCAACAACAAGCAGGTTTACAAGCTTATTTGACTGAACAAGGCATCAATGCACAAATCGAAATTGCCATGACTTACGGCAATCCTTCAATGCAAAGTGCGGTCAAAAATTTACTCAAAAATGAGGTGGAACGCATAATTGTATTGCCGCTTTATCCACAATATTCCAGCACAACAACAGGTGCATTAATCGATGCATTCAATCGAGCCATTGCGCAAGAGCGCAATATTGTGCCTTTTGAGTTTATTCATTCTTATCATCTTGATGAAAACTACATTAATGCGTTGGTGGATTCCATCAAAGTGCGGTTAAAACCCGATGAGTTTTTGCTCTTTTCTTATCATGGCATTCCATTACGTTATGAGAATATGGGCGATTATTATCGTCAGCATTGTAAACAAACCACGATTGCCATTGTGGATAAACTTGGTTTAACGGAAAACCAATGGAATATGACGTTCCAATCTCGTTTTGGCCGTGAAGAATGGTTACAACCTTATACGGATCACTTTTTAGAAGAAGCCGCTTCTCAAGGGATTCAAAAAATCGCCGTGATTTGCCCAGGTTTTTCGGTAGATTGCTTAGAAACCTTAGAAGAAATTGAGGTTGAAAACAAAGAGACGTTCTTAAATCACGGTGGTGTGTCTTATCACTATATCCCTGCATTGAATGCTGAAAAAGCACATATTGAAATGATGGGGAAATTGGTTTTGGATAAGTTGAAGTAGTTAAATCTCCCCCCAGCCCCCTCTTTGCGAAAGAGGGGGAGCTTAATAGCCCGCCC
The DNA here is from genome assembly GCF_041433495.1 of Haemophilus sp. 27098_8_127. NCBI lineage: Bacteria > Pseudomonadati > Pseudomonadota > Gammaproteobacteria > Pasteurellales > Pasteurellaceae > Haemophilus > Haemophilus sp. 27098_8_127. Next base: position 1,836 of record NZ_JAPWBP010000008.1, read on the forward strand.
ATAAACGTTCTCCGTTCTTAACTCTCTCAAATATATTCCCAATAAAATTACTAAAAGCAACATCATAAAAAAGCCCCTCTTTTGTAAAGAGGGGTTTGGGGAGATTTAAAAAGAGTTGGGGAGATTTAAAAAATAAACAAAAAGGCGAACCTTTCGATTCGCCTTTTAAGATTCTTATCTAATCAAAGATTAGAAGAATACACGCATACCTACACCGATAGCTCTGTCTTTAGTTTTACCATCGTAAGTATCGTTAACGTACTCTTTAGTAGTCACATATTTGCCTTCTACAAATAATACAACTTGTTTATGAAGTTGGTAATCTGCACCAAGTAAGAAACCGTGAGTTTTATCTTTAGTGTTTTCACCTTTTACGCGTTCATATAGGTAGTTACCATATACTTTAGACGCAGGAAGAACTTGATATGCGAAACCTGGAGCCACATAGAATTTGTTTGTTTTTTCATCATCAAATTTTTCATGACCATAAGCGAAGTCACCAGTTAATGTGAAATCACCAAATTTATAGCCTAATGATGCTAAGAAACCATCTACACGGTGTTTATATGACGCATCAGTTTCAAAGCTAGTGTGGCCATAAGCGAAACGCGCATCTAAATCACCCGCTGTGTATAATGCACCGAAACCAAATGCATTTTTGATAGCTGGATCAAGTGCTTTGCCTTTTTCATTATTTTTTTGACCAAAGTTATAGTTTGCACTTAATTGTAAACCTTCAATACCTTTATAGTCATAACGAACTACACCAGTACCCGCAGTAGGAATATATTCACCTTTTGGAATAAAGCCATATTCATAGTCATTTGCTTGGGTTAAATCATCTGCGATAGTTAATTGACGACCGAATGTGATATCACCAGTTGCTTTGCTACCTAAACCTACATAAGCACGTTTAGCATAAAGACTACCGAATTGGTCACGAGATTCTGTATCATCAAAACGGGATTCTAAACGACCTAATGCATAGAAATCGTTATCTAAGTTATGTTTTACAGTGATGCCGAAACGTGAGCCTGCATTACGTAAAGCAGAGTTAGCTTTTTTAGTTGATTGGTTAGCGGCGTTGTACACTTTTTTATCCGCTTTTTCCATGATTAAACGAAGAGAACCGTTTAATTCAACTTTAGTACCTTCGTTGTCATAAACTACTGCTGCGTTTGCTGCTGAAGCGGCAAATGCAGTAACGATTAATGCTGCTAGTGTCTTTTTCATAATTGTTATTCCTTTTGGTTGTTACCTATGATTTTTGATTGAAGCAATTTTTCATAAAAAGTTCAATCTCCGAAATAGACGTCGCAAATATTACAAAATAAACCTATAGTGTCAATGGAGGATCCGTTTCAATTTTCTAAAATCGGATCAAGATCACATTTTTTACACAAAAAAGGACATTTTTTAATCAAAAACATCCTTTCACATCGAACTTTTCAGAATTTTGTCTATACAATGATCGCTCTATTTTGAGCAATTTATTCTTCTTTTTTATTCATTTTCGAAGACATAATGAATATTTTTTGAGCAAACTAGGCACATTCTATCGAAAATGAAATCACTTCTTTAATACTTTCCGCGCCTAATGCAATCATAATTAAACGATCGACCCCTAAAGCCACACCAGAAGTATTTGGAATACCTGCTTGTAATGCCCCTAGAAAACGATAGTCAATTTCACGCTGTGGCAATCCTGCTTTTTCGCGTAGGCGATTGTCTTTTTCAAAGCGGTATTGTTGTTCTCGTGCATCTGTGAGCTCATGGAAACCGTTGGCTAACTCTAAGCCTTTATAATAGAACTCAAAACGTTCTGCCACACGGCTATCTTCTGGGCTAAGTTGTGCAAGTGCGGCTTGGGAAGAAGGGAAATGATAAACCGCAACAGGTGCTTCTTGTCCGATTTTAGGCTCTACCACTTCACTGAATAGAAATTGTAATAAGGTATCACGATCTTCATCTTCATCTGCCATAAAGTTGTGTTTACGTGCGGCTTCCACCAATTCTTGACGAGTGGCTGATAATGGATCTAATCCGACATATTCTTGGAAAACAAACTGATAACTTAAGGTTTCTGCCGGTTTACAATCGAGGATCTGTTGTAACAAATCATCCACTTCATTCATCAGACGATACATGTCAAAGTGCGGTCGATACCATTCAAGCATGGTGAATTCCGGATTATGGCGATTACCCGCTTCTTCATTACGGAACACTTTACCAATTTGAAAGATCGGTCCGCTGCCTGCCGCCAGTAAACGCTTCATGTGATATTCCGGACTTGTGGAAAGCCAGAGCGTTTTCGAGAGTTCGTCAAAAGGGGCAACAAATTCTGTATTAAAGGTGGAAAGGTGAAGATCTGTTACGCCAAACTCACTTAAAACAGGGGTTTCTACTTCTAATAATCCACGTTCAGTAAAAAACTGGCGGATATCTGCAATGATTTTGGCACGCGCCAATAAGTTTTGAATTGATGCAGAAGGTTGCCATTCTGTTTTTTTATCGCTAAGTGCGGTCATTTTTTTCTCCGTTTTCACCTTTAAAATGAATAAGACTATTGTAAACAAGAGCGATTTTTAACTCAATAATCCGACTAAATCATTCTTAAACGAAAACGGTTATCATCTAAAAAATATAAAAAAAGTAACTTTTTTGAGTTAGATCACACTTTTGATATTTTATCCGTTTATTCCGGAAAAAAGGTTACTAATTTGTAAACAAAAATGGCAGAATGGCAATATATCCCCTATTTATTTAGGGCATTTTATTTTTTTACTTTCTATTGATTGGAGGATATCGTGCAAACGGTTAATGTCGATATTGCTATTGTTGGTGCCGGTGGCGGCGGTTTACGTGCAGCAATTGCAGCAGCAGAAGCAAACCCTAACTTAAAGATCGCATTAGTTTCTAAGGTTTATCCTATGCGTAGCCATACGGTGGCAGCAGAAGGTGGTGCGGCCGCAGTAATTAAAGAGGAAGATTCCTACGATAAACACTTCCACGATACCGTTGCCGGTGGTGACTGGTTATGTGAACAAGATGTGGTGGAATACTTCGTTGAACATTCTCCAGTAGAAATGACTCAACTTGAACGTTGGGGCTGTCCTTGGAGCCGTAAAGCTGATGGTGATGTGAACGTGCGCCGTTTCGGTGGAATGAAAATCGAGCGTACTTGGTTCGCGGCAGATAAGACCGGTTTCCACTTATTACATACTCTTTTCCAAACATCCATTCAATATCCACAAATTCAACGCTTTGATGAGCACTTTGTTTTAGACATCCTAGTTGATGATGGCCATGCTCGCGGTATGGTTGCGATGAATATGATGGAAGGTTCACTTGTTCAAATTAATGCAAACGCAGTGGTGATTGCAACTGGCGGTGGCTGTCGTGCATTTAAATTCAACACCAACGGCGGTATCGTAACCGGTGATGGTTTATCAATGGCATATCGTCATGGTGTTCCTCTTCGTGATATGGAATTCGTCCAATACCACCCAACCGGCTTACCGAACACCGGTATCTTAATGACGGAAGGTTGTCGTGGTGAAGGCGGTATCTTAGTGAATAAAAACGGCTATCGTTATTTACAAGATTATGGTCTAGGTCCTGAAACCCCAATCGGTAAACCTGAAAACAAATATATGGAACTTGGTCCACGTGATAAAGTTTCACAGGCGTTCTGGCAAGAATGGAAAAAAGGTAACACCTTAAAAACTGCAAAAGGTGTTGATGTGGTTCACCTTGACTTACGTCACTTAGGTGAAAAATATTTACATGAACGTCTTCCATTCATTTGTGAATTAGCCAGTGCTTATGAAGGTGTAAACCCAGTTAATGAACCAATTCCAGTTCGTCCGGTTGTTCACTACACCATGGGTGGTATCGAAGTGGATTTCAACAGCGAAACTCGTATTAAAGGATTATTTGCTGTGGGTGAATGTGCGTCTTCTGGTTTACACGGTGCAAACCGTTTAGGTTCTAACTCACTTGCAGAATTAGTGGTTTTAGGCCGTGTTGCAGGTGAATATGCCGCACAACGTGCAGCAGAAGCACAAGCAGCAAACCGTGCAGCAGTTGATGCACAAGCACAAGATGTTGTGGCTCGCCTTAAAGCACTTTATAACCAAGAAGGTAATGAATCTTGGTCTGAAATCCGTGACGAAATGGGTACCGTAATGGAAGAAGGTTGTGGTATCTACCGTGACCAAGAAAGCATGCAAAAAGCAGTAGATAAAATTGCTGAGCTTAAAGAACGTTATAAACGTATTCGTGTTGCAGACCGTTCAAGCGTATTCAATACCGATGTGCTTTACACCGTAGAATTAGGTTACATCCTTGATGTCGCACAATCTATTGCCAACTCTGCAATTGAACGTAAAGAGTCTCGTGGTGCACACCAACGCTTAGACTACACTGAACGTGATGATGTGAATTATTTAAAACACACCCTTGCTTACTACAATGGCGATGATGCACCGCGTATTGAATACAGCCCGGTGAAAATCACTAAATCTCAACCAGCAAAACGTGTTTATGGTGCTGAAGCAGAAGCGGCAGAAGCGGCTGCGAAAGCTAAGGAGCAAGCAAATGGCTAATTCACCAGTAATGACTGTAGAAGTATTACGCTACAACCCAGAAAACGATCAAGAGCCACATTTAAGCTCTTATCAAGTACCTTATGATAACCAAACCTCTCTTTTAGATGCGTTAGGTTACATTAAAGATAAACTTGAACCGTCTCTTTCTTATCGCTGGTCTTGCCGTATGGCGATCTGCGGTTCTTGTGGGATGATGGTGAATAACAAACCTAAATTGGCTTGTAAAACGTTCTTACGTGATTACAGCGGCCATATGCGTATTGAACCATTAGCAAACTTCCCTATCGAACGCGACTTAGTGGTTGATTTAAGCCACTTTATCGAAAGTTTAGAGGCGATTAAACCTTATATTATTGGTAACGAAGCACCACCGTTAGATGGTAAACCACATCCATCAAAAGAATTGCAAGTCAGCCGTACTAAACAAACGCCGGCACAACTTGAAAAATATCGTCAATTCTCAATGTGTATCAACTGTGGCTTATGCTATGCGGCTTGTCCACAATTTGGTTTAAACCCTGAATTCTTAGGCCCTGCAGCGATTACAATGGCACACCGTTACAACCTTGATAACCGTGACCATGGTAAAGCACAACGTATGCCATTATTAAATGGTAAAAACGGTGTTTGGAGCTGTACTTTCGTTGGTTATTGTTCTGAAGTGTGTCCAAAACACGTGGATCCAGCTTCTGCAATCAACCAAGGCAAAGTGGAAAGTGCCAAAGATTATGTTATCTCAATGCTAAAACCAAAAGGCTAAGGGGAAGAATATGTCAGTAACAATAAGTAAACGTAAAAAATATGTTCGCCCAATGACGGCTACTTGGTGGCAAAAATTGGATTTCTACAAAGCTTATATGGTACGTGAAGCAACCTCTATCTTTGCTGTATGGTTCTGTATCGTATTGCTTTATGGTGTACTTTGCCTTGCAAGCAATCCTGTTCCAGGTCTAGGCATTATTGATTTCATTGGCTTCTTAAGAAATCCAATTGTGGTGTTCTTAAATATCATCACATTAATTGCGACTTTATATCACACTGCAACTTATTTCGTGATGACACCAAAAGTGATGAACATCATTGTTAAAAATGAGCGTTTACCACATCACGTGTTAAGAAATGCACTTTGGGCAGTTACCGCTGTGATTAGTGTTATCGCATTAATTTTAGTTTATATGTAGGGAGAGAAAAAATGGTCGAACAAAATCCAAAACGCTCTGGTGAACCACCAGTATGGTTGATGTTTGGTGCTGGCGGTACTGTCAGTGCGATTTTCTTTCCTGTGGTAATCTTAATCCTTGGTTTATTGTTACCGTTCGGATTAATTGATCCACATAACTTAATTACATTCGCTTATTCTTGGATCGGAAAATTAGTTATCTTAGTTTTAACCATTTTCCCAATGTGGTGTGGCTTACACCGTATTCATCACGCGATGCACGATCTTAAAATTCACGTGCCAGCAGGCGGATTTATCTTCTACGGTCTAGCAACCATTTACACTGTTTGGGTGTTATTTGCCGTATTAGGTTTGTAATTTAAAAATACTAAAGTGAAGAAATAAAAGTGCGGTCAAAAATGACCGCACTTTTTTATTCTCGACGAATAACCAAAATATTCTCTTAATCTAGAAAAACAAAAAACCCGACATTACGTCGGGTTTTCTTTTATCAAAAATTTTGATAATTATTCTGCAACAACGATAACATCTAATGTTGCAAATACTTCGCCGTGAAGTTGGAAACGAACATCGTGGTCACCAAGAGTACGGATTGGACCGTTTGGTAAACGAACTTCGCTTTTCGCAATTTCAACGCCTGCTGCAGTTACTGCTTCTGCTACATCACGAGTGGTGATTGCACCGAATAAACGGCCTTCCTCACCAGCTTTAGATGCGATAGTTACAGAACCTAATGCAGTCACTTGTGCTGCACGAGCTTGAGCTGCTGCTAAACTTGCGGCTGCCGCTGCTTCTAACTCTGCGCGACGAGTTTCAAAGTGTTCAATGTTAGCTTTAGTTGCCATAACCGCTTTACCTTGTGGGATTAAGAAGTTACGAGCGAAACCAGATTTAACATTAACTTGATCACCTACGTTACCTAGGTGAACGATTTTATCTAAAAGAATTACTTGCATTTCCTAACTCCTTCTTAATTGTGATGAGAATCAGAGTAAGGTAATAACGCTAAATAACGAGCGCGTTTGATTGCGCGTGCTAATTGGCGTTGGTACTTCGCACGAGTACCGGTAATGCGGCTTGGTACAATTTTGCCGCTTTCAGAAATGTAGTTCTTTAATGTAGCGATATCTTTGTAATCGATTTCAACAACATTTTCCGCTGTGAAACGGCAGAACTTACGACGACGGAAATAACGTGCCATTTGGCTGTCTCCTAATCTATAAATTCGATTTGCTCGGCATGCAATACTAACTGCGTTAAACCATTTGAGGTTTTATGTGAAGTTATAAACCCCACCACAAGAAGTTTACTGCCGACCGTAATGCTTTGAGTTTTTTCTATTAACTGATTGCCACTGACTTGAACTGGCATCTTTAACCACGCTTGGCGTGATAAACCACTTTCGACTTGTTCGGAACGATGTTCCAGCCAAAACTGGCAATGCGCAATCCCGTTAGGGCTTTTGCTTCGTTTAGGTAATTGACACACTGTGCCGATTAACGAGAAGCGATTATCAAGTTTTGAATTACTCTTCAGCATCCTCAAAATCGTTGTTTTCAACTTCAGCTAAAGGTTTACGTTCTTCTTTAGCCGCTTTCATTGGGGACGCTTCGGTTACGGCGTGCTTAGTATGGATAACAAGACTGCGTAATACAGCATCGTTATAACGGAAAGTCGTTTCTAGCTCGTCGATGACTTGTTGAGGCGCTTCTACATTCATAAGCACATAGTGTGCTTTGTGTAATTTGTTAATTGGGTACGCTAATTGACGACGACCCCAATCTTCTAGGCGATGAACTTGACCACCAGCTTCTTTAACAGAACCTGTGTAACGTTCGATCATACCTGGTACTTGCTCGCTTTGGTCCGGATGAACCATAAACACGATTTCGTAGTGACGCATTACTGCTCCTTACGGGTTAATCAGCCTTTGACGTAGATTAGCCACCAATCTGCAAAGGCAAGGAACGAAAAAATGAACGTGGCTAAGGGCGCTGATTATACAGATTTTTTTTCAGACTTCAAATAATTTGTACGCTTTTCAAACAAAAAAAGCCGATATCAACATATCGGCTTTTCTTTTCATTTCTAAATTAACGGCTACGGAAAATGATACGACCTTTGCTTAAGTCATAAGGTGTCATTTCTACAGTTACTTTATCGCCCGTTAAGATACGAATATAGTTTTTACGCATTTTGCCAGAAATATGTGCAGTCACCACGTGACCATTTTCTAACTCAACGCGGAACATGGTATTTGGTAAGGTTTCCAAAATTGTGCCTTGCATTTCAATGCAATCTTCTTTTGCCATTTTATCCTCTAAAATAATGATTTTTTGACCGCACTTTTTGCGGCTATAAATGAAAAACGGGCGAATTATAGCCGTTTTTAATGTTAGACGAAAGATTAAAATGGTATTTTGTTGAAATCCCCATTATTTTTTCAATAATTCGATTATAATATTTCAAAAAGTAGATCTGGTAGAAATTAATTTAGCATTCGAAACCAGTAAGATCTAAGCCTTATATGACATCCACTTTCAAGAGGACTGTTCTATCGAAAAAGGCTAAAGCAAACTTTACTTAGATTTTCGTCAATTTGTATGTCAACCAATGACTTCAACCCAAGGGTTATTTATGGCTATACCTAAAATAATTGTAATTAGTTTAAAAAATTCAACAAGAAGAGAAAATATTGCTAAACGCCTTTCTGGTTTGGGGTTAGACTTTACTTTTTTTATTCAACAGATGGAAAGAAACTGCCCGCTTCCGTATTAGGATACCTCGATTATAATTTCTCCCCTAAATACTATTTATCATCTAAGTCATTAAAGTTTATGGACATATGATGGGAAACAATATGAATAAGCTAAAAGCCCTAAGGTTAAAAATCGGGAAATTGATACTTGATAAATCGTCAAGAGCAACCCCCCCCCAAAGTTTAGAACATCCTAAGAGTTTCTTATTTTTGCGACAAGATGGGAAAATTGGCGACTATATCGTTAGTTCTTTTGTTTTTCGGGAGATAAAGAAATTTAACCCCTTGATAAAGATTGGTGTCATCTGCACGAAACAGAACGCTTATCTGTTCCAAAAAAATCATAATATTGATGAGATTTATCTTGTAAAGAAAAGAAGCATTCTCGACTACATTAAGACAGCACTGCTTATTAGAAAAGAAAGATACGATGTTGTCATTGATCCAACCATTGTACTTAGAAACCGAGACTTATTGCTATTGAGAATACTCAATGCGCGTAATTATATAGGCTATAGAAAAGCGGATTATAATATTTTTAATATAAATATTACTAAAGACGGCCATTTTTCAGAGATTTATAAAGAGGCTTTAGCCCAGTCAAATATCAGTCTAAGTGATGAAAGCTATGATATTCCGCAAGATGGCTCAACTAAAGAAGAAATTCTTCAGTTTATTACTGATAACAAGTTAAATAATTACATTACAATTAACTTCTATGGCGCGGGGAAAAATAGAAAATTTAACGATGCCCATATTGTAGATTACTTAGCATATATTAGAAATCATCGTAAATGCCCATTGGTCTTACTCTCAACACCAGATACTCATGAGCATTTAAGTAGAATCGCTAATCAATTTGACGATGTGTTTGTTTATCCAAATTCTCGCACAACGATCTACCATACAATTGAGTTGATTAGAAACTGTACTCTACTTATTTCGGTTGATACATCAACTATTCATATTGCTTCGGGTTTAAATAAACCTATAATTTGTTTTTACTCGCAAGACAAAGAAAATTTTACGCATTGGCATCCCAATTCTAAAAATGTATGCCATATTATTCATTACCGTGATAATGTTAATGCTCTCTCTCCGAGAGAAATAAAACCAGAGTGGCTAGATATTTAAAGATACCAACCACAAACTGTATCATTTATTAGATTATTTTTATGAATTCAAAAAAACACTTAGGTCATACCGCCCGTAAACGCTTTGGACAAAACTTTTTACATGATACTTCTGTGATTCAAGGTATCGTGGCAGCAATTCATCCACAATCGAATCAATTCTTAGTAGAAATTGGCCCAGGGCTTGGTGCATTAACGGAGCCTGTTGGAGAGCTTGTCGATCATCTTACTGTAGTAGAACTTGATCGAGACCTTGCAGAACGTTTACGTCATCATCCATTTTTACATCAAAAGCTCACCGTTATTGAAACGGATGCCATGCAATTTGATTTTGGTGAACTTTATGCAAAAGAACATTTAGCAGAAAAAGGTCAGAAATTACGTGTGTTTGGTAACTTGCCTTACAACATTTCTACCCCATTGATGTTCCATTTATTTAAGTATCATGATGTGATTCAGGATATGCACTTCATGCTGCAAAAAGAAGTAGTCAAACGGTTATGCGCAGGACCAAATAGCAAAGCTTACGGTCGTTTAACCATTATGGCGCAATATTTCTGCCAAGTGATGCCCGTGCTTGAAGTTCCACCTTCCGCATTTAAACCAGCACCGAAAGTAGATTCAGCGGTTGTTCGTTTAATTCCGCATAAAGAATTACCGCACCCTGTAAAAGATTTATATTGGTTGAACCGTGTTTGCTCCCAAGCGTTTAATCAACGTCGTAAAACATTGCGTAATGCGCTTTCAACACTATTTTCACCTGAAAATCTGACCGCACTTGGTATTGATTTAAATGCACGAGCAGAAAATTTAGCTATCGCAGATTATGCACGCCTAGCAAACTGGTTAGCGGATAATCCACCAGTAGATGTCAATAAAGATGAAATCTTAAATTCAGAAGAGTAAAAGAGCGGTCAAAAATGGCAACCTATTTCGTCGGTGATTTACAAGGCTGTTATGATGAATTACAGCTTTTATTAGAACGAGTAAACTTCAATCCTGTGCAAGATAAACTTTATCTTGTGGGGGATCTTGTGGCGCGTGGAGATAAATCACTTGAATGTCTTCGTTTTGTAAAATCACTTGGAAGTACGGCGCAGACTGTCCTTGGTAATCACGATCTGCATCTAATTGCAACCGCACTGGGTATTAAAAAAGTGAAGCCTCGTGATCGTGTCGATGCTATTTTTAATGCGCCCGATTTTGATGAACTCATTGACTGGTTACGCCATCAACCCTTACTTGTGCATAATGAAAAATTAAACTTCCTGATGGCACATGCAGGCATTTCGCCAGATTGGGATTTGGAAACCGCGAAATCTTGTGCAGCTGAAGTGGAACACATTTTACAGCATGGCGATTTTCATTATCTCATTGAAAATATGTATTCAGAACAACCCGATCGTTGGTCGCCAGATTTGCAGGGCTTAGCACGTCATCGTTACATTATTAATGCGTTCACTCGAATGCGTTTTTGCTATTCAGATCATCGCTTTGATTTTGCCTGTAAATCCTCTTTGAAAGATGCGCCGGCGGAGCTTATACCTTGGTTTAATTTGGATAATCCTCTTTATAAACAGATCCCGATTGTATTTGGGCACTGGGCAAGTTTAGTCGATGAGAATCTCCCTCAAGGTATTTATGCCTTAGATACAGGTTGTGTGTGGAATAATCGAATGACTCTGTTGCGTTGGGAAGATAAACAGCTCTTCACACAAAGTGCGGTCAAAAATTACTGTGATTTTTAAGGAAACACTATGCTCTCACTTAATGCTGAATCTTGCGAACTGTTCAATATTCCGTTCTACCAATTCGCCCAGATGAAGAAATTTTGTCCGGAAGATATTCCAGCGATTAAAGCTGATTACAAATTACATTGGGATAATTGGAAAGCGATTATTCAAGAAGTGGCAAAGCAGCTTGGCATGCCTTTTGCGAAACCGCATATTGAAAGCTGGACCAATGGCTGGCAGGTACGCGCTCATTTCTTTGCTTATTTTAAATACGAGTTCAACCAAAATTCTGCAGCAATCTTTTCTGTGCTATTAAATCGTCGCCGACTAAGAGTGTGTTTAGATTGGCATTGCTATCGTGCAGATCGCTCACAAATTAATGTGCAACAATATAATCAATGGCTTGATCAATTTGATTTCAAACAATTTGCTGATTTTGATATTTGGCGAGAAGACGAAAGCGAATATGGTGATTTTCGCCAAGTGAAGAGCATTTCTGAAAAAGATCTTCTCTTACGCTCAGATGAGGATTTTTGGTGCATTGGGAAAAGTATTGAAAAAGCTGAACTTCATCAAATCGATCCCGTTTCATTTATTACAAAAACCATTCAACAGTTGCAACCGCTTTACGATCGCTGTCATCAATAAAGTGCGCTCAATTTCCATTAAACTTTTTCGTCTTGTTTATTTGTTATGCTATCATTACATTAGTTTAACATTTTTAACAATTTTTCTTTTAGGAGAGCTTTATGAAAAACGTCGTGATCGTTGGCGGTGGTGCTGGCGGCATTGAATTAGCGACATTTTTAGGCGACAAATTAGGTCGCAAAAAACAGGCTAAAGTGACGCTTGTGGATCGCAATGCGACCCATTTATGGAAACCCTTATTACATGAAATTGCCACAGGTGTAATGGATGATGGCACCGATTCCCTTAGCTATCGTGCACACGGGAAAAACCACCATTTCAGCTTTGAGCAAGGTTCAATCACGCGTATTAATCGTGAGCAAAAATACGTTGAACTTGCCCCTGTTTATGGGCAAGAAGGCGATATGCTCGTGGTTGCGCGTCGTATTCCTTATGATTACTTAGTGATTGCGATCGGTAGTAAATCGAATGATTTTAATACAAAAGGCGTCGCTGATAACTGTATTTTCTTAGACAGCTCTGATCAAGCTCTTCGCTTTCAACAAAGAATGTTGGAATTATTCCTTAAATTCTCAGAAAACCGTGTATTAGACGATATTGGTGAAGAAGAATTTAAACAGAAATTAGTGGATGAAAGCAAAGTCAATATTGCGATTGTTGGCGGTGGTGCAACCGGTGTGGAATTAACCGCAGAGCTTTATCATGCGACTGAAGACTTATCTTCTTATGGTTACGGCAAAATTGATAATTCTTGCTTGCAAGTCACCTTAGTTGAAGCAGGCCCTCGATTATTACCTACTCTACCTGAAAATTTATCTGCAGCTGTATTAGATGAATTGCAAGAAATGGGTGCAAATGTGAAATTAAATACGATGATCACGGAAGCCCAACCAAACACGCTTATCACCAAAGATGGCGAAGAAATCAAAGCTGATCTGATTGTGTGGGCGGCGGGTGTTCGCACCTCAACCGTGACACAGCAATTCGATGGATTAGAGCTTAACCGCATCAATCAATTAGTGGTAAAAGATACCCTTCAAACTACGGTGGATGACAGTATTTTCGCGATTGGTGACTGTGCAGCATTAATGCAACCAAACGGTAAATTAGTTCCGCCAAGAGCACAGGCTGCACACCAAATGGCAAAAGCTTGTGCAAAAAATATCTTTGCACTTTTTGAGCAAAAACCATTAAAAACATTCAAATACAACGATAAAGGAACCTTGGTTTCTCTTTCAAGCTTTACCGCATTGGGTAGCATTTCAAATAAATTTGGGAAAAATCCATTAACTGTTCAAGGTAAATTTGCACAGTTTGCGTATGTGTCTTTATATCGTATGCACCAACATGCTTTGCATGGATGTATTAAAATTGGCTTGATTATTTTAGTGGATAAACTTAACCACTATTTAAAACCAAGATTGAAATTACATTAATACAAAAAGTGCGGTCAAATTTAACCGCACTTTTTTCATTTCTTAAACGAGTTGATTGTTATGCTCATAAGCATAAAGTGTATTAAACATCAGCATGGCAACCGTCATTGGCCCTACTCCACCCGGTACTGGTGTAATATAAGCCGCTTTTTGTATCGCCACATCATATTCCACATCGCCCACTAATTTACCATTGATACGGTTAATCCCCACATCAATGACTGTTGCCCCTTCTTTAATCCAATCGCCTGGAATAAAACGAGGCTTGCCCACAGCCACGACTAAAACATCCGCCTGACGAATATGATGCTCTAAATCTTTGGTAAAACGGTGTGTCACCGTGACAGTAGCACCAGCCAACAACAGTTCAAGTGACATCGGGCGTCCCACAATATTTGATGCACCAACGATCACCGCATGCTTACCGTGTAAATCAATGCCCGTGGTTTCTAATAATTTCATCACGCCATAAGGGGTGCAAGCACGTAAAGTTGGAATACGCTGACATAAACGCCCCACATTATAAGGGTGGAAACCATCCACATCTTTTTCAGGACTAATACGCTCAATCACTGATGTGCTATTAATTTGTTCAGGCAATGGAAGTTGCACGAGAATACCATCAATCGTTTCATCCGCATTCAATTGATCTATCAGTTGCAGTAGTTCTGCTTCCGAAGTGGTTTCAGGTAAATCATAAGATTTTGAAACCATCCCGATTTCCTCACAACTTTTTCGTTTACTGCCTACATAGACTTGAGAAGCGGGATCTGCACCCACTAAAATTACCGCAAGTCCTGGTGCACGTTTACCTTGAGCACGATAATGTTCAATTTTATTGGCAACATCCGATTTGATTTTTTTTGAGAGTTCAGTACCTGAAATAATTTGAGCAGTCATGCGTTTTTTCCTCAAGATGGCATTAAGTAAACGTTTGCTATTTTAACTGACAACGCCTTATTTTACAAAGACAACAAAAGTGCGGTTGAAAAACTGGAATAATTTTGAGCAATTGAAAGAGGAATCTAAAAAATTAATTGACTGAAAAGAAAAGCTCACTATAATTGTGCTCAATCGTCGGCGAGTAGCGCAGCTTGGTAGCGCAACTGGTTTGGGACCAGTGGGTCGTAGGTTCAAATCCTATCTCGCCGACCACTTCTTTTATATTTCCCTCGAAATTCCATACAAAAGATGTAACCCTTAAAATGCGCCCTTAGCTCAGCTGGATAGAGCAACGCCCTTCTAAGGCGTGGGTCAAAGGTTCGAATCCTTTAGGGCGTGCCATTATATACATTCTCAAAAAATCAAATCATCTTACAAAGTCATAAGTCATTGTTTTACAATGTAAATATTTGTAAATTTTTACATTAAAATATTTACCAAATTATTTCATACAAGTATTATTCATTTCGTTTCATACCAAATGAAACTTTTATGATATTTCGGATATTTTTTATTTAAAGGAATTAAACCTAATGAAAAAAACACTATTATTTGTATGTTTATTTGGAAGTGCATCTCTTGCTTTCGCAGAAGATACCGCAACAAAAACTGAAGTTTATACTCAAGTAGGAAGACTCGACGAGCGTATTACTGAAACTCGTTCAGTTCTTGATAATCGAATTACAAATGAGCGTAAAGAACTTGACGATCGCATTACTGGTGTCGATGTTCGACTTAATCAAACGGACAAAAATTTAAATGATCGTATTAATGAAACAGATAAAAATCTCAACAACCGCATTAATGACGAAGTGGGACGTTTAGATAAAGATATCACAGAAAATCGCCGAGCATTAGATGAACGAATTACGAATACTCAAACTGAAATTGATAATCGTGTAACAACTGAAGTGGGTCGTCTTGATGATCGCATTACCAACGCTCAGAAAGATTTAAATAATCGTATTACTGGCGTTGATGAACGTTTAAACCAAACGGATAAAAACCTAAATGATCGTATTAATGAAACAGATAAAAATCTCAACAACCGCATCAATGATGAAGTGGGTCGTTTAGATGGTCGCATTACTGAAGATCGCCGAGCACTGGATGAAAGAATTACTGAAAATCGCAAAGATTTAGATAATCGTATTACGGAGAATCGTAAAGATTTAGATGAACGAATTACAGAGAATCGTAAGGACTTAGATAATCGTATCACCGGTGTAGAAGAGCGCGTTACGGATACCCAAAAAAATCTAAATAACCTAGATAACCAAGTAAAAAATAATACAAACAATATTCAAACGAACAGAACTGATATCGATGATCTAAAAAATAGAATCAGCCATAATTCATCAAGTAATACTCAAAACACCAAAGCACTTGCTGATAAAGTAAACAATAACGTGCAAAATATTGCTAATAACGCTTCACGTTTAGATCACTTATCAAATCAAGTGATGACAAATACAAAAGAGATTTCTGATTTACGCTCTGAAATGACACGTTCTACTGAATCATTGCGCTCAGATTTGAAACACAACGTGAAAAAATTACGTGCAGGCATTTCCAGCGCTATTGCGTTAACACAAGTCCCCCAAGCAATTACTTCTGGAGAAAGCGTGCTTGGTGTAGGTGCAGGAACTTTCCGTAATGAAAGTGCGCTAGCAGTCGGTTATTCTCGTGCTTCTGATAATGGCAAACTGCTATTTAAAGTAGGCGGTACTGCAAGTAGCCGTGGTGATTTTGGTGCAGGTGCAGGTGTTGGGATACGTTGGCGCTAACTAAATACTCGTATAAATAACAAAAGCACGCTTAATGCGTGCTTTTTTATATCCATAAAATATCGAGAATATATGATTTAAAAATGCTCGGATATTTATAAAGTATTGTAATTTGAATGGCGGTGAGAGGGAACAACGACTTTTTCCGCTTAAGCCTTGTGTAGTCTAAAATCTTAGCATTTTGTATAGCCTGCTAGGGAGTTATACAGGGAGTTAAAAATAAATTTTTCTATTATTTGTCCTTGTTCAAAGGACGATTATGGGAAAAAGAGATTTAACGGTCAATCTTTAATTTTCGTTTATTTTTGTTTTATACAATGTAAGATTCTGGCCAAAAATAAAATCAATTTGAAATAATGTCATTTCTTTAATCACTTTATCACTTTTTCACCATAAATAAAGCTAACGTATTGATTTAAAACTAGAAAAACACTGGTGAATAAGGGAAATTATTCTTCTATGAGGCTATTTTTATCACTTAATCACCCTTTTTATCACTTTATCACTTTTTCACTATAAAATTCACAAAAATTAATTGTTATATATTAATAACTTACAGTCTTTTTGAGTGAAAAAGTGAAAAAGTGAATAGAAAAAATTACTTTCAGGAAAATTTTTAAAACTTAGAAAAAAAGCGCATTCCGGTTAAAAATGCGCTTTTTGAGATTTTATGAATTTCCCCACTTCATCATTGTGCTATCTTTATCTTTAAATTGTACGTTGGTATAACTATAACCGCCTTGTAACGTTCGATTTTGAAATCGGATTTTGTATCCTGCCGTTTTAAATGCAATGTCTAATTCCTGTTTTAAATCATTTGGTTTTAGACGTGATTTTTCTGGTCTCCCATGAATATCACAAAAAAGTAAGTATGCCCAGTAAAGCCTTGTGTAAATTTGTGGGCTATCATTTGCTGGCATGCCGCGCGAACTACCGAAAATAAGCCCTTTATTACTGGCCTGTTCTAACAATGTTAACTCTTCAATAAACTCTAAAACATGGTCATTTTTCACTTTCATTTCTAATGCCTCTTTACTTTTTCGTTGTCGGTTTAATGCTTCTTTTGCATCATTAGGATTGCTAAACTCATCGTAAAGCTTGCGGATAATTCCCCCTAATTCACCTTGAATTTTTTCCACTAAATGTTCGTCTTTATCTTTTTCTTCTACTGCTCGTGTAAATGGGAAAAGTACGCGGCGTCTCTCCATTCCGCCCCCATCATTTTTATAAATAGGTAAAGTGTTTGAACAAATCGCAATAATGGCATTTACCTTTGAACTAAATGATTTTTTATTCTTCGGGTTGAATGTAATTTCATCACCTCCAGAAATTCTTTTTAAAATGGAAGAATCACCTATAAATCTAGCTTGATCTGGTGAAAATAAAAAAGTTTTATTCAAGATAATATCTCTCGCCTTTTCATCTTTTAATAATTCCAAATCAATAGCAGTATAATTTCCTTCACCGCTAATCATTTTAGCTACTTGTAAAAAAGTGCTTTTACCGCCCCCCGGTTCTCCAATTAATTCTAAAGTTAATTGCCAGTCATATCGGTTGTTCAAAATCATATAAAGTGCAGCCAGAAGCGATTTTTTTCTTTCTTCACTATCGTTGCTAATGAAATTAATCCATTTATCAAAATTTGGTGTAGGGGTCTGTGTCTCTAAATAGTCACAAGGATTAAAACCAGTCAAATAGTATTCTTTACGGTGCGGCATAAATTCCAATGTATTCTTATTTAGAACACCATTTTTAAACGCAAGTAACTTCGCATCTGTTTGCTTAAATAAAGGCAAGTCTACATTTAAACACTTAATTACATTATTGAGCATATCAACATTCTTATATTTTGTGTTGTATTCTTCGTAAAAGGCTTTTACTTTGCGCTGTAACTCGTTTTCACCAATTACTTCCCAAATAATGCCATTGTAACCATAAATAATGCCTTGCTCTGAATGATAAGCTAATGGTTTTTTTTGCCACTTATAGAAATATTCAGCCACTTCTGCAGCGGAAAGTTTTTTTAAGGTTTCCGCATCAAGCTCTATCATTTCAGGCGAAATAGTTAAATTAGCAAATTCCACATCCTGGCGAATTCTTTCTACATAGCCACTTAAGTCCTCTAATAGCTCACCTGTGCTATTTTTTAATGCGAAAAATTTTACTTTGCTTGTTTTAGCTAAGTGATTACATAAATCAGTTAAAACCTGTTGATTTTCGCGAATCGTTATTCCATTTTCACTGCTTTTTACTTTGAAAAAATCGCTTGTATCGATAATACTAGCCACTTCATGACCATCAGGCAAAATAGCAAGATTAAATAAATTATCCAGCGCGTTATCATCAAGAATAACAGGACTTTCATTATATCGGTTTGGATTATCATGATCCCGTAAATCCGCCAATAATTGCCAATTTAAACCTTGCCCATTTGTTTTCTCATCTTTCGGATTTAGCCGATAAAATTCCCATGGGTTGCCAATTAAAATATAAATTTCTTGTTCTGGCGGCACATTCTCTTTTAAAACATTTTTTAAATTAGGAGCTTTTTTTAGTTTCATTATTTTTTCCCCTTATTTCTATTTTTAAAAAACGCAATTACATCTTCCGCACGATACTTCTTCGGAGCGTTTTTCTTTTGTGTTCCAACGCTTGCAGGGAAAGCGGGGTCTATAGCTAACTTTTGCATAAAATAGCCATAAGAAATCTTTGCGTATTGAGCAACGTCTTTCGCTGTCCAGATTTCATCTAATCCATAAGCTTTCTTATCATTCTCCAAACGGCTTAGGCGTTCGTCATGGTTCGCAAGAATACGCTTTAGGCTCTCTACGGTTAGTGGTTGTTCTTGTTGTTGCATCATGTTCTATCCTTTGTTTTAATCTTGGTTTTCTCGGTCATATCTTATTGTTTGCAAATAGCTAAATAGGCGTTCAAATCACTTTCAGCAACTTTCCGACTTCTGCCAAACTTATAAGATTTTAATTTGCCGCTTGCTATCCAACGTTTAATAGTCGGTTCTGAACATAAGCCAGTTTCTGCAATCTCTTTAATTGAAAAGTATCTATCACCGCTTGGCATTCTTGACTGTTCAATAGCTGCACTGATCTTTGTCTCTTGAATTTGTCGTTGAAGCACATCTTGTTCCTTCTGTTTTAACTTTTCTAATTCATCTTTTTTCATGGACTTCATCACTTCATCAAACTCATTCAATAAGGCTGTTTTAATTTGTTGCATTGCGCCATCAATTAATGCTTCTAATTTCGCTCTACTCATTTCTATTCTCCTTTTTGTGATTTTGTTTCTGCATATTTTTCAAGTGTTTGTTCAAGTGGCAACCCGCCATTATGCGAATACACATCGCATAAATTTCTATTAATCCACTTCAAAACTTCCGTGCCCTTTAATTCTTTCATTAAAGCTAAATAGCAAACACTATAAAAAGCCAATGCATCTGTTACATTTTTGTGTTCATCATGCTTAGGAATAAGGAAATGTTCGGCTAAATCATTAATCAATAAAATAGAAGGATTAGCCTTTTTATCTTTTTCAGAATCTCGACAAATTAAGATCCCATCTGTCGTTGTTATTAATTCTCTGCTCATTTTTCACCTCCCATTTTTTGAATTTTTACTGCCCATACGTTAGGGTCATTTTCCATTAAATGGCGCGCTACCCTCTCGGCTTCTTCGTAAAAGAAAAACCTGCTTGAATAGTATTTTTGGTGAAAGTGATCGAATGCTAAGAGAAAGAAAAAATTACGCATAAATTCCCCCTTTCATCGCTAAAGTGCGGTTAAATTTCGGGTTGATTTTTGCAACGGTGGCAAGATAGCGAAAATCAGCATTAAGGCTTAATCTTGCGCTTTCTTCATTGTTGGCGTGAATAGATTGAATGCACAAATTAAAGTGCGGCTTGGTGCGATTAACGCATAGAAATTTATAGATCATTTCTGCGGTGTCCTTTGATAATTTTTGAGAGGTTACCGCAAAACTTTCGACGATTTGGCGGTAACACATAACGGGGTCGAAAACCGCTATCAAAGGAAAACGGCAAAGGGCAAAACCTTTCCCGTTATGCGCTACCATTGAGAATAGACTATCAGAAAATAGGCTATATTGAATAGGTGCGTAAACGCAACGAACAAAAAAAGCGCGAATTGGCGCGCTGTTCGCCTTTGATAATAAAACGGCTTTCGACGACCGTACCCCGCAATTTGCTAAGGTACATTCAATATAGTTTAATCTCGTTTCATCTGTCAATAGTAAAATTGTAAATTTGTTTGTTTTTTCGCACTTTTCTTTGTAGTGCATTGATTTAATTGTATAATTCATATGATTCCTTAGATAATTAATTCCTTTGTTTATCCGATATCTTAGGTTGGCTTAGTGATAGCCCAGTGTTGAAGACTGGGCTTTTTTTTGCACTCAATTCAGCGCAAGGTTTAAAATAACTTGCCTTGCGATTTATCTTGCCCTTTTAGCTGCGCTAATCGTTCTTCATTCGTCATGGGCTTAATGCCCTTTTCCTGTAAGGTTTCTTTTTCGGTTTTCTCCCAGTTGTTCGCTTCAGGACAATCCACATAAACCGCCCTTTTAATGTTGCTAATCTGCCCGACAAAATCGGCGTTTAATTGCCCGCAAAAAGGACAATAAATTGTTAAACCTGCCATTTATTCCCCCATTAAATTAATTTCTGTTACTTGCTCTTGAACTGCGAGAAAACGTTCTACATCTTCTGCTTTGTAACGCGCTAATCGTCCAAATTTAATCGGTTTAGGAAAGTGGCCAGCATTAACCTGATCCCATAACCACGCACGAGATACATCTAACATTTTGCAAATCGTGGCAGTTGAGTAGTAGCGCACTTCAGCGTAGGTGTTTTTTTCCATAGTTGCCCCTGTTTAGTTTTGGAAATTGTCAAATAATGTGTCTTGAAATGTCTTGTTTGTCGGGGCGTATGGTAGGAGGATGAGATTAAGAAAGGTACACAAAACTAAATTTGTTTACACATAAACAAAATGCGTTAGTTTTGTGTATTAAATAAATGATTTGGTTATAACGTCATATTTGAAATAGAGCTTCCATGCGGCTTTCCTATATTTTCTTCTTTTAAATAACGTCTTATTTGTTCGTCTGATAAGTCATCTATATTTAATAAATTCATCACGGCATTTTTTATACTTTCTCTATTAGCTTCTGGATATTTTACGGAAAACTCTTTTGAAGTTTCTATTATTTCTTTGTGACGGTTATCGCGCTTTCTGCCTACTTTACTTTTCTCTATTATTTTTTCTACGTCTTTTTCTTTATTTTCACCATTTAAAAAGGCCTTTAAATCGCTATCTAAAACATAAAGATCATCTAACTTAATAAATATGTTTTCTTTAGTATTTTTGTTTAAATTAGTTAGAATAACAACTCTATAATCATCGCCATAATCGGGTGATACAAGATAGTTAAGGCGAGCTAAATTTATTCCTTTTTCTATCGTGTCTTTTATCGCTTTAGGGCCGTTTCCTATTGCATCTAATAGATTCATAAAGCCATCAATAAAAATCAGATTATCAAGTTCTTTATCGTAGCTTGAAATATTTATTTTTAATAACTTATTTTGATAAGTAGTTTCTATTCCCTTTCGGATTGAAAATAGGTGTTGAATAAAAATATCTTCTTTATATTCGCTTACTAAATGAAAATCCAATATATTTCTAGAAAATGCTTTCTCTTTGTCAATGTTTTCAAAGGTTGAAAATATATGCTTTCCTATTTTTATTGTTTCTTGACTTGTTGCTATATAAACAGATAATTCTAAAAGGCCTATTTGAGAATAATGTAATAGATCATCTATTGTTACAGGTTCGCCAAATTCTCTTGTCAATTTATCCGCTGCCTGTTGCAAGCTATACCATTTTCTAGGGGGTAATGTTGGTTTCTTTGCCATTTCTTGATCCTTAAATAAAAAGTAAAAAGAAAGCCCATCAAGGGGCTTTTTGTATTATTTTAATGCGTTCTATTTCTTGCGTTTTCATAGGCTTGTAAACGATCTCTTTTCCCTACAGATAATACAAAAACCGTTACTTCATTATCATTAACTTCATAAACTAAACGATAGCCTGATGAACGTAACTTAATTTTATAAAGTGCGGTCGAAAATCCACTTAATCTATCCGCTTGAACATGTGGATTCTCCAACCGTTCCATCAATTTCTTTTTTAATTGATTTCTGATTGGCTCACCCAGTTTTTGCCATTCTTTAAGTGCCTTTTCATGAAATTTTAAACTATAGGTCATTAATATTTACCGCAACAAAATCCCCATCCGCTTTACGCTCTTGCGCAATTCTGCCTAATTCAGCATCTTCCGCTAACTCTTGAAAATATGCAAAAAGGGCAGGTGTTACGCAATAAAAAGCCGGTTGATTACGATTTAAAATTGCTACCGCGCCATCTTCACTTGCTTGTGCAATGCCCATCGGATCCCGTTTTAAATCGGTAATGCTTGCAGCTTGCTGCGTCAAAATTTGGTGAATTGCCATATTTTCTCCTCCATATGGTTTATCTTCATTAGATATGATAATAGCACTTTAAAAAGTTTTTAAAAGGTTTTTATATAAAAATAAAGCCCCTTTCGGGGCGATTAATTAAAAGTTAAAGATCTCGCTTTTTTGGTCGCTTTGAGTGCGCTTAAAGCTTTGTTTGAATGTTTGCGCTTCCTTTTCCATTAAATCCGCAAAGGCTAGCATGAGTTCGATTTTATCATTTTCTGAAATATGCCCTTGTTTTATTGCTTCTTCAATACAAAAGATCGTCATCGTTCGGCTTGCCTCTAACATTCTTTCAGCACATTCAAGCAAGGTAAAAGAGCCTTGTTTTATCTCTGTCATAGATTACGCCTCTGTACGAATACCATCTATTAAAACCGCATGTAAATGATTTCCTAGTAGAAAATCAAGGTTTGTAGAAAAATACACTTCAAGCGCATTTTCACGCGGTTTATCTTGAAAGAAAAGACGTGAACTATCCTTTTTAAAATAAATGGCTAGATTAGAAAGTGCGGTCACTAAAATCGCATTTTTCGGGAAATAGCTTACATTGATTGCCTTTAATCCGCCGATAAGCTTTTGAGAAATGATCACGTTGTTTGTTTTGGCGCTTTGCAAGTCAGAATAAGCCACATTAACAAAGTCACCGCCTAGCAAATTATCCCCACAAATAGCGATTAATTCGCCACTATGTCGAAGCTTAACCGGCAATTTATCGAGCGCTTTAGCAATTAATTGATTCATACTGGCGCCTTGTTCTGTTGCAGCATTGATCATCTGCCCTTTTTCTTTAAGTTGAGCTATCCAGCCCTTCGCCACATCTTGTCCTAATGGGTTTTGAATAGGATCGCTATCATCTGCCCAACGTTCCCCATTAAAACCAATCATAATGATATTTTGCATGAATTCGCTGATCATGCTGTCATTAATTGATTTTTCAAAATCTACATCCGAAAACTTATCTAAATCTCGATAAGAGACTTTGGTATCAAAATTGACTTGTCGACAATTAAAATCTACGCCAGCTTGAACATAATTTTTAGGCATTCGAGAAGAATTATCTGTATTGGTTCGACTAACCACCGGTAAGGATAATTCATGCGCCTGATTCAAGGTAAGCGGGGTGAATTTAACGTCAATCATGCGTAAAAATGCATTATTTTGAATTCCCTCATTGAGAATAGCTTCAATCTTGGCAAAATCGTGCATATATTCACTTTCACCAGTTTTGTTACCGCCTAGCTTATTTTTATATTCTGCGAATTTTTGACTTGTAATGCGTTCCATATTTATTCTCCTAGAAATTATTTAATAAACGTTTAAACCCTTTATCTGCTTGAGGTTTAAAGCTATCAACATGTTTTTGAGTTGGGGTTTTAGGTTTCCAATCTTGTTGTAGATTAAGCGTTGGCAATTTAAATTCATCAGGCAATGAATTATCAAAACCAGATAATTTCTTAATGAGCATTTCATTAAACACATCTTTGCCGTCTTTTTCTGTTATTGGATCATATTCAATACCATTCACGATTAAGCTTCTAAACAAGGTAATTTGGTCGATATGTTGCTTAATAAATTCATTTACCAACGCTTCACCATAACTAAAAATTAAATGTTTTCGCGTTGCCAATAACTGCGTTTTAGCTGTAAAAACTTGCTCGGATTTTTGATAGATTTTTTCTTCCAACTCTTCTCCAGTTGCCGTGAAGAAATCAAGACGAGCTTTCAATTCTGCTTTGGCTTTTTGAATTAAAGTATAGTCATCAAGTGCTAACGCATGGCTTTGCTCAAATTTAGCCTTAATTGCTGCAGCTTCTTGTTCATACTCAGATTTAACTGCGGCAATCGTGGCGTTGTTTTTAGCTTGTTGCGTGTGTAAGGCGGCTAATTCACGATCAATCATGATTAGCGTCTCTTTCTGATTATTGAACTGCTCTAAAAGTGCGGTCATTTTTTCTTGAATTTGTGGGGTTTGTAGTTTCATTTTATTTTCCTGCTGTTTTTTGGTTTCGTTGTTCAATGCGCTCTTGCATCCATTTATTTACTTCACTTTCTAGCCATGCTTTCTTATTCCCGCCTAAATCTACGGGCTGTGGAAATTGGTTTAATCGTGTTTTGTCGTAAATAGTAGAACGCGCAAGCCCTGTTAATTCAATTACGGCATCAATCCGTAAAAAACGTTCTTTCGTTTGGGTTTCTTGCATTTTTTCTTACCTATAAAATGTAGTCATTGTGGTGTCCGTGCGGTACGCTGTGGAACGATTTTTATAATAGAAAATATGCGTTTGATATGCATTCGGCGGGGTTTGTGAGGAATAGATTCACATAATTAGGAGAAATACAGTGGCATATTTAACCGGACTTTGTGTAACGCTTTCTAAACTGTCCTATTTTCATTAGTCAAAAATCACTAAAAAGCAGAATTTTTAACGCAAATTTTGCGTTAGTTTGCGTTGATTTGCGTTAATGATTGCGCTTTTAAAATATCAAGAAAAGCCAGTATTAACCAAGGGTGAGAGCTTGCCGAGGCTTGCGTTAAAAATGAGGTATCAAGTAAAAGCGTGAAGGCGTGCGAGGGGAACGATTTTTCATAAGCAAAAACAATCGGAAAAATCAGGGGGAAAATAGGATTTTAGGTATTGTAAGGCTTGCGATTTTGATATAATAAACCCATAGAAAACCAGTAACAGCAAGGCTTCATCAATGATTAAACAGGCTTTAACTTATTTCTTTGCGCTGGGTATAGCTATAAGTTCTGTGAATCCAGCTATTGCAGCACAGAAAAAGAAATCTAATGGCATAATTAAGAAAGCTGTAATTGCTTACATTGCCTATAAAGTCTATGATCACTACAGCGAGAAAAAAGAAGATAAAGCAAAAGGTAAGCCTAAAGAAAAGTACATTGAGCCAGTCTATTATGATGAGTGCGAAGATGAAGACGAATGCGAGGAAGAATAAAGGGCGGTTGCCCGCCCTTGTTGGTTTATCCTGCTTTCATAGCTTCTAGTTTACATTGCTCTACATAATCGCCCCAACATTGCATAATAGTTTGTCTTGATTTCCACTTCTTCGATTTATCGTAAGCTTTTCGGACTTTCCCCCTATTTTCATGAGATAAACATAATTCAATCGCTTCAGATGAAAATCGGTCTAATTCATGTAAATAGGTGCTAGCGATACTGCGCAAACCATGCGCAACCAATAAATCCTTAAATCCCATTCGCTTCAAGGCTACATTTGCAGCCCCGCTATTCATCGGTTTATTGAAAGGTGCAATGCGTGAACAAAACACATATTTACGATTTCCGGTATAACGGCGCATTTGGTCTAACACATTCAAGGCCTGAGAAGAAAGCGGTATACTGTGCGGTCGTTTACCGCCTTTCATTCGTTCAGCTGGAATATGTAGGGCTTTCGCTTCCCAGTCAATATCAGCCCATTCAATACTAACCGCCTCAGAACTACGCAAAATACTTAATAATTGCCATTCAATTAAAAGTGCAGTTGGTTTCTTCAAATCTGTGCCTTGCAATACTCTAAATAAATGTGGCAAGTCTTCTGGTGTAAGTGTCGGGTGATTCTTAGTTTCAATGTAGGTAAATTCATCATGAATTTTCCGAAACGGATTCTTAACAATCAAATCTTCATCCTCTGCCATTCTGAAAATCTGATTAATCGCAATGTTTATTTTGTAAAGTGTATTTGAGTTCTTTAACGGTGCAAGCGCGGGTTCAAAGGTTTTCAAATTTGCTTCATCAATCGGTAAATTCCCAATCTTTGAAAACAAGTGGAGTTCTACACGGCGAAAGGACTCATTAATTGTCTGAGCTTTGAATTTACCTTGTTTTAAGCGTTTATCACGCCATTTCTCGGCCATTTCTGAAAAAGTGAGTTTCTTTTCCTCTACTGGGTTTTGTAATGTTTTCCGATAAGCAAGCGGATCAATATTTCTATAAATAAGCCCTTTGTATTCTTTCACCATTTCACGGGCAAAAGTTAAAGAAAGTGTAGGATATTCTCCTAAGCTCATTTTCTTATATTTCCCAGTAAAAGAATAAACAAAGTAAAAGGTTTTCGTTTTATTTGGTTTTACCCTAATCATTAAGCCGGATTCTTTGCCATCGTGCTTTGTGTATTCTTTCGCTTTGGATTTTAGGGACTGTAAAAAAGTGTCTGTGAATGGTTTATTTAATTTCATGATAAAAAGCCTTTGTTTGATTAAAACTTAGCCGTTTTAACTCCCTCGAAAAACGCCCAAAAAGTGAGGGAGTAAATTAGGGAGTTAAAAACGGAAACAAAGACAAACATAGACCAACGAAAGAAACAGATTAGAGATAACTAAATCATTGTTTTTACGTTGTTTTTTGACAAGAAAGACATTATTTGACAAGGTTCATGGCGGTGAGAGGGGGATTCGAACCCCCGATGCACTTTCGCACATACACGCTTTCCAGGCGTGCTCCTTCAACCACTCGGACATCTCACCGTTTTGAAGTGCGTGAAATATAAAGATTTATCCAAGATTAGTCAAGTTTTTTGAGCTAGAACATAAAAAATCCTTTTCCTTTTAGCTAAAATATAAACTTATCTCTTTTCCATCGTCGTATTTTTATGCAAATCAAATCACTCTTTTCTAAAAATGTGTTTTTGGCCGTAAAACCATTTAGCGCATTGAAAGAATCTTTCCGTGAAGGTTACGGAAAACAAAAATTGATTAAAGATATTATCGCGGGCCTCACCGTGGGAGTTATTGCGATTCCCCTCTCCATGGCCTTGGCAATCGCCAGCGGTGTTCCGCCACAACACGGTCTTTATACCGCTATCGTAGCAGGGATCGTAATTGCGTTAACCGGTGGATCACGTTTTAATATTTCCGGACCAACCGCCGCATTTGTCGTGATTTTATATCCCGTTACCCAACAATTTGGACTCAGCGGATTACTCATGGCAACGCTACTTTCGGGAATTATTTTAGTCATCATGGCGTTGTCTCGATTGGGACGACTCATTGAGTACATTCCTCTCCCCGTTACACTTGGCTTTACCTGCGGAATTGGGATCACCATCGGCACCTTGCAAATCAAAGATTTCTTAGGTTTAGACATTGCTCAGATGCCACCTCACTATATTGAAAAAGTGCAAGCTATTTTGACCGCACTTCCAACGATTAACTGGGCTGATACCGCTGTTGGTGTGGTCACCTTGTTTGTACTCACCCAATGGCATAAGCTTCGTTTACCCGTGCCAGGTCATTTACCTGCGGTCATTATTGGGACACTCATGGCATTAGTCTTAGGACAATTTGGTTTCTCGGTTGAAACTATTGGTACGGCATTCCAATATACCTTATCTGATGGTACAACAGGACATGGTATCCCTAGTGTCTTGCCTGAATTTGCCTTACCTTGGAATATTCCTAACGCACAAGGTGAAGTCATCAATTGGAATTTTGATCGCATACAAGATATCTTACCAGCCGCCTTTTCAATGGCGGTATTAGGCGCGATTGAGTCGCTACTTTGTGCGGTTATTTTAGATAACATGACGGATACCAAACATCATTCCAATAATGAATTACTCGCCCAAGGTTTAGGTAATATTATTTCACCATTCTTAGGCGGCATTACGGCAACCGCGGCAATTGCACGTTCCGCAGCCAATGTAAAATCTGGAGCGGTATCACCAATAGCCAGTGTAATTCATGCACTCTTAGTTTTATTCTCGTTATTATTCTTTGCGAATGCCCTGTCTTATTTACCACTCTCTTCTATGGCTGCATTGCTATTAATGGTAGCTTGGCATATGGCGAATGTACCTGAAATCATTCGTTTGGCGCGTCGCTCCACAAAAAACGAAATTGCTGTGTTGTTCACTTGCTTAATTCTCACTGTGTTATTTGATATGGTAATCGCCATCTCTGTCGGCGTATTATTAGCGAGCCTCTTATTTATCCGTACCATTGCAGAAATGACAAAAACGATTGAACAACCCGTTCCAGAAGATCTAAATGATGTGTTAGCTTATCGTATAAGTGGTCCATTATTCTTTGCTGCGGCAGATAAACTCTTTGCGGATTTGCACGATAAAACTGTACATACCGATCACGAGATAAAACATATCGTATTACAATGCGATGCCGTGACTGTTCTGGATACTGGGGGCATTCATGCACTCACCCACTTTGTACAACATATGTTGCCACATCAACAGATCTACTTATGCAATATGCAATTCCAACCACTCAGAATGTTAGTAAAATCTAACTCTGTGCCTGAATTGCAAAAAATTAACTATGGTACAGATTTACAAGATGTGTTTAATAAAATTCGTGAGTTTGAACAAGCAAATCCATAAAACACTAAAAAGCGTGCTAAAATAGGCACGCTTTTTTATCAATAAAAATAAAGGAATTCAGAATGCGTCCAAATAATCGTGAAAATCATCAGCCTCGTCCAATTAAAATCACCCGTAATTACACGAAACATGCTGAAGGCTCAGTATTAGTGGAATTTGGTGATACTAAAGTTTTATGTACGGCAAGTGTTGATGAAAGCGTACCGCGTTTCTTAAAAGGACAAAATCAAGGTTGGGTGACAGCAGAATATGGCATGTTGCCACGCTCTACACACAGCCGTATGCAACGTGAGGCCGCAAAAGGCAAACAAGGTGGACGCACCATGGAAATTCAACGTTTAATTGCACGTTCATTACGTGCCATGGTTGACTTAGAGGCTCTTGGCGAACGTTCTATTACCTTAGACTGCGACGTGATTCAAGCGGATGGCGGTACAAGAACAGCTTCTATCACTGGTGCAGCAGTGGCTTTATGTGATGCTATCAACGGTTTAATCGCTAACGGCACATTAAAAACCAATCCAATCAAAGGTCTCGTTGCTGCAATTTCAGTTGGAATTGTTGAGGGTGAGGCTGTATGTGATTTGGAATATGTAGAAGACTCAGCCGCTGAAACAGATATGAACGTTGTAATGATGGAAGATGGTCGCATGATCGAAGTGCAAGGTACTGCAGAAGGTGAACCATTCAGCCACGAAGAATTACTCACCTTATTAGGCTTAGCAAAACAAGGCTGCGAACAAATCTTCGCTGCACAACGTGAAGCATTAGGTTTATAGGAACAAAAAATGGAAAGCTACAAAATCGAATTTATTAAATTCGCGTTGAGTCGCCAAGTGCTCAAATTTGGTGAATTTACCCTAAAATCAGGTCGAAAAAGTCCTTATTTTTTCAATGCTGGATTGTTTAGTACTGGCGCAGATCTTGCTCGCTTAGGTGAATACTACGCGAAAGCAATTCAATCAAGTGCGGTCGATTTTGATGTCATTTTTGGACCTGCCTATAAAGGCATTCCGATTGCGACGAGCGTTTCCATTGCACTATTCAATCAATTTAACCGTGATACACCTGTTTGCTTTAATCGCAAAGAAGCCAAAGATCACGGTGAAGGCGGTAATTTGATCGGTAGCCCATTAACAGGCAATGTGTTGTTAGTCGATGATGTCATTACAGCTGGCACAGCCATTCGTGAATCCATGGCACTTCTTGAAGCCAATCACGCGAAATTAGTCGCTGTCTTTATTGCATTAAATCGTCAGGAAAAAGGCAAAGGGGAACTTTCTGCCATCCAAGAAGTGGAACGCGACTATCAATGCCAAGTGCTTTCCATTATTGATTTGGATGATTTAATGCAATTCATTGAAAAAGAACCCGATTATCAGCAATATTTACCTGCGATGCGGGCTTATCGTGAAAGTTATGGTGTGTAATTTATTACTTGAAAAATAAGAATAAAGCCATATTAATGTAAGGGCAGACATTAGCGTCTGCCCATTATTGTCAAAAGACCTTTTGACCGCACTTTAGGGGAAAAGAATGTATTTTTTTGGAAAGATTATCGGCGTTTTTCTCGGTTTTAAATGGGGGGGCTTTTTCGGCGCTATCGCTGGACTTATTTTAGGCTCCATCGCAGATAAAAAACTCTATGAGCTTGGTTCGGTTAACTCTAGCTTTTTTAAGAAAAAAACGACCCGACAAGCACTCTTTATGCAAACTACTTTTGCGGTACTTGGGCATTTAAGTAAATCCAAAGGTCGTGTGACGGAAGAAGATATTCAACTGGCGAATCAGTTGATGAACCAGATGCAATTAGATGAGAGCCATCGCAAACTCGCTCAAGAGGCCTTTCGTCGCGGTAAAGAAGCCGATTTCCCTTTACGCCAGGTGATTCGTGAATTCCGCATTGGATGTGGACAACGTGCTGACTTACTGAGAATGTTCTTACACGTGCAAGTGCAGGCTGCCTTTGCTGATTCTCAATTACATGAGTCAGAAAAAGAAGTGCTTTATGTGGTAGCCGAAGAACTTGGTCTTTCCCGTATGCAGTTTGAGCAAATGCTGGCAATGGAAATTGCGGCTCGCCAATTTACCCAAGGTGGATTCTATCGCCAATACCAACAAGGCGGTTATCAACAGCAAGGTGGTTACCAATACCAACAACAGGGCGGATACCAACAATCTTCAGGCCCAACATTAAGTGATGCTTATAAAGTATTGGGCGTGAGTGAAAGTGATGATCGCAATGCCGTAAAACGTGCATATCGTCGTTTAATGAATGAACATCACCCGGATAAATTAGTTGCGAAAGGCTTACCGCCAGAAATGATGGAGATGGCTAAAGAAAAAGCGCAACAAATCCAGGCCGCTTACGATTTAATTTGTAAAGTGAAAGGCTGGAAATAGTGCGTGTTATCCTCGCCCCTATGCAAGGGGTGCTTGATCCTTTCGTTCGCCAACTTCTAACTGAAGTGAATGAATACGATCTCTGCATCACCGAATTTGTCCGCGTGGTGGATCAACTCTTACCCGAAAAAGTCTTTTATCGTCTTTGCCCTGAACTCAAAAACCAGGGCTTTACCCCTTCTAAAACACCTGTTCGTGTCCAACTTTTAGGTCAACATCCGAACTGTCTTGCTGAAAATGCTAATCACGCCATTGAGCTTGGATCACATGGTATTGATTTAAATTGTGGCTGCCCATCCAAAACCGTTAATGGGAGCAACGGAGGAGCAGCACTTCTCAAACAACCTGAATTAATTTATCAAGCGACTCTAGCCTTACGAAAAACCGTACCTAGTCATTTACCTGTCAGTGTGAAAGTAAGATTAGGTTGGGATTGTACTTCACAAGCGTTTGAAATTGCTGATGCCGTACAACAAGGTGGCGCCACTGAAATCACTATTCACGGTCGAACTAAAGCCGATGGCTATCGTGCCGATCGCATCAATTGGGAAAAAATCGGTGAAGTGAGATCTCGCTTGACGATCCCTGTGATTGCTAATGGTGAAATTTGGCGCTGGGAAGATGGTCAAGCATGTTTGAAAGCGACCGGCTGCGAAGATCTAATGGTCGGGCGTGGTGCATTAAATATCCCAAACTTAAGCCTTGTACTCAAACAAAATTGCGAAAAAATGCCTTGGGTGGATATTCAAAAAATCTTGCAAAAATATGCGGAAATGGAAAATTTCCATGATTCTGGTTTTTATCATGTTGCCCGAATCAAACAATGGCTACGCTATCTCAATAAAGAATATCCTGAAGCAGATATCGTTTTTGAGCGAATTAAAACCAGCAAAACAGCAGAAGAGCTGAGAGAACGACTCTGTCAGAGCTAAAAAAGTGCGATCAAAATAGACGGCTTTTTTAGCATTATCCCCACTCGTACGATGAGTGCTTACAGTCAAACAAAACTTGACCAAAATCAAAAAGCTATCATGCAGAATCAGTAGAATCGATGAGGCATATACCACAAAAAAGGAGAGGTGCCTTATGAAGACTCGTCTATTGCTTTCAAGCTTACTTATCGCATTAAGTGCAACATCATTTGCCCAAACGCATAAAGCGCATTGGTCTTATAATGGAAAAGAAAGCCCTGAACATTGGGGTGATTTGCTCACCGAATATCAAACCTGTAAGCTAGGGAAGGTTCAGTCGCCTGTTAATCTCGAAGCTGATAACAGCATGAAAGTGGCAAATAAACCACTTAAGATGAATTATTTCCCTGCAGCTTATCAAGTAGAAAACAATGGACATACTGTGCAAGTCAGTGTTACACAAGAAAATGCACCATTTATTACGCTCAACAATAAACCATTTTATTTAAAACAATTTCACTTTCACACACCAAGTGAACATACCTTTAAACGTCAACATTATCCTTTAGAAATTCATTTTGTCCATCAAAGTGAAGATAAAGCATTAGCGGTTGTTGCCGTAATGGTCAATGAAGGTGAAGCTAATCCAGCATTAGCGCCAGTCGTTGAGAAAAAACTTACCGTTGGACAAAAAGAAAAATTGACTCAACAGATTGATATTAAAGCGCTAATGCCAAAAGAGATGGCACGCTTCCGCTTAAATGGATCTCTCACTACTCCACCTTGTAGTGAAAACGTGGCTTGGACCATTTTTAAATCACCAATTCAAGCAAGCAAGGCACAAATTGCTGCGATAGAAGAAATGGAAGGGAAAAACAACCGCCCAACGCAACCATTAAATCAGCGTGATGTGGAAGTTGAACAATAAATAAAAAATGCGTGGATAGTTTCCACGCATTTTTTATTCAGATTAGAAAGATTAAAGGTGAATGTTGCCATCATAGATATGAGTCGCATCGCCAGTCATATAAAGCGGTGAGCCTACGCCTTCCCATTCAATAAGCAAGCTACCACCAGGTAGATCAACTTGCACTTTGTTATCCAGTAAACCTTGCATCATCCCAACAGCTGCCGCTGCGCACGCCCCACTGCCACAAGCTTGCGTTTCACCAGCACCACGCTCATATACACGCAACTTAATGTGGTTACGATTGACGACTTCCATAAATCCAGCGTTTACCCTTTCAGGAAAACGTTCGTGGCTTTCTAAGAGTGGACCTAACTCTGCTACATTGGCCGTTTCAATATTATCCACTTGAACAACGCAATGTGGATTGCCCATTGATACTGCACCACAAAGCACCGTTTGAACATCGGTACGTAAAATATAGTTTTTTTCAAATTTGTTGGCTGTAAAAGGAATTTTATTCGGTTCCCAAATTGGTTCACCCATATTGACGCGAATTTGCCCATCTTCTTTTACCGTTAAAACCATTTTTCCTTTTTGTGTGCTTACTGCAATATCCTTTTTATTGGTCAGCCCTTTTAAAGTCACAAAACGCGCAAAACATCTTGCCCCGTTTCCACATTGCGATACTTCACTGCCATCTGCATTAAATATACGGTAATGGAAATCTAAATCTGGATCATAAGGAGGCTCAACAATTAAAAGCTGATCAAAACCAATGCCACGATGACGATCGGCTAAGCGTTTAATGGTTTCAGGGGTAAAATAGGCATTTTGTGTCACAGCATCAACAACGACAAAGTCATTGCCAAGGCCATGCATTTTGGAAAACTGCATGTTTCCTTCCTTGATTTGAAAATTTTTTGGCATTATAGAGAGCAATAAGCCGAATGGCAAATAGCCAGAATAGACAAAGTGCGGTCAAAAAACACTTTATTTTCTCTCCGCACTTTCATCATTACATCCAAGCGTTATTACGAATGATCCCTACTGCAATCCCTTCAATTTCAAAATGAGGTTGTTCTTCAAGATTCACCACTATCGGCTGAAACTCTTCATTTTCTGCATGCAGATAAATAACTGAACCTTTACGTTCTAGGCGTTTTACTGTTACTTCATCTTCAATTCTTGCGACAACAATCTGCCCATTTCGCACATCTTTTGTGCTATGCACGGCAAGAAGATCGCCATCTAAAATGCCGATATCTTTCATGGATTGACCATATACTTTTAATAAGAAATCAGCTTGTGGCTTAAACATATTGGCATCAACACGATAAGTACCTTCAATATGTTGCTCCGCTAAAATCGGTTCCCCTGCGGCCACGCGACCAATGAGTGGTAAGCCCTCTTCTTCCTCATCATTTGCACTGTCATCAATAATGCGAATACCGCGAGAAGCTCCAGCAACAATTTCAATTGCACCTTTGCGGGCAAGTGCTTTTAAGTGTTCTTCTGCCGCATTAGGGGATTTAAAACCTAATTCGCGAGAAATTTCTGCACGAGTAGGCGGCATACCCGTGGTTTCTAAATGGCGTTTTAAGAGTTCCAGCACTTCTTGTTGTCTGGCAGTTAATGGTCTCATATACACTCCTGTTACTTTATACAGAATAACTGTTAGTATATACAGAAAGATGGCAATTGCAACAACTATTTTCTAGTCATAAAAGTGCGGTCAATTTTTTTCATATTTTGCGTGTTCATCATAAATCTCAAATGTAAATTTTTAGAATTTGACTGGTCGAATGTGTTAAAATGCCAGACAATACCTAGAAATGTCTAACAAAAAGAGAATATTAATTATGTCTGGCATCGTAAGTACTTATCGTAAATTATTAGAATTACCGCTTTCGGTTCTAGTAAAAAATAATCCTATTCCCGCTCAACCCATCGAAGAGCTTCAACTCAATATCAATCAACCCATTCTTTACGTTTTACCTTATACCTCTCAAACTGACTTCGTGATTTTCCGTCGTAACTGTTTGAGCGTCGGTTTACCTGATCCAGCTGAAAAGAATGTGATTGATGGCGTAGCATTACCACGTTATGTCTATTTAGACGAAGGTCGCCGCTTTTTTAAATCAAAAGGCGCAAAAGATGAAACTGTCAAAGTCTTCAATAAATATTTAGAGTTGCACCGTGATGTTGCTGATTTAGATGTACAACTGATCCCTGTTTCTGTGCTTTGGGGGCGTTCACCAGGTAAAGAAGATAAAGCAAGCTTACCTAATCTTCGCTTATTAAATGGTCTTCAAAAAACCTTTGCGGCCATTTGGTTTGGACGTGATACTTTTGTGCGTTTTTCTCAAGCACTTTCTTTGCGTTACATGGTAAATGAGCACGGTTCAGATGAAAAAATTGCACAAAAACTGGCTCGCGTGGCTAAAATGCACTTTGCGAAACAACGCATTTCCGCGACTGGACCTCGTTTGCCAAACCGCGAAGCGATGTTTAATAAGCTCTTAAATTCTCAAGCAATTCAAAATGCGATTGAAGATGAGGCAAAATCAAAAAATATCAGCCGTGAGAAAGCCTATGCTGAAGCCGAAAAAATTCTTCATGAAATAGCGGCTAATGTAAGCCATTCAAGCCTTCGTGCGGCGGATCGTTTCTTACGTTGGTTATGGAACAAACTGTATTCTGGTATTGATGTACAAAATGCCGACCGAGTACGTAAATTAGCATTAGAAGGACATGAGATTGTTTATGTGCCTTGTCACCGTAGTCACATTGACTATTTATTGCTTTCTTATGTGCTCTATCACCAAGGTCTTGTACCGCCACACATTGCAGCAGGGATTAACTTAAACTTCTGGCCAGCAGGTCCTTTATTCCGTAGCTGGGGGGCATTCTTTATTCGCCGTACGTTTAAAGGTAACCGCCTTTACTCTGCAATCTTCCGTGAGTATTTAGGGGAATTATTCCACCGAGGTTATTCCGTCGAATACTTCATTGAAGGTGGTCGTTCTCGTACAGGTCGCTTGCTTGCACCGAAAACCGGTATGATGTCGATGACACTACAAGCGCTTCAACATAACCAAACTCGTCCAATTTCTGTGGTGCCTGTGTATATCGGTTATGAGCACGTATTAGAAGTAGATACTTACGCGAAAGAATTACGTGGCGCAGCGAAAGAAAAAGAAAATGCTGGCTTAGTTTTACGTGTGATTAAAAAATTACGTAATTTAGGTCAAGGCTTTGTGAATTTCGGTGAGCCAATCACACTTTCCAATTACCTCAATCACCATTATCCAGAATGGAAAGAGCAACATCATGAAGATAAACCACACTGGTTTAACCATGCAGTTGGATCGGTTTCTAATCAAGTGATGGTGAATATTAATAAAGCTGCTGCAGTCAATGCGATGAATTTAGTAGGGACCGCTCTGCTCTCTTCTCGTCAACGTGCACTTTCTCATGAGCAACTATTAGAACAACTATCTAGTTATCAAGAAATGTTAAAAAATGTACCGTATTCTACAGATGTGGTACTGCCAACTGATACACCAAAAGCGATGCTTGACCACGTATTAAGCTTAGATCGTGTGGGTGTGTTAGTTGAAAAAGATAACTTTGGAGAAATTATTCGCTTAGAACGTAATTCTGCTGTTCTTATGACGTATTACCGCAATAATATTCAACACTTATTTGTGTTACCTTCACTTGTTGCGAGTATCGTTTTACATTATGAAGCAATCCAAAAAGATTTATTATTGGATGCAGTACGTAAAATTTATCCATTCTTAAAAGGCGAACTCTTCCTTCATTTCAATGAAGAAGAATTAAATACACAAATTAAAGCCATTATTGATGAATTTGCGCGTCAGGATGTTATCCAAGCCAATGATAATTTATTATCTATCCACCGCGCTAAAGTTCGTATTTTACAACTTTGGTCTGCCGGTATGCGTGAAATCTTACAACGTTACTACATCACTGTGAGTATTTTACGTAGAGATCCTGGAATTGCTCGTGGCTTATTAGAAAAAGAAAGCCAATTAGTGGCACAGCGTCTTTCTGTATTACACGGTATTAACGCACCAGAGTTCTTTGATAAAGCGGTATTCTCAGCCTTCATTGCTAACTTAAAAGAAGAAGGTTATTTCGATGATGACAAAGAAAAATTACACGAACTAGCAACAATCTTAGAGCATTTAATTTCTAGCGAGATTTGCTTAACAATCAACGGCGCAGCAGATAAAGCAGATGAAGTTGAGATTGAAGTAGAAGAAGAGGATAAATCAAATAAAGATGAATAATCTTTACTGAAATAATAAAAGGGCGTGTTGAATATCCAACACGCCCTTTTCTTTATATGATTAATTCAACCAGAAATAATATCCTATTGTCGCGATAACGAGTATACACACAATATTTAAGATAAATCCAGCTTTAACCATATCGCTTTGGCGAACCTCACCTGTACCAAATACGATTGCATTTGGCGGTGTCGCCACTGGTAACATGAAGGCACAAGATGCACCTAAACCGATAATTAACGCAAGACCAATTTCCGGCATACCGAGAGATTGTGCGATAGAAATAAAGATTGGTACTAATAACGCCGCACTTGCCGTATTGGAAGTAAATTCAGTTAAGAAAATAATGAAGGTTGCGACCAATAAACCGATGAGGTAGTAATGTTGTCCTTGAACTAAGAATACAATACCGTCAGCTAACACTTTACTTGCGCCCGAATCTTTTAACACCGCACTCAAGGTTAAACCGCCCCCGAAAAGCATCAATACGCCCCAGTCAGTGCTTTCTTGGATTTGTTTCCAATTTGCTACACCGGTTGAACAAATAATGACAGCCGCAAGTAATGCGACGACGCTATCAAAACTACCGATATTTTTAGCAAGACCAAATACACCTGAAATGATTGGATTGATATAGCTACTGAATACCCAGCAGAGTGCAATCAAAGCAAAAATCACAAGCGTTAAAACGCGTTGGCCATTCATTTCAATACGTTCAAAGTTTTGTTCAAAATGTAAATTAAGTTTTGGTTTAAAGACAATGAAAAGTGTACCAATCATCAACGGCATCAAAATGAGCATAAT
Organism: Haemophilus sp. 27098_8_127; assembly: GCF_041433495.1. Taxonomy (NCBI): domain Bacteria; kingdom Pseudomonadati; phylum Pseudomonadota; class Gammaproteobacteria; order Pasteurellales; family Pasteurellaceae; genus Haemophilus; species Haemophilus sp. 27098_8_127. The sequence goes on from NZ_JAPWBP010000008.1 coordinate 40,301, forward strand.
TGGTAAGCCATACCATAACCAATCAGAGAAGGTTAAATGTAAGTTACTTGCAACGATAGCATTTGGTGGGCTACCCACTAATGTACCCATACCACCAATACTCGCACTATATGCAATCCCTAATAATACGAAGACATAAGTATTATGTTCTTTTTCTTTATCAAGTTTGCTTAAGATCCCCATCGCTAGAGGCAACATCATGGCTGCTGTTGCTGTATTACTCATCCACATAGAAAGGAAAGCGGTAATGGAGAAAAGATACATAATAGCTACAAATAAATTACCACGGGCCATCGCCATGATTTTATTAGCAATCATTTTATCAAGCTTTTGCATATGCAATGCTGTCGCTAAAGCAAAGCCACCAAAGAATAAGAAAATGGTAGGATCGGCAAACGCGACTAAAGCTTGCTTAGTTGTCACCAAATCAAGTGCAATCGCAAGTAATGGCACCAACAGAGCGGTTACTGTGACATGCAATGCCTCAGTTAACCAAAGAATCGCCACAAAGGCTAATAATGCTAAACCAGCATTTTCCTTAGGTGCGAAAGGTAAAGATTTTAATAAGATAAAAAAACAGGCTATCGCCAGCAGAAAGATAATCCCACTTTTATAATTTTTAGTTGTGTTTGTTTCGTTCATGAGTCCCTCCAAACTGATTACAAATGAACTATTTTCGATGTTAAATGAATGTTACAAACTTTCAACTAACAAATGTCTAAAATGTGATCTTGTTCAAAAAAATTTTAACAAAAAAAGTGCGGTTATTTCTAACCGCACTTTAAAAAGGTCAATAATTTCAAAATTATTCTTCTTCGACGTCTTCTAAATCTAATGCTTCCTGTGAAAGAATGATACCTGTTAAATCGGCATAAATATAATCTTCAGGGAAGAATGTTACACCACCAAAATTCACAGGAAGATCACTTTCACCATGATTATTTTCATCTGCACCAACTGGAATTGGGGCAAGCGCATGAATACCAATATCAATATTTTCAAGTTGTTGAATTTGACGCACTGCACCATAAACAATGATGCCCGCCCAGTCATTATCTGCGGCAAGTTGTGCAAGCTCTGCATCAATTAAAGCACGACGTACTGCACCACCACCATCTACGACAAGCACTCTGCCTTCACCATTTTCTTCAAGGATCTCGGCAATTAATCCATTATTTTCAAAACATTTTACTGTCGTCACTTTGCCGTAGAAATTGCTGACGCCACCAAAGCTAGAAAAAATTGGCTCAACCACATCTACTTGATCAGCATAAATATCACAAAGTTCTGAAGTATCGATATACATAATGTACCCCTTGTCATTAAAATTTTTTCTCTAGTATAAGCCGATTTAGCCGATAAGCAAGCCTAAACTAAACAAGATATTGATAAATAAAGAAATCATTGACATCTGAGCCAACATCGGACGCAACACTGCGGGCTCTTTGCTTCGATAAACAAATAATGCGTGTTTTAATAACAATGGAAATGCCAATAAAAATAAGAAATGCCAAGGACTAAATGCTGTTGAGGCCGCAAATAGCACATAACATAAAGCGGCAACGCTTAATAAAACACAGTGATAAATGCGTCCTTTCTTCGGTCCAATACGCACAACCAGAGTATTTTTCCCTACCTTAGCGTCTTGCTCAATATCTCGTAAATTATTGATATTTAAAACGGCTGTTGCTAATAAACCTGAGCCTAACGCAGGTAAAATAATTAAGCTATCAATGCTGTGAGTTTGGAGATAATAAGTTCCACCTACACCTAATAGTCCAAAAAAGAGCAACACTGACAGATCGCCTAAACCTAAATAACCATAAGGTTTCGCGCCTACGGTATAAGTAATGGCAGCAATAATGGCAAGAATACCCAAACCAGCAAAGGCCAATAAATCAGTAAGACTTTGATATGCGATACCAATTAAGAATGCGCCGGAGAAAAACGCCCCCACCGCCATTAAAATTAATCCCCATTTAAGCTCATTCGCAGAAATTGCACCTTGCTGAATACCACGTAAAGGCCCAATACGTTCTTCGGTATCTGACCCTTTTTGATGATCGCCATAATCGTTAGCAAAGTTAGAAAGTACTTGCAATAAAATGGTAGTAAGCAAGCAAAGTAACATCACGGTGAGATTAAAACTTTCTTTATCCGCCCAATATGCCAATGCTGAACCAGTAAAAATAGAAGCTAATGCCAAAGGCAAGGTTTTTGGGCGAGCGGTTTCCCACCACATTTTCAATTTAGGATTTGTCATTTTTTTTGACCGCACTTTTGATTACAATAAAGGGTGTATTCTACACGGAAATTGCCTTTTTATGAATGATTTAACACTGACTCTTCACCCAATTGCGGTGATTCACACGCCTTACAAAGAAAAATTCTCGGTGCCACGCCAGCCTGATTTAGTACAAGATGGCATTGGTATTGTGGAGCTGCTTCCTCCGTATAATTCACCAGAAGCGGTTCGAGGATTAGAGCAATTTAGCCATCTTTGGCTTATTTTCCAATTCGACAAAATACCCCATGGGAAATGGCAATCTACTGTTCGCCCCCCTCGTTTAGGCGGCAATCAACGTGTCGGTGTATTTGCTTCACGCGCTACGCATCGCCCTAATCCGCTAGGCTTATCCAAAGTAGAATTACGCCAAGTAGAATGCATTCATGGACGTGTTTTTCTACATTTGGGCTCCGTGGATCTCGTCGATGGCACACCTATTTTTGATATTAAGCCCTATATTGCCTATGCTGATAGCGAGCCTGAGGCAAAATCAAGTTTTGCACAAGAAAAACCACCTGCAAAATTAAGCGTAGAATTTACAGAAATCGCCCAAAGCGCAGTGGAAAAATATCACAAAAACCGACCGCACTTAGCAAGATTTATTACGGAAGTGATCGCTCAAGATCCCCGTCCCGCTTATCAACAAGGTAAAGAAACCGATCGCATTTACGGCATTAGTCTGTACGAATTTAATATTAAATGGCGTATTAAAGCAGGGACAACAGATTGTGTCGAAATTCTGGATATCCAAAAATTAAAAGAACAAAAAAGCTGACTTTCGTCAGCTTTCTTTTTATCTCTTTAATTCTGTCTAATCTGGCAATGCATTTATCACAGCTTTGACGAGCGTTGCCAATGGAATCGCGAAGAATACCCCCCAGAACCCCCATAATCCACCGAAAATCAGCACGGAAATAACGATCACCAAAGGGTGTAAATTAACGACCTCAGAGAATAAATATGGCACCAACAAGTTTCCATCGAGAAGTTGACTCACCGCAAAGGCTACAATTAAATACCAAAACGTTGGGGAAATGCCAAACTGGAACATCGCCACTAACGCAACAGGGATCGTCACTAATACCGCGCCGATATAAGGCACTAATACAGACAACCCAACGGCAACAGAAAGTAAGAGAGGATAATTTAAACCAAAGCTTAAAAAGATGATGTAAGTCACCACGCCGACAATCAAAATTTCCAACAGCTTACCATGAATATAATTCGCAATTTGTTGCTGCATTTCATTCCATACTTTAGAGGCTAAAAGACGATTTTTAGGTAAAAAGCGACTCACGCCAGTAAGAAGCTCAGTTTTATCTTTCAGCATAAAGAACATCATTAATGGCACTAAAAATGCATAAATACCCAGTGATACAAGGTTCATTAATGAGGTAATCGACAATTTCACCGCAGATTCACCAAAGCCCAAAATCTTCGCACGAGCTGCACTAAAAAAAGTGTCAATCATGGTGTAATCAATAAGTTCAGGATAATGCTCAGGAAGGGCTAACAACCATTCATGTAACTTATTGAACATGGCTGGCAAATCGCTTAATAAGGAAATGGTTTGATTCCATAATGTTGGCACAAGCCCGAAGAAAATTAATAACGCCAAGGTTATAAATCCACCAAAAATGACTAACGTAGCGAGCATTCGAGGAAATTTTAATTTTTTCGTTAGAAAATTAATCGGCATTTCCAATAAATATGCTAATACAATGGCAATCAGCAACGGGGCGATTAAATCACTAAAGAAATAAATCGCAATAAAGCCAAACAACAAAATGGCAAGTAGCCCCATCGCCTGCGGATCGCTTAAGCGACGGCTATACCAATTTTTTAGCATTTCTAACATAAAGTCTTCCTAAACAAGTATTTTTTGTCATTATAAGTTAAAATTTGAATCAATCCTATATCCACTCATTCAACATAAAATAGAAGGAAACGTTATGTCTGTGACGATTTATCATAATCCGCGTTGTTCAAAAAGCCGTGAAACCTTAGCTTTATTAGAAGAAAAAGGCATTCAACCGACGATTGAACTTTATTTACAACAACACTACTCCGTTGAAGCATTGCAGCAACTAGCTAATAAATTAGGATTAGATGATGTCAGAAAAATGATGCGTACCAAAGATGAGCTTTATCAATCATTAGGGTTAGATAATCCTGCATTAACTAAGGATGATTTATTAAAAGCCATCAGTGAAAATTCAGCCCTATTAGAACGCCCGATTGTAGTAAAAGGTGAAAAAGCTAAAATTGGACGACCGCCTGAAAGCGTACTCACCATTTTGTAATTCTATTCATTTTCGCTATAATGACTTGCCGTGAACGACTTCACGGCAATTTTTTAGAGGTAAAGATGACGAAAAAAACAAAAAGTGCGGTTGAAAATCAGCCCATTTATCAACACACCAAAGGTGTCGTGAAAGATAATGCCGTGATGGCACTATTACATGACAAATTATTCCGCCAACGCGTTGAGAAAAAACGTAAAGGTAAAGGCAGTTACCAACGCAAAGCAAAATATGCGAGCAATTGGTTTGAAAAGCCCGATGATAAAGTTTTTGATTTCAGAAATTTTATCATCGGGTTTTTCGTTTCAATTTCAGTATAAAAAATAACAAACAGAGGAAGTCTATATGTCAATCAAAACAGAAGTTTTATTTAACAATACTTGGAATGTCCGCATCAGCGATCCGGGTGAAGAAGGGGCTCAAAGCCACTTTTTTGAAACCATTTATCTTACACTCACGGCTTATTTTGAAGGCGAAAATGTGCGTTATGAATTTGTGCGTAAAGTAGAAGATCAAATAAAAATCAAACGCTCATTTACAGAATTAAGTGAGTTATTCAAGTTCTTAGGGGATTATTTGGACCCTGTTTCTCTCGGTAATCTCGGCGTAAAAATGGGTAACTTAGGTGTGAAAGCCGAATAAATCTGTTTCCAATAAAAAAGTGCGGTCAAATTTAACCGCACTTTGTTATTTCTCAACACATATTATTGTGCAAGTAATACACTTAATGCTGAATACAAGGATTGAGCCGCTTCATTTGGTAGTGTCTTGCCATCTTCATCAGTGATCACAACCACACTTTGTTTACCCACTGCGGAGATTTGCATTTGATAACCCCCTTTTTCGAGATTAGGCGGATTCACACCTAAACGTAGCCACTCTTGTTTATCCAATGGTTTATATTTTAACTCGCGATAGCCACGGCCAGCAGATTCCGATGTAGCTTTAAAGCCTAATTTCGGTAAAGTCGAACCTAAACGTTGCCATGCTTGACCAAAGCTTGCATCCATACCTAATGCCATTCTACCGTTCGTATCAGTAATTAAACCTGATTGAAAAGGTCCTGCAGAAGCATTATTTAAATCTTGTTGTTGCTTGTTATAAGCGTTAGTAAGCGCAGCAACAAAACGATTTAAACGATCCGATGCATAGCGTTGTTTATCTGCTTGATTTGGTGTGTAAATCACACCATCACGACGCATTTGTTCTACAGAAACCGCTAACGCACTTGCATCTTGCGCCGTAACTTGTTCAATTTTATAACGGATCTCTGTATTGGCTTTATCATCTGCACGACCTGTTGGCGCCCAATCGCTAATTAATACCGCACCATTTAAAGTTGAATTCGTGCCTTCTTCTTTCAATAAACGCTCAATTTGTTTGAGATTATAAAGCTCTGCTTGTGCATCCGTATAAACAATCAATGCACGTTCGCCATCAAATTGTGTCAAAGAATTTTTGATAATCGCTAATGGGGTTGAAGGCGGACGAATATCCACGCGTTCTTTTTTCGCATTAAGCTGAGGAAGTTCATAAGTCGGATCGGCTTGCGGCAATGTTACACCACCACTTGCTAAAGGAGAAAAGCTCGGTATTTCACGATCAGAATTTTGGTAAGTGTCATTAGCTGTCTGCATTTTTTCTACGCTGTTTGAACACGCCGATAACAATGCTGCTGCGACTAAACTCAGTACGATTTTTTTCATTCCTTAAATCCTTCAATAAAAATAATTAAAATAATGACCGCTCTTTGACAAATAAAAAAGTCGAAAGTTTAAAGGGCTGTAAAAACAACCCTTTAATTCATTAAATTAAGCCAGCAATTTTTAATGCTTCTTCCACTTTTACTTGCGCGCTTTCGCTTAACACAGTAAGTGGTAAACGTAAATGTGGAGTCTTAATTAAACCTAAACGATATGCTGCCCATTTAACTGGAATTGGGTTTGATTCAATAAATAAATCTTGATGTAAAGGCATTAAACGTGCATTAATTTCTTCCGCTTTCGCAAAATCGCCCGCTAAAGCACAGCGACACATCGCGGCCATATCTTTTGCAGCAAGGTTATTTGTCACAGAAATAACACCCTCTGCGCCTAATTTCATCGCTTCTAACCCTTTGGCATCATCTCCACTTAATACAATGAAATCTTTACCGGCTAATTCTTTAATCGCAGTAATGCGAGTTAAATCGCCTGTTGCTTCTTTAATCCCTACAATATTCTCAATTTGAGACAAACGTGCGACGGTTTCAGGTTTCATATCACTACCGGTACGACCTGGTACGTTATAAAGAAGTTGTGGTAAATCCGTACATTCTGCAATGGCTTTAAAATGTTGAAACATGCCTTCTTGAGTTGGTTTATTGTAGTAAGGAACAACAGATAAACAACCGGCTACACCGCTATCACGTAATAATTTTGTCATCACAATGGCTTCACTCGTTGCATTAGCACTGGTGCCAGCAATGATTGGAATACGCCCTTTTGCTAACTCAACCGTCTTTTCAATCACTTTCACATTTTCTTCAATGCTTAATGTGGCGGATTCTCCCGTTGTACCCACAGATACAATCGAATCTGTACCCGCATTGATATGAAACTCAATAAGTTTTTCTAATGTTTCAAAATCAATGTTTCCGTGGTTATCCATCGGGGTTACTAAAGCAACAATACTGCCTGAAAATAAGGGGGTTTGCGTAGTCATAAGGCACTCCATTTACATCTATTTTGCATTTCAATAATAACATTTGAAAATATTTGATTATAATCGCTAAAATAGCTTGAATTTACAAATCATTTTTTTACATTTTTAAGGATTTTTTATGAAAACATTACAAGCGGGTGACTTAGCACCACAATTCACACTTTTAAATCAAGACAATCAACCAATTTCACTTAGCGACTTTAAAAGAAAAAAAGTACTCGTGTATTTTTATCCCAAAGCCTTAACGCCAGGCTGCACAACTCAAGCATGCGGTTTGCGTGATGTCAAAAGTGAACTAGAAAAATTAGGTGTGATTATTTTAGGCATCAGCACAGATGCGCCAAAAAAGCTGGCTCAATTTGTTGAGAAAAAGTCGCTCAATTTCACCTTGCTTTCTGATGAAGATCACCAGGTTGCCGAGCAATTTGGTGTATGGGGGGAAAAGAAATTTATGGGGCGCACTTATGATGGTATTCATCGTATTAGCTTCCTCATTGATGAACAAGGCAAAATTCAACACGTTTTTGATAAATTCAAAACAGGCGAACATCATCAAGTTGTCTTAGATTACCTGCAATCCCTTTAAATCCCCTCTCAAAACAACCGCACTTTCGATGATTTATCTCAAAGTGCGGTCAAAAAAATGATCATTTTTCTGATTTATATTTACGCTCTATTTTCCATTTGATAAAATTCCCTCCTAATTGAAATTAATTCTCAATTCATTTTTATTTTTTAGAACACACAAAGGGATTATCAGATGCCAAAACTTTTTGAGTTTTTACAACAATATAGTGATTACATCATTATCGGACTTTTACTTCTTATGAGTGTAATCATGCTTGCTACTGTGATTGAACGTTTTATCTTTTTAAGCCGTGTCAATGTCGCTAAATATTCCAATATACACGCTCTTGAAATTGATTTAAATCGCAATATGACAATCATTTCAACCGTTGGCGCAAACGCACCTTATGTGGGTTTGTTAGGAACGGTAATTGGTATCTTATTAACCTTTTATCAAATTGGTCAGGCGGGCGGTGATGTTGATGCTGGCGCAATCATGATGCATCTCTCTCTTGCCTTAAAAGCAACGGCTTTGGGTATTTTGGTGGCAATCCCTTCCATGATTTTCTATAACGGTTTAGGTCGTAAAGTGGAAGTTAACCGCTTAAAATGGAAAGTGTTAAACGCTCAAAAAGATAAGGAATAATTGTGAAAAAATTTGATGAAATCAATATTATTCCTTTCATCGACATTATGTTGGTGTTATTAGCGATAGTGTTGATCACCGCATCCTTTATTTCTCAAGGAAAAATTCAAGTCAATGTGCCCAAAGCCAGTTCAACGGTCGCATTCAAATCAGATGAATTAGCCAAATTATTAACCGTGACGGCAGATAAACAACTTTATTTTAATGATAAACCGATCTCCCAAGAAGCCCTTGAAAAAGAGATCGCGAGCTGGAATAAAGATCAGAAAGTCACATTAAAAATTGATGCAGAAGCCTCTTTCCAGGATTTTGTGACGATTACTGACATGTTATCGAAAAACGACATTAAAAATGTCGCGATTGTTTCGATGAAAGATAAAGGTTCACCAAACAAAACAACGCAAGAAAATGAAACAAAAAATACGCCAACACTAGGCGGAGTTGCACGTGGAGGCGTTGGAGTAGGACATAATCAATGAACAGCCAACAAGCGAAACGATCATTATTAGGTTTGGTTATTTCTCTATTGGTTCATGGTGCCATTGTAGGTGCATTGCTTTGGAATTGGCATAAGCCAAGTGAAGCGGCAAGTAATGCGGAAGGCGAAATTTCTACAACGATTTCAATGGAAATGATTCAAGGAATGAGAGTGGAAGAACCAGCTCCAGAGCCGGAACCTGAACCTCAACAGGCAGAGCCTGAACAGGAAAAACAGGAAACTGTCGCGGATCCGACAAAGCAACCGGAACCCGAGAAGAAAAAAGAGCCTGAGAAAAAGCCAGAAAAACCAATTGAAAAACCGAAACCAAAACCGAAAGAGAAGCCCAAAGAAAAACCTAAAAATGAGGTAAAAGCAGAGAAAGCGGTAGAAATGCCGAAGAGCTTACCAATTGGCGATAAGAATATTAATTCAACGGCTACGGCAAATTCTAAAGCAACGACCACAGGACAACCTGGTACAAATGGTGTTCAAGGTGGCTCAGGTGCCAATACGGATGAGCTAAATGCTTATCGTGCGGCTATTCGACGTGAAATTGAACGGCACAAACGCTATCCTGCTCGTGCGAAGATGATGCGTAAACAAGGTGTTGTGAGCGTGAGTTTTAGCGTAGGGGCAGATGGCTCCTTATCAGGAGAACGAGTAACGAATTCCTCTGGAGATGAAAGCTTAGACAACGCAGCACTGGAAGCGGTGAGAAGTGCGAGACCTGTTGGTCCAAAACCAGCTGGATTTACCTCTTCAGTCAGTGTACCAATTAGCTTCACCATTCAATAGATAAATAAAAAGGCGAACATCATGTTCGCCTTTTCTTTTGCTAATCTTAATTAGCCCATACCGTATTTTTTCAATTTCTTACGCAATGTACCACGGTTAATGCCGAGCATGTTTGCTGCACGGGTTTGGTTACCGCGGGTGTATTGCATAATCATATCTAACATCGGGTGTTCAACTTCCGCTAATACTAATTCGTAAAGATCATTCACATCTTGACCATCTAATTGTGATAAGTAATTGCGTAAAGCTTGTTTTACTGAATCACGTAATGGTTTGTTTGTTACTTGTGATTGAGAGTTTAAAACTGAAACGGTTAACGCTTCAGACGGACTACGTTGTTGTTCTAACATTTTTCTTTATCCAAAATTGAATTTAAAAAATCTTCCAGCACAATTAACTGCTCTTTCGGTTCATTAATTGCGTTAAAAGTCTGTCTAAAAACGGAATCGGGTTGAATTCCCTGTAAATACCAAGCGACATGTTTGCGGGCTATTCGATAGCCTTTTTGCTCGCCATAGAACTGATGAAGTTCTTGAATATGACGCAAAATATGACCGCACTTTTCACGTAAACTTGGTGTTTGAATTATCGTATCATGTTCTACTAGCGCTTCCACTGCTTGGAAAAGCCACGGATTGCCTAATGAAGCACGACCGATCATTATTGCATCGGCACCTGTGTACTCAAGTACCTTTTTCGCTTTCGAGGCAGAATCAATATCACCATTCGCAATGACTGGAATTGAAATTGATTGTTTGACTGCTCGAATATTGTCGTATTCCGCTTCCCCTTCAAATAAGCATTCTTTCGTCCGCCCGTGAATGGTTAAAGCTTGAATACCAGATTGTTCTGCAATTTTGCCGATTTGCACACAGTTTTGGTTTGCCTTATTCCAACCTGTGCGAATTTTTAACGTCACAGGCACATCAACGGCATTCACTACTTCTTTTAAAATTTTTTCCACTAAATCAGGAAATTGAAGCAGTGCAGAGCCCGCTAATTTTCGATTTACTTTCTTTGCGGGACAGCCCATATTGATGTCGATAATTTCAGCACCATAGGCTACATTAATTGCTGCAGCGTGGGCCATTTCTAAAGGATCAGAACCTGCGATTTGCACCGCATTTAATCCCAACTCTTCACTATGTGCTAAACGAAGTTTCGATTTCTCTGTATGCCAAACTTGTGGATTAGTTGACATCATCTCTGAAAACGTTAATCCTGCACCATAATGGGCACATAAACGTCGAAAGGGTTGATCCGTGATACCTGCCATGGGTGCCAATAAAATACGATTTTTTAATTCGTAAGAACCAATTCGCATTTTATGTTATCCCCAATTACAAGTCCTATCTCCAGCAAGTCAGGCTACAATAACAACCGACAAGGGGTGCTATATTACGCATTTTTCTTTTTTTTGCAAAGTGAATTTTGTTCAAAAAATGCACTTTTTTTAATTGACAAAAAGAAATTAAGCCGATTTTAATTTACCTGTAATACGGCACCATTCCTCTTTCACTGCAACAGGATCTAAATCAAATGATTGTGTATAAGCATCACATACCGATTGTGCTTGTGTTTCTAAAATGCCAGATAGTCCTAGATCCCCGCCCTCTTTCACTAATTGAGAAATAATTGGGTAAAGTTCTTTTAATGGACCTGCAAGAATATTCGCCACAACGACATCCGCTTTTAAATCGGCAGGTTTATCATCGGATAGGAAAAGCTGAAGACGATTTGCCACCCCATTTTGTTTCGCATTATTACGACTTGCGAGAATCGCCTGTGGATCGATATCAATACCAATCGCATTTTTTGCGCCTAATTTAAGAGCCGCAATAGCAAGAATTCCTGACCCACAACCAAAATCGATGACAGTTTTGCCTGTTAAATCTAAACCATCTAACCACTCTAAACAAAGTGCAGTTGTCGGGTGGGTACCTGTCCCAAAAGCTAAACCAGGATCAAGCATCACATTCACCGCATTTTGATCTGGCACTTCACGCCAGCTTGGGCAAATCCATAAACGTTGACCAAATTGCATTGGGTGGAAGTTATCCATCCATTCACGTTCCCAGTCTTTATCCTCGATTTGCTCAATTTTGTAAGCGGTATGTTCATCTAAATGATGTGCTTGTTTAAGCAAACTCACAATTTCATTCATATCCGTTTCTGCATCAAACAAGGCGATCACATCGGTATTTCCCCACAAACGCGTTTCGCCCGGAAGTGGTTCAAAAATCGGCGTATCTTGGCTATCCATAAATGTCACCGAAACTGAGCCAATTTCTTCTAAAAAGTCGCTAATTTTCTCAGCTTTTTCATTTGTACTATTTAAGCGAATTTGAATCCACGCCATCTTCTTTTCCTTTTAATTAATTTCTTTATGTAACCATTTCGGTAATAAACTTACGCCTAGGGCTGAAACCACAATAATGATAATCCCAAGCGCTGAAACAAGTGAAACCTCTTCGTTAAGCAATAACACCGCCAAAAAGACACCAAAAATCGGCTCAAGTGCGGTCAAAATTCCCGAGATTTTTGCATCTACTGAATTTAAGCCTTTATTCCATAACCAAAAGGCAAACCAACTGCATGCTACGCCAAGATAAATCAAACCGAAGAAACCAAGCCAGTTAAAATGGATATCCCAGTTTTCAGTCATCAATAAAGTAAATGGCAGCATGGTGATAGTTGCCAACACAATTGAAATGGATGTATAAGCTTGTGCTGAAACCGTTGCCACCACTTTTTTCGTCCAACGCAAACAACAAGCAAACACAATACTTGCCGCCACCACTAAGGAGCAACCCAATAAACTAATTTCACTTGAGCCTTCATTTCCTTGCCCACCTAAAATTAAAATGGCTACGCCTAAAAAGGCAAAAGCCCCACACAACCAATGATACCATTTCGCACGATCTTGAAAGAAAAAATGCCCTATAAAAATCACACATAACGGCTCTAATCCAATCATGGTTGTTGCGCTCGCCGCACTTGTATATTTTAAACCTATAAATTGCAGCAAAAAGGTCGCGGTATAATTGAAAAAACCTAGCCACCAAAGCTGTTTTCGCATCGGTTTAGACACGCCTTTCCAACGACGAAAAAAGAGTGGCATCACAATAATTGCCGCCATTAATAAACGGGCTTGGATCATCAAAATGGTGTCCATCATTGTAAAGGTGTATTTAGCGGCAACAAAGGCACTACTCCAAATAAACAATGCTAGAATTTGATAAACCATAAAGTGCAGTCCATTTTTACTGTTTTTTTGTGCCGAATTGGTTACCCAAGATGAAAGCAATCAAGCCAAATACAAGTGCAGGTACAATCGCATTAAAACCAAATAGTTTGATACCAAATTGAGTCAATAACACAAAACTACTCAATCCCACCACCATAGAGCTTATTGCACCGGCAGCATTTGCTTTATCCCAATAAATGCCTAATACGATTACCCAAAGGAATGCGGCTTCTAATCCCCCAAAAGCAAACAAATTCAACCAAATAATCATATCAGGTGGATTGAGTGCTGCGAGAATTAGTAATGCCGATAAAATAAGCGTGATGACTGATGAAATACGGCTAATTCGTTTTTCATTCTTCGCCGCTTCAGGTTTGCTTGCAAGATATAAGTCTTTCACAAAAATTGAGGAGGATTGAATGAGTTGCGCATCAACTGTGGACATAATCGCCGACATCGGTGCGGCTAAGAAAATCCCTGCAACAATAGGAGGAAGCACTTCCAACATTAAGGTTGGAATCACTTTATCTGACACCGTTAAATCTGGCACAACGGCACGTCCTAAAGCGCCCGCCAAATGCATCCCTAACATAATGACTGAAAGGACAATCGTACCAATGAGCATGCCTCGATGTAAGGCTTTACTGTCTTTGAAAGCCATACAACGCACGGCTGTATGCGGTAAACCAACCACACCAAAACAAACTAAAATCCAAAATGATGCCATAAATTGAAAATCAAGCATCTCATTTGGGCCGTAAGGGCTTACTAAGCTCGGATCAATTTCAGTTAATTTATTGACCGCACTTTCTACGCCACCGAGATGGTAAATCACGCCCACTAATAGTACGATTGTGCCAAAAATCATTACGGTACCTTGAATCGTATCAGTTAATACGACGGCTCGGAAACCACCAATAAACGTATAAATGCCAACCGTTAAGGCAAAAATAAGTAAGGCGTGAGTATAAGGAATCCCTATCGTGGTTTCGAGCAATCTTGCGCCACCAATAAATTGCACAACCATAGCGGCAAAGAAGGCAAGCAACAATGCTAGACTGGAAATCCAAACGAGATATTTATTTTTATAACGATAGAGAAATAAATCATTGATAGTAAGCGCATTGGTTTCGCGAGAAAGTAATGCAAACTTTTTGCCCAATGCACCTAAGGCTAGCCAAACAGCCGGCACTTGGATCATGGCGAGTAATACCCAGCCTAGCCCATATTTATAAGCTGCCCCAGGTCCACCAACAAAAGAACTGGCGCTGGCATAAGTGGAAGCCGTTGTCATCGCAAGGACAAAGCCCGTCATGGAGCGATTTCCTACATAATATTCCGTAAGGAAATCACCTTTACTGCGTTTTACATAAGCAAATAATGCCGCGCCAAAGATGAAGACTAAATAGATAGCTAATGGGAGAATAATACCTAAATTCATTATTTATTCTCCTTTGACTCAACATCTAGCGGGATATCTAAAAAGACAATTTTGACAATCCAATACCCAATGACCACAAACAAAATGGGTAAATAAATACAGGATAATTCAAACCATAACGGAAAACCTATCGGCCCGGGTGAATCTTCCGGGAGATAAGCGCACACACACCACCCAATCACATAAAAAATTGCTAAACCTAATGCCCAGCGAGCTTCCTTAGCCGCTTGCTTATACCGTTGTGAAAGTTCCATTTTGAGTTCCTATTAAAAAATTTTACCGTCAGATAATTATTCAACGATAAACAAAAAGGCAGAAATACTCTGCCTTTACCTTAAAATTATGAATTAATCATACATCCCTAATTTCTTCTCTAAATAGTGGATATTCGCACCACCTTTTTGGAAGTTTTCATCTTCAAGAATAAGTTCATGAAGTGGGATATTTGTTTTAATACCGTCAATAATCGTCTCAGATAATGCATTTTGCATACGACGAATAGCTACATCACGAGTATCACCGTAGGTAATTAATTTTGCGATCATAGAATCATAATGCGGAGGAACAGTATAGCCACCATACACATGAGAATCCCAGCGAACGCCTAAACCACCTGGTGAGTGCAAGTGTGCCACTTTACCTGGAGATGGTAAGAATGTTTTTGGATCTTCTGCATTGATACGACATTCAATTGCATGACCTTTCACTTTAATATCTTCTTGTTTGTAAGAAAGTGGTAAGCCAGCCGCAATACGCAATTGTTCTTTCACTAAATCCACACCGGTAATCATTTCTGTTACTGGGTGTTCTACTTGAATACGAGTATTCATTTCGATGAAATAGAACTCACCATTTTCATATAAGAATTCAAATGTACCAGCACCGCGATAGCCAATTTCAACACAAGCCTTCGCACAGCGAGAACCGATATCACGACGAACCTCTTCGGTAATACCTGGCGCTGGCGCTTCTTCTACAACTTTTTGGTGACGACGCTGCATAGAACAATCACGCTCTGCAAGATAGATTGCATTACCGTGTGTATCAGCTAAAACTTGAATTTCAATATGGCGTGGATTTTCTAAATATTTTTCCATGTAAACCATATCATTGTTAAACGCTGCTTTTGCCTCTGCTTTTGTCATCGCAATGGATTCTTCAAGTGCATCTTCGCTACGTACCACGCGCATACCACGACCACCACCGCCGCCAGATGCCTTGATAATAATTGGATAGCCAATACGTTTTGCAATTTCTTTATTTTTCGCGATATCGCTACCTACTGGGCCATCTGAACCAGGTACACAAGGCACGCCCGCTTTTTTCATTGCTTTAATCGCAGAAACTTTATCCCCCATCAAACGAATAACGTCCGCTGTTGGGCCAATAAAAATAAAACCAGAACGCTCAACTTGCTCTGCAAAATCCGCGTTTTCAGAAAGGAAACCATAACCAGGGTGAATCGCATCCGCACCGGTTACTTCTGCTGCAGCAATAATCGCAGGAATATTTAAATAACTTTTTACAGATGGAGCAGGTCCGATACAAACTGTTTCATCTGCAAGTAATACGTGTTTTAAATCACGGTCAGCGGTAGAGTGAACCGCCACAGTTTTAATGCCTAATTCTTTACAGGCACGTAAAATACGCAGTGCAATTTCACCACGGTTAGCAATCACAACTTTTTCTAACATAACAATATCCACTTGGGTGAAAAAATGGCGAGAAAGCTCGCCATTTCAGATTGATAGGGATTATTCGATAACGATCAATGGTTGATCAAATTCAACCGCTTCGCCATCATTTACTAAGATTGCTTTAACCACACCAGCTTTATCAGCTTCGATACGGTTCATCATTTTCATTGCTTCAACGATACAAAGTGCATCACCTACTTTGACTGTTTGTCCCACTTCCACGAAAGCTTTCGCTTCTGGGCTTGGGCTGCGATAGAATGTACCCACCATTGGTGAACGTACTTGGTGACCAGACACTTCAGCTGCAGGCGCTTCCGCAGGTGCAGCCGCTGCAGGTGCTGAGGCTGCTGCCGGAGCCGCAACCGGTGCGACTGGCGCCGCTGCATATTGAATTGCAGCAGGTGCAACAGCTGGTGCCGCACGACTAATACGTACTGTACCTTCTTCTTCTTGCACTTCTAATTCAGTGATACCCGATTCTTCTACTAATTCAATCAGTTTTTTGATTTTACGAATGTCCATACGTTCTTCCTAAAAATAATAATGAATTGTTAACCGCACTTTCAGAATTGATTTCCAAAGTGCGGTCATTTTGAAACCTGTTTTTTTGTGTCGGCAAGATTACCGCAAAATCATGAACTTTGCGATAAATTTCTGCGAAAATCTGTAAATTTTGTGAAATTTTATGCTTTTTTATTTAAAAAATCTAACGCAAATTGGAGAGCAAACTCATAGCCTTTTACACCTAAGCCACAAATCACACCTTCAGCCACATCACTAAAGTAAGAATGATGACGGAATGGCTCGCGTTTATGTACATTAGACAAATGAATTTCGACAAAAGGAATTGACACCGCAAGCAACGCATCGCGCAATGCAACACTGGTATGCGTATAAGCTGCCGGGTTAATTAAAATAAAATCCACTTTCTGAAAACTTTGATGAATCTTATTAATTAACTTTTCTTCGCTATTTGCTTGGAAACACTCCAAATTCACACCATGCTGCTCAGCAAGTTTACCCACATTTTCTTCAATGGCAGATAATGAAAGTGAACCATAATGTTTTGGTTCCCTTGCGCCCAACATATTCAAGTTCGGGCCATTTAACAGCAAAATATTGAATTTTTTTGACATTTTCACATCCTTTAACTTGTGCGAATTATAGCGATTTTTTGTGTAATGGTGGTCGTATCTCTAGATAATTTTGGTAATAAATTCTGAATTTAGATCAATTAACGGTAAATCTGAGCCCGGCCATGCTCGTAATACCTGATGTTGCATCAAATTCAATGTATCTAATCCAGGCATCACGTTAGGCGTATATTGCGCAGCGATACGAGCGAGTTGCGTCAATCCAAGGCTACTTTCAATACTCGAGCTGATCACCGCTTTTATGCCTAAGCTATGCGCTTGTGCAATCAGCTTTTGACAATCTTGCAGCGAGCCAATCAATGTTGGTTTAATCACAATGGCGCTTAAGTGCGGTTCTTTTTCTAAAAGAAAATCTGGCTCTCGCACACTTTCATCCCAAGCAATATTAATGCCTGTTTGAGTTGCAAACTGGCGGCTTTCTTCACGGGTTTTACAAGGTTCTTCCAAAAATTGAATGCGAGAACGATGTTGTAGTTTTACTTTCTCCGCAAATTTTAACGCCTTTTCCAAGGTCCATTGACGATTCGCATCTAGACGTAATTGCAAATCAGGAATGGCTTCAAGAAACATATCCGTAATCAAACCATCACGATTCGCTTCATACATACCGACTTTGATTTTAGCGACTTTGTCACCTGACATTTGATTAAGTTCTGCATATAACTCATCAGGATCGCCATAACACAACGGTGCAGTATGATAGTTACCTTCCTCATTTAAATAACGTTTCATCTCATCCATCGCCGTGCTAATACCAAAAGCAACAGAAGGATAACAACCATCAAGGGGGACTCTTGGAGCTTCGCAGCTTGCATGACACCAATTCGTCAGCCATTCAATGGCTTGCTCTTGCGCTTGTTCGATGGTTTCTTCGCTAAAACCAGGTAAAGGTGCAATTTCCCCCCAGCCATCACGGCTGCAAGCAACACGTACAATCAAACCTTCACGGCGTTTTAAAAAACGTCCACGTAAAATTAACTGACTATCGACGGGAATAGAATAACGATAAAGATTAAATGATTTGGTTTCCATCTTATTCTCCTTGATGGTAAAAGTGCGGTTAAAAACACACAGATTTTTAACCGCACGTATTCTATTTAAAAGGCACTTGTTTCATAAATAATTTACGTTTTACTCTCATAAATTCGTTTATGATTCTTTCAAAGACTGAAAATTTCGTTTGATTTTCACAAACCGACTCTCGACCTTTTTGCAAACTACTTTCAAAAGGCTTATCCGGATTCACAACAAAATCTTGCACACAAATCCCTGGTGAAAGCTGAACCACTTTATAATCCTTTAAATTCAAAAAATGCTCAAAGATAAGAGAATCAATGGCCACTTCAAGGGGTTTATTTTTCACCTGTTCGAGAAGATATTTAGCGCCTTTCGCTGTCACGGTATAACCCGCCGTTCCTGATTGCTTAAATGTTATGGGATAAATCTTTCTATCATACTTTGCTGGTCTAGGCGCGCGAAATACCATTCTTCCATTAGCTTCAAGCTTCAATACATCAATATCATCAGGCAAATAATCGACTTCTAACAGCTCTTTTGCATTCTCGCCTAAGTAAATATCATCTTCAAAAATATTGATATAATCTAAGTTCTTTTCTAATGCTAAATTCCATAGTGAGATATGACTTAACGCACAACCAATTTCCCCATCCCATAATTTAGCTTCTGAAGAGCGATCTAAAATAATATTAAATTTCTTTGCAACATCCTCAATACGATCTGGCGTCACTGCATCAAAAAATGAAAAAAGGATATTTTGCCGACCAAATTCTTGTTCAATGTGTTTGCGACGTTTTGTTTCTCTGGTTAAGCTAATCACATAATTATGTTGTTTCACACAGGACATAAAATAATTCTAAAATATGAATAAGGATTGAGATATATCACGACAAGGCGGTTAAAAACACACAGATTTCTAACCGCACTTTTATGTTCAAATTAAGGATTGCGTCTAAATTTGCTG
Source organism: Haemophilus sp. 27098_8_127 (assembly GCF_041433495.1). Taxonomy (NCBI): domain Bacteria; kingdom Pseudomonadati; phylum Pseudomonadota; class Gammaproteobacteria; order Pasteurellales; family Pasteurellaceae; genus Haemophilus; species Haemophilus sp. 27098_8_127. Next base: position 59,603 of record NZ_JAPWBP010000008.1, read on the forward strand.
AAGTCTGGCGCGCGTTTTTCGTTGAACGCGTTACGACCTTCTTGACCTTCTTCAGTCATATAGAACAACATGGTTGCGTTACCCGCGAGCTCTTGTAAACCTGATTGACCATCACAGTCTGCATTTAATGCGGCTTTTAAGCAACGTAATGCAATTGGGCTGTTACGTAACATTTCACGGCACCAACGCACAGTTTCTTTTTCTAAATCTGCATAAGGTACAACAGTATTCACTAAGCCCATATCTAATGCTTCTTGTGCATTATATTGACGGCATAAGAACCAAATTTCGCGGGCTTTTTTCTGCCCCACTAAACGTGCCATATAGCTTGCGCCCCAGCCACCATCAAATGAACCGACTTTAGGACCAGTTTGACCGAAAATCGCATTGTCTGCCGCAATAGTTAAATCACATAACATATGAAGTACGTGACCACCACCAATCGCATAACCTGCGACCATTGCCACCACTGGTTTTGGACAAGTACGAATATCACGTTGGAAATCCAATACATTTAAGTGATGCACACCGCTTTCATCTTTGTAACCGCCGTAGTCACCACGAATTTTTTGGTCACCACCAGAACAGAATGCTTTTTCGCCTTCACCGGTTAACACAATCACGCCAATTTTTTCATCGAAACGCGCGTTAGAAAAAGCATGGATCATTTCTTTGACTGTTTGCGGACGAAATGCATTACGCACTTCCGGACGGTTAATCGTGATTTTTGCAATACCATCAGTCGATTTGTGGAAACGGATATCAGTATAACCTTCGCTATGATCAACCCACTCAACTGGTGCATATAAAACATCATCTTTTGGATTTTGCATTGTTCTTTCCTTTATAAGTGTAAAAAGTGCGGTCATTATAGCGGAAGTTTTTTAGTTCGGGAAAGAAAATCACTTCTCAATTAGAGAATCACTTTACAATCAGATTGTTGTTGTTAAAATTTTGCCATTCTAGATGTTATAAGGAAATTTAAGTGAAAAAAATTATTTTTTTAAGCAGCATCATGTTATTGAATGCTTGTAGTTTATTTGGTTCATCACAATCAACTATTCCTGCTGAATTCGCACAAGCTGATTATCTCCTTTCAGATGAGAATGCGAAAGCATGGGCTACAGCAAGTAAACAAGCTGAGCAATGTATCTATCCAAATTTAACTCGTATTCAGCAACAACATTTTGCCAAAGAAGATAGCTATATTCATTCCCAATATGTCTTTTTCTATCCGTTAGAAAAAATCATCGGTGAAGATTATGTAAAAATGATTCAAAAAGATGAAAAATCGATGAATTATGCAACCTATCAATTTAAGAAATTCCGCGCAGAAATTGGTGATGTCGATGCATTAGAACCAAAAGCTTGCCAAATCTTACGTACTCAGGCAAAAGAAGACTTAGATGTGGTGAAAGGCCAGTATGTAAATGGCATGGTAGATGAAACGAAAAATGATGACGGCACATTGAAGAAAACGGGTGATGGTATTGCAACCAATCAAAACAAATTCTTCTTTGATATTATTAAATGGGGTTCTGCCCTTCTTCTCTAATTTTTATTATTTTATATAAATTTATATCACTCTCACGGCGTAAATATTTTTACGCCGTTTTTATATCAAGAGAAAACGGTTGCGATCAAAAAAAGCTTAAATTTTCAGTAAAAAAGCAAAATAGTCATTTAAATTAAAGTCATTTTCAGCTAGTCTAACAAGAATTAGTTTTTACAAGGAGAAAACATCATGACAACGCTTTTTGATATTGCACAAAACTGGTTAAATCAAGATCCTGATGCAGAAACTCACGCAGAATTAACCGCACTTTTAACGGCGGCGAAAAATGGTGATGAAAAAGCACAATCTGAATTACAAGCTCGCTTTAGTGGCCGTTTACAATTTGGTACTGCGGGGCTTCGTGGACCATTACAAGCAGGCCCTATGGGTATGAACCGTGTTTTAGTGGCACAAGCTGCGGGCGGTTTAGCAGATTATTTAAAAGATTACGACAAACAACCTTCCATCGTGATTGGTTACGATGGTCGTAAAAACTCTGATGTTTTCGCACGTGATACCGCTGAAATCATGGCGGGTGCAGGCGTGAAAGCTTATTTACTTCCACGTAAATTACCAACGCCAGTATTAGCTTACGCAATCCAATATTTTGATACCACCGCAGGTGTCATGGTGACTGCAAGTCACAACCCACCAGAAGATAATGGTTATAAAGTTTATTTGGGTAAAGCGAACGGCGGTGGCCAAATCGTTTCTCCTGCAGATAAAGATATCGCGGCATTAATCGACAAAGTAGCAGCAGGCAATGTAAAAGATTTACCACGTAGTCAAGATTATGTTGTGCTAGATGATGAAGTGGTTAACGCTTATATTGAAAAAACCGCTTCTCTTGCTAAAGAACCTCAAGCAGACATTAACTACGTTTATACCGCGATGCACGGTGTAGGCTATGAAGTATTAAGCAAAACCTTAACCAAAGCAGGTCTTCCACAACCTCATATTGTGGCTGAACAAGTATGGCCAGATGGCACATTCCCAACGGTAAACTTCCCTAACCCAGAAGAAAAAGGCGCATTAGACTTAGCCATTAAAGTGGCAAAAGAACACAATGCAGAATTCATTATTGCCAATGACCCAGATGCAGACCGTTTAGCGGTTGCGGTTCCAGATGCACAAGGTAACTGGAAACCTTTACATGGTAACGTGGTAGGTTGTTTCTTAGGTTGGTATTTAGCAAAACAATATCATGCAAAAGGTGAAAAAGGCACATTAGCTTGCTCTCTAGTATCTTCCCCAGCACTTGCTGAAATTGCAAAAAAATACGGCTTCCAATCAGAAGAAACCTTAACCGGTTTCAAATACATCGGTAAAGTTCAAGGCTTATTATTCGGTTTCGAAGAAGCGCTTGGTTACTTAGTTGATCCTGATAAAGTACGCGATAAAGATGGTATTTCTGCAGCTATCGTGTTCTTAGATTTAGTGCGTCACTTAAAAGCACAAGGCAAAACCTTAGCGGATTACGCCAATGACTTCACGCAAGAATTCGGTGCTTATGTCAGTGGTCAAATTTCTATTCGTGTAAGCGATTTATCTGAAATTGGTAAATTAATGGCCGCACTTCGCAACACGCCTCCAGAAGAAGTAGGTGGTGTTAAAGTGGCACAATTCATCGACCACACTAAAACTGATCGCCAAAGCGACATCCTTGTATTCGTATTAGAAAACGGTAGCCGCTTAATCACTCGTCCATCTGGTACTGAGCCGAAAATCAAGTTCTACCTTGATGCTCGCGGTAAAGATCCAAAAGACGCAGATCAAGTTTTAGCACAATTTGAGGAAGGCGTTCGTCAAATTCTACGTCAAGATGCTTACGGTAAACAAGATTGCTAATTAAGCAAACTATTAAATGATAAAAAACGCTAGGTTTGATGCCTAGCGTTTTATTTTTGCTTATTTCAATGCAAATTGTAACTTGCCCTGATATTTTTCTAATAAAGCCTCTGCTTGAGCACGATCTAATCCACTCAGAATCATCATAATCGCTAATTTCGCATTTTGATCAGCCTGCTTTAATGTCTCTTCTGCGAGTGCCTTATCGCAATCCGTAGCTTGCATAACAATGCGAATGGCGCGTGCTTTCAGCTTTTCATTACTTGCCTGAACATCCACCATTAAGTTTTGATAGCATTTACCCATTAAGATCATAGAAGCTGTAGTAAGCATATTCAGTACTAATTTTTGTGCCGTACCTGATTTTAGACGGCTCGAACCAGTCAATACTTCTGGCCCCACTACCGTATCAATGGCAATATCCACAATATTTGCCATCGCTGAATTCGGATTACTTGCAATCGAAACCGTCACTGAACCTAAACTTTTTGCATATTCCAATGCACCAATCACATAAGGGGTTCGGCCACTTGCAGCAATACCCACCAACACATCTTTTGAGGAAAATTGAATTGTTTGTAAGTCAATCACGGATTGTGCTTTACTGTCTTCCGCCCCTTCAATTGGATGACGTAATGCGCGCTCGCCGCCTGCAATAATACCTTTTACCATTTCAGGTGACACACCAAATGTTGGTGGGCATTCAGAAGCATCGAGCACCCCCAATCGACCACTGGTTCCCGCGCCAATATAGACTAATCGACCACCTTTTTGAAATGCGGCAACAATACGCTCGACCGCTTGGGCAATTTGAGGTAAACATTTTTCAATTGCCAAAGGCACTTGCTTATCTTCATCATTCATTAATTGCACAATTTCCAATGCAGATAAACTATCCACATTCATGGAATTGGGATTCCGTTGCTCAGTAATTAAAGTTGAAAGGGTTTGTAATAAATTCTCTGCCATAGTTTATTCCTTTGGAAAAATCGCCCCTAAACTGACCGCACTTGTAGCGCCCGTTACACTCGGTAAATTAGCGGGCAAATTATGCATACGACGATAAGCGAGCCAAGCAAATGCCGCTGCTTCCACATAATCAATATCAAGATCTAATTCAGTCGTCAGCTGAATACGCCAACTTGGCAATGCTTGTTTTAAGCCATTCATGATCGCCTGATTTTTAGCGCCACCGCCACAAACAAGTAATCGGCATGGTAATGCTGTCTGAATATTGTTAAGGGCTAAAACAATGCTTTGCACGGTAAATTCAGCCAAGGTGGCTTGCACATCTTGTGGTAAAAGTGCGGTCGTTTTACCTGCTATTTTTTGAATTTTATTCTCTAGCCAAGCCAAATTAAATAATTCACGCCCCGTGCTTTTCGGTGGGGGTAGTTGAAAGAAATCTTCATCTAATAATGCCGCTAACAAATCTGGATTTACTTGACCCGAAGCCGCCCATTCACCATTTTTGTCGTAAGCTTTGCCTTGATGTTTTTCGATCCATTGGTCGAGCAAGGCATTACCGGTTCCCGTATCAAAGCCAATGACAGGCTGTTCGGGTATCAATAACGATATATTGCTAATACCGCCAATATTAAGCACCACCGTTGCCCAGTTAGGATCAAAAAATACCGCTTGATGAAAAGCGGGTACTAAAGGCGCCCCTTGTCCACCAAACGCCATATCTTTACGGCGCAAATCACCAACAACCGTAATACCTGTTTTAGCGGCTAATAAATTCATATCACCGATTTGCATGGTAAACGGGAATTGACTTTTTGGGGAATGCCACACTGTTTGACCATGGCAGCCAATGGCTTCGACCTGCTCAGGTTTTAACTCATGTTTACGTAAAAAGGCATTTACGCAATCGGCATAAAGAAAACCAAATTGATGATCAAGCTCCCCTAGAGCCTGTAAAGTGGTTTCGCCAGATTGAATAAGTGCGGTCACTTTTTCACGTAAATTTGCTGGCATCGGCGTGAAATCGGCCGCAATTAATTTGGTTTGATTCGAATGGATGTCAGTAAGAGCAATATCGACACCATCAAGACTGGTGCCCGACATAATGCCAAGATAATAAGTCATAATATTCAATTCGTGAGTTTTTCAGAATTATAGCGGATTTTAAAAAAATAAAAAAAGAGAGAACATTGTAGTTCTCTCTTTTCATCATGGATGATTCTTATAAGTCGTCAATGACTAAATAGATTTTTGCTACTGGGCCATGTACGCCAATCACTTTAATCAATTCAATATCTGCCGTTGAACTTGGACCTGAGATAATATTGATACAAGATGGCATACGCTCGCCTTGTTGTGCTTTATCGTGTAATACTTTCGCCACTTGTGCAACACGTGGAAGTACTTGGCTTTTACGTACAACAACAATCGATTTTTCAGGTAATAAACTCACTGAACGTCCACGATCTGCACTAGAGAATAAGACGATTCCGCCAGTTTCCGCCAAACCATATTCTGCATAAACCACACCAAGATTAGCTTTTTCAGAAAAACTAATATTATCTTGTGCCGTTTCTGGTGACCATGTATGGCAAGTATATTTCGCTTCAAGCGCCGCTGGAATACCAAGTGCGGTCAATCTTTCATCGGAATTAAGCACAACATCACCGCCGCCATATTTTTCACAGAGAGCAAGTAAGGTTTGTACTGCATCAGACTCTCTACACACATTTACATCCACCATCATGGTTTTAGCAGAATTGGTAAATTCATTCGCTAAATCAACCGCACTTAAATGAGTTAAACGCTCAGTTGGGTATGTATTGACTGGTACATCCATCGGTTCAGGTATGATAGCACGGGCTTTACCCATTTTCGCCGCTAATTTATTAAGAAAATTTTCGCGATTTTGTAAATCCATGCTTATTACCCTCTCTCTCTATTATTAAACCATTGACGGAAACTTTCGCCATCTGCTTGTGGTAAATCTCGTGCTTTTGTCCATTCACCCAATGCACCAAATGTAATTGGTGCTTTCCCATTTTTGATCAGCTTACCCGCTAATTTTGCACCGATATTCACACCTGTTTTCCATAGTGTTGGGTTGGCATTGGCTGTGGTGAAACCAAAAATAGATAAACGTTCCATCGCGGGAGTTTTACCTAACTCTACCATTTTCTCACGGTGTTTTAAGATTAACTGCGCTAATGGAATACGCACTGGGCAGACAGAGTTACACGCATTACATAAAGAACAAGCATACGGCAATTCTTTAAACTCATCGTAGCCACCCAATAATGGAGAAATCACTGCACCAATTGGCCCCGGGTAAATAGAACCATATCCATGACCACCGATTTGACGATATGCCGGACAAGTATTCAAACAAGCACCGCAACGGATACAACGTAAAACTTCTTGGAATTCAGACGCTAAAATATCTGAACGGCCATTATCCACAATAACCAAATGGAATTCTTCAGGACCGTCGGTTTCACCAGCAAGACGAGGACCGGTTAACCAAGTGTTATAACCAGTTAATTTCGCCCCTACCGCACTACGAGCAAGCATCGTAATTAACACATCCACCTCTTGGAAAGTTGGCGCTAAACGCTCCATTCCCATCACGGCAATATGTGTTTTTGGTAAGGTCGTCGCTAAACGTAAGTTACCTTCGTTTGTCACTAAACAAACTGAGCCGGTTTCCGCTACAGCAAAGTTACAACCACTGATACCGATATCAGCCTCTAAAAAATCTTGACGAATTTTTTCACGTACGAAACGCGTCATATCTTCAGGCGTTTCCTCACCTTCATAGCCGAGTTTTTCAGATAAATCTTTGCGGATTTGGTGACGATCTTTGTGAATTGCAGGCACAACGATATGGGATGGTTTATCACCTGAAATTTGTAATAGATATTCACCCAAATCGGTTTCGATCACTTGCATGCCCTCTTTTTCAAGCACTTCGTTTAAACCGATTTCTTCTGTCACCATGGATTTGGATTTTACGATTTTCTTCGCATTTTTCTCTAATGCTACTTTGCGAATATAAGCACTCGCTTCTTCGGCCGTTTCAGCAAAATACACTTTACCGCCATTTTCCATCACTTTTTCGCTTAATTGATACAAATAAGCATCTAAATTAGCTAAAACATGGTTACGAATCTGTTTAGATAAATCACGCCATTCTTCCCAATGACCTAATTCGTCCACCATTTTTTGACGGTTAGCCCCAATAGTTTCTTGAGCTTTCACCACCGCTTTACGCATGATGGTGTTATGCACTTCATGATCGACACGCGCTTTAAAAGGAAGATTACTGGTTTTCAATGACATCTTATTTCTCCCCTTGCATTAATACTTCCGCAATGTGCATCACTTTGATCTTGCTGCCTTCGCGTTGTAAACGACCACCAATATTTAATAAACAACTTACATCTGCACCGATTAAATATTGCGGTTCAACCTCTTCAATATGCTCAACTTTTTCTTTCACCATTTCGCCAGAAATCTCTGCCATTTTCACAGAGAAAGTTCCACCAAAGCCACAGCAAGTTTGTTGATTATGAATAGGAAGAAGATCTAACCCTTTTACACCTTTCAAGAGAGCGATTGGTTCATCAACAATGCCTAATTTACGAGTAAGACTACAAGAAGGATGATAAACCGCTTTACCAGGCAAATAGGCGCCAACATCTGTTACACCTAATTTATTGACGATGAAATCCGTTAAATCACAGAAACGTGCGACGACCTTTTTCGCTCGCTCAGCCCAACCTAACTCACCAGCTTTAGTGAAATAGTCAGGATAGTTTTTGATAGCATAAACACAGGAACCTGCAGGGGCAACAATGGGATAATCGTTCACTTCAAAGGTTTCGACTAAGTTTTTCATGCCAGGGATGGCTTGTTTGGTGTAACCGCTGTTTAATGCTGGTTGCCCACAACAGCCTTGTTTTTCAAGGAAGATAACATTACAACCGAGTTTTTCCAGTAGTAATACAGTGTTTTTTGCCACACCGCTCTTTACTACGTCGGCAATACAAGTAACGTAGAAATTTACGTTCATAAATAATTACTCCAACAATAATAGAAAATAAAAAGTAAAATATTCGATAAAAGTTAAGCAACCGCCCACAAAGTGCGGTTGCTTTTTGCCTCTATTTTAGAGCGCATAGAATAGCGGAATTAAGAAACTTGCGCAAAGGGCTGCAATGATACCGTAAACGACCATTGGTACAATCGTAGTCTTAATGATTGTTCCTTCTTTGTTTTGAATATTCAACACGGAAGAAACTGCTACGATATTATTAATACATACCATATTACCCATCGCACCACCGACTGATTGTAACGCCAGAATTAAAGTCACAGATAAACCTGTAGTTTCTGCTGTCGATAATTGTACGCTACCGAATGTTAAGTTAGATACGGTATTTGAACCTGAGAAAAATGCGCCTACAGCACCTAAGAAGGATGAGAAGATTGTCCAGTCACTACCGGTAACTTCTGCAAAGGTACGACCTATGATTTTTACCATAGAATGCTCGCCACCCACTAACATCAAGTTTACCATCACTAAGGCTCCCATTAAGGCAATAAATGGATTTTTTACTTGGCTTAAGCTTGTACTAAAAATGCCTTTTGTTCTGCTGAAGTTCACTCCGAAAAGTGGTAATGAAATTAATACGGTAATTACAAATGGAATTAACGCAGGTACATAAAGAAGTTTATAGCTTTCACTCACTTCTGAACCGAAGATATTTTTCAAACTAAAAATTAAACCTTTGCTGACTTCAAATGTGCCTAATGAACCTAACGCTGTGGAGAACCACACATCTTTGTTATTCATTAAGCCTTTTAAGCCTAATTCTGGAATACGTGTAACGATTAAGAATAAAATTAATAAACCGGTTGGTAGTAATGCTTTAGCAACTTGGCCTGCGCTAACAGCATTATTATCTAACTTGTTTTCAACTTTCGCTAAACCAATACCTTTATTCGCTACAAATACAGAAATAAAGAGACCAATTGCGCCACCAACTAATGATGGGAACTCATAGTTAAATTGTGCAATTAAGAAGTAAGGAATCACGCAAGAGAATACGCTGATATAAATGAAAACAATATTTTGACGGATTTCTTTCCAGGTCACCATGATGCGTAATGCCATCAATGGAATCACTAATGCCGCAATGGAGTGGATAAACGCTGTCATCGAACCAATTTCAAGAATCGATTTTGAATCTAATTTTAACGGACCAAAACCGAACCAAGTTGGTGTACCTACAGCTCCAAAAGAAACCGGAACCGAATTCATCACTAAAGCTAACATGGCGACTTTTAATGGATTAAAACCTAACCCCATTAAAATTGGAGCTGCAATCGCTGCTGGTGTACCAAAGCCGCTTGCCCCCTCAATCATAAAAGCAAATGCCCAACCGATAATCATTAATTGTGCAACTGGGTTTGGATTAATATTGCCTAACCATTTACGCATCGTATCAGTTGCGCCAGATACTTCTGAAAATTTGTTAAAGAGAATTGCACCAAAAATAACAGTAATTGGTGTTTGAACAGCCACGATTGCTGCAGTCACATTCGCACTAATTGTCACTATATCGGTATTAAAATGAAGAAGATGAACCCCCATTACTAGAGTTGCAATCCAAGGTAATGCAACATAAGAAGGTAATGCATTACGCTTTACCATTAAATAGATCAACAGGATGATCGGAAAAACACTAAGAATAAAAGATAGGGTCATACTTACTCCTCTTACATAACTAAAAATTGCGCGTATTCTATGGGTTTTAAAGAAAAAACCTATACCCTATTAAGTGAAATTTATTGAAAATGTGACAAAGATCTCATAATTTTTTAACATTTCCCTTTTATCCTTGTAACATTTTTTTAACCATTCAAAAAATCTGACAAAAATACAGAAATTGTGCTAGAAAATAAATTTTCATTACAAAAGGCATAATAAAAAAATCCTTGCAAAGATTGACTTCGCCAAGGATTTTTAAGTTTAAAATAGATTAAGAGACAATATCTTTAGTTGTTTATGGAATAAGGAAGAGATTCAATTTTCAGAACTGTTCCATCTTCAGGTAAACGGAAAGGAATCCCTTCTTCCAAATCGTTATTCATCACGACTTGCAACCATAAAACGCCGTCAAAATTGACAGCACTTACGATCGTACCAGTTTTACGCCAAGCCGTGTCCAACTGCATTTCAATTTCGCTACCGATTTTCGGTGTAACTGTGGTTTCCCCTGAAAGCACATACATCGCACGTTTATTGGCGCCACGATATTTGGCTCGTGCGACAGTTTCTTGCCCGATATAACAGCCTTTCGTAAAAGAAATCGCTTGTTCAATCGCTTGTAGATTTAATGCCTGCGGGATAAATTCATTTTGTGTTTCCGCACTCAAGCTTGGTAAGCCCGCTTGAATATCCGCACAAAGCCATTGTTTTTCATCGCCATTAAAGGTGACATCTAACGGTGTGGGATTGATCAAAATTGCACGATTTTCATCAATATCTAATTCAATCTGCGCGTGAATTCGACCGCACTTTTCACCAATCAAGCCGGCAATTTGCCAATCCAATACTTGAAAGGTCACTTTTGAAAACACCGCGTATTTTTTTAAATGATCGAATGGAGTCAATAAAGCTTTCGGCATTAAAATCAAAAACTGCTCTGCTGAAAGCTTAATTAAGCGGAACAACGAATTCATTTTGCCTTTAGGATCGCAATGCGCTGTAAGCGTTGAAGCGCCAGCTGCTAAATGCACTACATCACAAGTTAATTGGCCTTGCAGATATTTCTCCGCATCCACGCCCGCCACTTCCACCAAATCATAGTGGTTTAATGAAATAAATGTTGCCATGATTTTTCCTATTCAAGGTTTTGAATTTGTTCACGCATTTGTTCGATTAATACTTTTAATTCCACGGCAGAAGCGGTGATATCGGCATTAATGGACTTTGAGGCTAAAGTGTTAGATTCACGATTGAGCTCTTGCATCATAAAATCCAGTTTACGGCCCACTGCCCCGCCTTTTTTCAAGATATTATTGGTTTCTTTCACGTGCATTTGCAGACGATCTAATTCTTCCGCCACATCCACACGTTGCGCCAATAAAATCATTTCTTGTTCGACTCGTTGTGGATCAAGTTGAATCTTCGCTTCTTCAAAACGTTGCAATAGACGTTCACGCTGCCATTGTAAAACCGCCGGCATTTGTGACCGCACTTTTTCAGCTTCTACCGTAATACCATCAAGACGTTGTTGAATAATGGCTTGCAATTTTTCGCCTTCACGCCCACGCATTGCAATGAATTCCACCAACAATTCATCAAAAGCTGTCAACAAATCTTGACTGATGGCATCTAAATCTTGCTCAGTCGCTTCCACCACACCGGGATAACGCAACACATCCGTTAAATTGATTTCGCCCTCGCCAGCTTGCGACTTAATCCATTGTAAAGATTGGATAACTTGATTCGCTAATTCTTTATTTAAATTGAGATCAACCGCCGCTTGTTTTTTGCTATCAATACGCAATGAACATTCAATTTTACCGCGAGTGAGATTTTGACGAAGTTTCTCACGCAAAGCATTTTCCAAGCCACGGAATTGCTCTGGCAAGCGGAAAAAGTTTTCCAAATAACGTTGGTTAACCGAACGAATTTCCAAAACTGCATCGCCCCAATCTTTCTTGATTTCAAGGCGTGCAAAAGCTGTCATACTATAAATCATAAGCGCTCTCCTACTATTGTCTCTTGTCTTAATTGATTTGCCGGCTATTTTATCGGGAAAGTGCGGTCATTTCTACCGTACATTTTGTAGAAGAATTTTGTTTCTCCTACTTTACACACTGTAAAGATTAAAATACAATTATCGTAAATTTATTATTACAACCTAAGGAAAATAAAATGAACAAGACCGTGGGAAGTACCTTACTTGTTGCAGGAACCATGATTGGTGCAGGGATGTTGGCAATGCCACTCACCTCTGCAGGGATTGGCTTAACTGCGACTGTTTTCTTATTACTTGGCTTATGGGCAGTGCTTACTTTCACCGCACTTTTATTCGTGGAACTGTATCAAACCGCTGACAGCGATGCAGGGATCGGCACACTTGCTGCACAATATTTTGGTAAAGCAGGGCGAATTATTTCCACTGCTGTTTTAATTGTCTTCTTATATGCCTTAATTGCTGCTTATGTGAGTGGTGGTGGTTCCTTATTAATGGATTTACTCCCAGCCATGGGCGATAAAGACACCATGAATAAAATCGCGGTGCTTGTATTCACCATTTTCTTCGGTAGTTTTATTGTCATCGGCACACACAGTGTGGACAAAATCAATCGCGTGTTATTCTTTGTGATGATTGCTGCTTTTATCTTAGTGCTCGCATTAATGTTACCAAACATCAAATTTGATAACTTAATGGCGATGCCAATTGATAACGCTTTAATTATTTCTGCAAGCCCTGTATTTTTCACGGCATTTGGTTTCCACGGTTCCATTCCAAGTTTAAATAAATACTTAGACGGTAATGTAAAATCCTTACGCATTGCGATTTTAGTGGGTTCTGGCATCACATTATTTGCTTACTTTTTATGGCAGCTTTCTACGCACGGCTTACTCAGTCAAAATGAGTTCTTACAAATTTTACGTGAAGACGCCACGTTAAATGGCTTGGTGAAAGCAACCTTAGAAATCACCCAAAGCCCAATTATTGCGAATGCGGTAAAAATCTTCTCCACTTTAGCATTGGTCACTTCATTCTTAGGGGTGGCATTAGGTTTATTAGAATGTATCGAAGACTTACTCAAACAATCTTTTGATATTCATGCAGGGCGTATTTCATTAGGTTTAATGACCTTTATTCCCCCAGTGCTTTTCTCCCTTTTCTATCCGGAAGGTTTTATTCTCGCTCTGGGTTATGCTGGTCAAATGTTCGCGTTCTACGCAGTGGTTTTACCGGTAGCATTAGTTTGGAAAGCACGCTCAATTCATCCAAACTTGCCATATCGGGTATGGGGCGGTAAAGCATTGCTAGTACTTGTATTGGTACTCGGTGTAATTATTACTTCGATTCCTTTTGCTATCCGAGCAGGTTATTTACCTTTTGTTGTCGGTTAAAATGAGCGAAAAAAGACCGCACTTTTAAGGTGCGGTCTCTTTTATTTGTTTTCATATGAATGTGCCACTAACTGACCATTCAAGTATTCGCCAATATACACTTGCTCAATCGTCAGGTTCTGTTTTTCTAACTCAGCTTTAACCCATTCTTTATCACGATCAATAATTTCTAAAACATCATCATCTAATTGTCCATCAATAATTAATGGATAACGTAAATCATCATCACCGTATCGAATAATCGAAAGTTGTCCATTTTGTTCAAATACCGCACGTTTAACCGTTTTGATTTCATAAATACCGGCAGCACGTAACTTAAACATGAGGTCATTAGCAGTAATACTGTTTTTCATACATTCAGCAGTTTTTACCTTGCCGTTTGAAATCACCCAAACAGGTTTACCATCAATCAAAGATTTAACTAATTTGTTATGATTTTTGATAAAACGGAGGGTAAAAACCAATAATGTCCAAAGCACGAGCACGAGAGAGAACTGGAATACCCCAATACTATCGCTATAAATCACACCACCAATAATGCCACCTAGCACATAGTTTTGTACCTGATCCATCGCGGAAGTCGGTGCAAGGTTACCTTTTCCCATTAAGTTAATTTGGAGTACCAGTCCAATAATACCCATGGCCAATTTCAAGCCTAATAATGTGTAGCCATCCATTATTTATCCTCCTTATCAATCACAGTAACATTAGGGTTTACTAAGTTAATTGGGGATAAGGTATACGCTGAAAAATCATTATTAAAATGGACTTCGAAATACTGATCCCGAATATTTAAAATCATGCCGTTCATTAATGTACGGCTATTGGTACGAATATCTTCTTTCTGTAAATTTTGACTATCTTTCACCGAATTTAAAAATGTCACCACGCTAGAGATATCAGCTGCATAGACTTCATTTTGCTCATATTGCTTATATTGCACACCGAGCAAGAAAATAATTAATAAAAGAAAGATAATACTGAGATCGCGATATTTGGTTTGTAACCGATGACGTAAATATAAGCTTGTCACCACAAGCAATGCACCTAACGAGACAAAAATGGCGATATATTTAAAATAACCTTCAAAAGACATCGCATTTTCTAAAAAAGCAAAAGAGAAAAAAGACATTTGTCATTCCTAATTTTAAAGAGAAAAACAGGTTGCTACTGTAGCACAACGAAAACTGACTAGCTATTTTTATCACAGAAATTAAATTCGTTTTTCCGAAAAATCCCTTTTATAATGACCGCACTTTTGAAACAAAAAGAGAAAAATATGAAAGCAATTCAGCCCGAAGATCAGGGATATTGGCTGTTCACCAAAGGATCGACACTTTATTGGCAGGAAAATGATCTGCCTTTCGGAACAGCAAAGGAACTCGGCCTCACAACGCAAAAAGCAATGTTGCTCGGGAAATGGAAATCACAACCTTTATGGCTTGTGGCAGAAAATGATCAAGATGAACGAGAATACCTTTCCCTGCGGAGTTTGTTGTCTTTACCAACTGAAGATTTTCATTTGTTAAGCCGAGGCGTGGAAATCAATCATTTTTTGAAAACCCACCAATTCTGCGGAAAGTGCGGTCAAAAAGCGGAACAAACTCACGATGAGCTAGCGGTTCAATGCACAAGTTGTGGCTATCGTACTTATCCCGTTATTTGCCCTTCGATTATTGTCGCCGTTCGCCGTGGCACAGAGATTTTATTAGCCAACCATAAACGCCATTACACGCCAGGCAAAGCAGGTCTTTACACCACGCTAGCCGGTTTTGTGGAAGTGGGTGAAACCTTCGAAGATGCCGTTCGTCGCGAAGTCTTTGAAGAAACTGGTATTCGCATTAAAAATATTCGCTATTTCGGTAGCCAACCTTGGGCATTCCCGAATTCACAAATGGTGGGCTTTTTAGCTGATTACGACAGCGGAGAAATTCAACTGCAAGAAACAGAACTGCATGATGCACAATGGTTTTCTAGCGCTGCCCCCTTGCCAGAATTACCGCCAACAGGTACTATCGCACTCAAATTAATTAATGCTACGCTTGAGCTTTGCAAAGCGGAACAAAAAAATAAATAAAGGAAAGTCCATGTCTGAATTAAAAAATGATCGTTATTTAAAAGCCTTATTACGTGAACCAGTGGATATGACCCCCGTATGGATGATGCGCCAAGCGGGACGCTATTTGCCTGAATATAAAGCAACACGTGCAGAAGCGGGCGATTTTATGTCTCTTTGCCGCAATGCGGATTTAGCTTGTGAAGTTACCTTACAGCCACTTCGTCGATATGCTTTAGATGCGGCTATTTTGTTCTCTGATATTCTGACTATTCCTGATGCGATGAGATTAGGCTTAAGTTTCGGTGCTGGTGAAGGCCCCAAATTTGCTCATCCAATTGAAAATAAAAGCGCGGTCGAAAATTTACCGATTCCTGACCCTGAAGGCGAACTTCAATATGTGATGAATGCTGTGCGTACAATTCGTCGCGAACTAAAAGGCGAAGTGCCACTGATTGGTTTCTCTGGTAGCCCGTGGACACTGGCTACTTATATGGTTGAAGGTGGTAGCAGCAAAACCTTCAATAAAATCAAAAAAATGATGTATGCCGAACCGCAAACCCTACACCTTTTATTAGATAAAGTGGCGGATTCCGTGATTTTATACCTAAACGCACAAATCAAAGCAGGTGCACAAGCGGTCATGGTGTTTGATACCTGGGGCGGTGTATTAGGTCATCGTGAATATTTAGACTTCTCTCTGCAATATATGCACAAAATCGTCGATGGTTTAATTCGTGAACACGATGGTCGTAAAGTACCGGTGACTTTATTTACTAAAGGTGGCGGCTTATGGTTAGAAGCCATGGCAAATACAGGTTGTGATGCACTCGGATTAGACTGGACAGTTAATTTGGCTGATGCGAAAGCGCGTGTGGGCCATAAAGTGGCACTACAAGGCAATATGGATCCAAGCGTGTTATATGCACCAGCAGAGCGTATTGAGCAAGAAGTGCGGTCAATTTTAGCTGATTTTGGTCAAGGCAGCGGACATGTATTTAACTTAGGTCATGGAATCCACCAAGATGTGCCAGAAAGTGCACCAAAAATCTTTGTGGATGCTATTCATGAGTTCTCAAAAGCCTATCATAAATAAGCGAGAAAAAAATGCGAAATCCAATTCACAAGCGCCTCGAAAATGTTGAAAGCTGGCAACATCTGACCTTTATGGCTTGCTTATGCGAACGCATGGCACCGAACTTTGCCCTGTTTTGTCAAATGACTGAACAGGAGCAAGCAGAAAAGACCTATCACAACATTTTAAATTTAGTGTGGGAATTTCTAACCGTTAAAGGGGCGAAAATCAATTTCGAAAACCAATTAGAGAAGCTCGAAGAGATTATTCCTGATGTGAATGATTATGACTTCTTTGGTGTGGTACCCGCTCTCGATGCTTGTGAAGCGTTAGGTGAATTATTGCATGCTATTATTGCAGGCGAAACATTAGAAAAAGCGATTCAAATCAGCCAAATTTCGTTAGGTACAGTTTGTTCTTTGTTAGAGACACAAGAAAATCGTGATCTTTCTGAGAGCGAACTAAAAAGCCGTGAAGAAATTGAAGAAGAACTTGACCTTCAATGGCAAATCTATCGCTTACTCAAAGACTGTGAAAAACGCGATGTAGACCTGATTTTATCCCTCCGAAACGAGATCAAACAGGAGGGAATCTCCAATATTGGTATAAAAATTGAGCAATAACGTGAGATTTGTCACAAATTTTGTAAATCGGGCTTTTATTTCCTGCCAAGTTCGATTAGACTTGCCCAAGCCGTAGCAGTTAAAAGCTACGCTTATTTGAATAGAGTCAATTTTAATTTAACAGAAGGTACAAATTTATGAACAAAACAGATTTAATCGATGCAATTGCAAGTGCAGCTGAATTAAACAAAAAACAAGCTAAAGCTGCATTAGAAGCTACTTTAGCCGCTATCACTGGTAGCCTTAAAAAAGGTGAACCTGTTCAATTAATCGGTTTCGGTACATTCAAAGTGAACAAACGTGCAGCACGTACTGGCCGTAACCCACAAACTGGTGCAGAAATCAAAATCGCAGCATCTAAAGTTCCAGCATTCGTATCTGGTAAAGCATTAAAAGACGCAATCAAATAATTTGTCTTAAAACGAATTTTAATTGAACCCTGCTTTGTCAGGGTTTTTTGTTGCCTAAATTTTAGCTTTACAATCATCATTTTGCCGATATAATTCCGAACCGAAACTTAAATACGGATATAAATAATGAAACGAAACATTCAACACCGAAATACCCAACAGCGCAGACATGCCATCATGCAACTGCTGCAAGAACAAGGTGAAGTCAGTGTAGAACAGCTAGTACAGTTATTTGACACCTCTGAAGTGACGATTCGAAAAGATCTCACCGCATTGGAAAGTAATGGTTTCCTTCTTCGTAAATACGGTGGTGCCATTTTAATGCCACAAGAAATCATCGAAGAAGAACAAGATGATGAACTTTCGCAACGAAAGTTAGTCTTAGCTAAAGCGGCTGCAGAACGTATTCGTGATCACAATCGAATTATTGTGGATAGTGGCAGCACGACCGCCGCCTTGATTAAACAACTTAATCGGAAGCAAGGCTTGGTTGTGATGACGAATTCGCTTTCGGTGGCCACCGCATTACGTTCACTCGAAAATGAACCTACACTCTTAATGACGGGAGGCACTTGGGACACGCGTTCTGAATCCTTCCAAGGCAATATTGCCGAACAAGTGCTACGTTCTTATGACTTTGACCAATTATTTATTGGTGCCGATGGCATTGATTTAGAACGTGGTACAACGACATTTAATGAGTTGGTTCGCTTAAGCCAAGTGATGGCTGAAGTATCTCGCGAAGTGATCGTGATGGTGGAATCACAAAAAATTGGCAGAAAAATGCCAAATGTGGAATTAACCTGGCAGCAAATTGATGTGCTGATTACAGATAACAAATTATCTCAGACTGATAAAGACGCCATAATGGCGCAAGGCGTAGAAG
Source organism: Haemophilus sp. 27098_8_127 (assembly GCF_041433495.1). Taxonomy (NCBI): domain Bacteria; kingdom Pseudomonadati; phylum Pseudomonadota; class Gammaproteobacteria; order Pasteurellales; family Pasteurellaceae; genus Haemophilus; species Haemophilus sp. 27098_8_127. The sequence goes on from NZ_JAPWBP010000008.1 coordinate 78,185, forward strand.
TAATTTGTGTAGATGTGGCATAAAGTGCGGTCAGAAAAATAAGACTTTTAATTTTAGTAAATAAGGAAAAACTATGTGTGGTATTGTTGGTGCGGTAGCACAACGTGATGTAGCAGAAATTTTAATTAATGGTTTACACCGCTTAGAGTATCGTGGTTATGACTCTGCAGGTGTTGCTGTCGTGGATCCAAACCATGAATTACACCGAGTGCGCTGCTTGGGTAAAGTAAAAGCCCTTGATGAAGCGGTTGCTGTAAAACCATTAATCGGTGGTACAGGGATTGCGCACACACGTTGGGCAACTCATGGTGAACCGTCTGAAGCCAATGCTCACCCGCATACTTCCGGTAACTTTGCTGTCGTACATAACGGCATCATCGAAAATCACGAAGAATTACGTGAATTACTTAAATCACGTGGTTATGTGTTTAATTCTCAAACCGATACCGAAGTAATTGCTCACCTTGTTAATTGGGAAATGCGTACAGCCTCTACTCTGCTTGAAGCCGTACAAAAAACCGTGAAACAACTTACCGGTGCATACGGTATGGTGGTATTAGATCGCGAACATCCAGAACATTTAGTGGCTGCACGTTCAGGCAGCCCATTAGTAATTGGTTTAGGGATTGGTGAAAATTTCCTGGCATCTGACCAACTCGCGTTATTAAGCGTGACTCGTCGTTTCATTTATTTAGAAGAAGGCGATATTGCAGAAATCACACGTCGTACCGTGGATATTTACGATGCGAATGGTCAAAAAGTAGAACGTGAGGTGCACGAATCTAACCTTGAAAATGATGCGGCAGAAAAAGGCAAATTCCGCCATTTCATGCAAAAAGAAATCTATGAGCAACCAAATGCATTAATCAACACCATGGAAGGTCGTATCCTTCACAATAACGTGATTGTGGACGCTATCGGTAATGGCGCATCAGAAATCTTAGAAAAAGTTGAACACATTCAAATTGTGGCTTGTGGTACCTCTTATAATGCAGGGATGACTGCTCGTTACTGGTTTGAAGCACTTGCTGGCGTGAGCTGTGATGTCGAAATCGCGTCTGAATTCCGCTATCGCAAATTTGTCACTCGCCCAAATAGCTTGTTAGTGACCATCTCTCAATCAGGTGAAACGGCGGATACCCTTGCCGCACTTCGCTTAGCAAAAGAAAAAGGTTACATGGCTGCCTTAACAATCTGTAACGTATCAAGTTCATCTTTAGTACGTGAATCGGATCTTGCATTCATGACTCGTGCAGGCGTAGAAGTCGGTGTGGCATCAACCAAAGCATTTACCACTCAGTTGGCAGCATTATTAATGTTGGTGACCGCGATTGGTAAAGTAAAAGGTAATATCTCAGACGAACAAGAAGTAGAAATTGTAAAAGCGTTACAATCACTTCCGGCTGAAATTGAAAAAGCGCTTGCCTTTGATAAAGACATCGAAGCATTAGCAGAAGACTTCGCTGAGAAAAACCATGCACTTTTCTTAGGTCGTGGTGAGTTCTACCCTATCGCAATGGAAGCTTCATTGAAATTAAAAGAAATTTCTTATATCCATGCTGAAGCTTATGCGGCAGGTGAATTAAAACACGGTCCATTAGCCTTAATCGATGCAGACATGCCGGTTATCGTGGTAGCACCAAATAATGAATTACTTGAAAAAGTGAAATCAAACATTGAAGAGGTACGTGCTCGTGGTGGTCAGCTTTATGTGTTCGCTGATAAAGAAGCAGGCTTCACACCAAGCGAAGGCATGAAAATTATCACCATGCCAAAAGTGAATGAAATTATTGCACCAATTTTCTACACCGTTCCTATGCAATTATTGTCATACCATGTGGCATTAATTAAAGGAACCGACGTGGATCAACCTCGTAACTTAGCAAAATCGGTAACCGTAGAATAAAGTGCGGTTGAAAATTAGCACGTTTTAATACAAAAAAGCACAGGTTTAATCCTGTGCTTTTTGTTTAAATAAACCGATAACCGTTTTCTGTCACTTCCAAAATTGAGGCATAATCCTTTCGCCAATCACCTAACACAATTCGCGTGTACCCTTTTTCCTGATGAATGCCTTCTCGATGCGTATGACCGTGAATTAACCGTTCCACGCCAAATGCTTTTACCGTTTGTGCCGTAAACGCTAAATTCACATCCATAATATCCAGCGATTTATATTGCTTATCTTGTTTACTCTTCGCGCGAATTTTCTCTGCAATTTTTAACCGCACTTTTAGTGGCAAACATAAAAACAGCCTTTGTCTCCATTTTTGATGCACTTTTCGGCGAAATTGTTGATATTTCACATCATCAACACATAACGTATCACCATGACAAATTAAGGTTTTCGCCCCATAAAGATCAATACAATGATAGTCAGGCAATAACGTTAAACCACAATCTTTTGCAAATTTTTTCCCGACGAGAAAATCACGATTGCCATGAATGAAATAACAAGCAATGCCCTTTTCTGTCAGGTTTTTAATCAACTGTTTGACTTGTGAGATTAAAGGTGAAGTTTCATCATCACCAATCCAAAAATCAAAAAGATCTCCCAAAATATAAACCGCTTGGGCTTCTTGTGCTTTGTTTTGCATAAAATCGTTAAAAAGTGCGGTTAATTCTGGATGCGTTTCGCTCAAATGAAGATCTGCAATAAAATAAATGGGTTTCATAACTATTCCGTCATTTTTTTCATTAGATTAGCACACATTTTTGTGTAATTTGCTATACTTTCCAAAAATTTTAATTAGGTATTTTCTATGTTAAAAATCGCCAGAATTCTCATCGTTGCACTTTGCTGTATTTTAATTTGTGTGCTCGGTACGATCTATTCCTTTATTCGTTTCAAAAACCCAAGCAATGTGGGCGTTATGGCTCGCTGGTTTGGCCGCTTATACCCTTTATTTGGCCTAGAAGTAGAACACCGTTTTCCACAAAATAAAGAGAATATGCCGCGTTGTATTTATATCGGTAACCACCAAAATAATTTCGATATGGTGACCATCTCTTACATGGTATTACCTCGTACGGTGAGTGTAGGTAAAAAAAGCCTAATTTGGATTCCTTTTTTCGGCATTTTATATTGGGTAACCGGCAATATTCTCCTAGATCGTGAAAATCGTTCTAAAGCACACAGCACGATGACTGAGCTTGCCCGCCGTATCAATAAAGACAACCTGTCAATTTGGATGTTCCCTGAAGGTACACGTAGCCGTGGTCGTGGTTTATTGCCATTCAAAACAGGTGCATTCCATGCAGCGATTGCAGCTGGCGTACCAATCGTGCCTGTTGTGTGTTCGACGACGCATAACAAAATTGATTTAAATCGTTGGGATAATGGTAAAGTGATTTGTGAAATGATGGAGCCAATTGATGTGTCATCATACACAAAAGACAATGTACGCGAACTCGCCTCTTACTGCCACGATTTAATGGAAAAACGCATCGCCGAACTCGATGCTGAAGTTGCACAAGGAAAATAATATGTTGCGTCTTTCTCGTCGCCAATTATTAAAAACTACCGCAATTTCAACCGCACTTGCTGCCACACCTCAATCGGTATTAGCAGCATCCCGTGAAAAATTAACCATTCCGCCGTTGATGGAAGCGAAACGTGGTCGTCCAATTATTCTTAATATGGAAGAAACCGGCTACAAGTTAGACGGCTCCCATAGTGTCAGTGTATGGGGCTTTAACGGCAATTATCTTGGACCCACTATTCGCATCAAATCGGGTTCCTTTGCAAAACTCAATTATCACAACAATTTGCCACAAAGTATTGCTCTCTCTATTCAGGGATTACAAGCCAGTGGTGAATTATTTGGTGGTGCTGCAAAAGTCCTCAAAAAAGGGGAATCTTGGGCACCGATTATCCCAATAGACCAACCTGCTGCGACTTGCTGGTATCGCTCTGCAACCCTGGCTAACTCGGCTTATCAAACCTATCGCGGCATTGTGGGAATGTGGTTGATTGAAGATGATCAAAGCTTAAAATCACAGTTGCCTCATAAATATGGCGTGGACGATATTCCATTAATCTTACAAGACATGGAATTTAACGGTGATGGATTACAATTATTTAAGCAAAATCAACCGCACTTTGTCGGTAATCGTCTTCTTGTTAATGGACAAGAAGCGCCTTATCTTGACGTCCCTCGCGGTTGGGTGCGTTTACGCTTACTCAATGCCTCATTGGCAAGAGCCTATGATCTCCGTTTAGATAACGAACAAGAGATGTTACTCGTTGCGAGGGATTTAGGTTTTTTACCACAAGGTAAAGCGATTAATTCTCTTATTCTTGCACCAGGTGAACGTGCCGAAGTGTTAGTCAATTTAAGCGAAGGAGAAGGCGTATCGCTCATCTCTGGGGCTAAACATGGTATTTTTGACAAAATCAAAAATGTTTTCAGTTCAGGTAATGATTTTGCAGATAATACCGTTTTAGAACTTCGCCCACAGGGTGAAATCTCTGCATTCAGTAAAAAGATGAATGAATCATTCAATACTGATGCTACTGCGATGCTCGAAAGTAAAATCGCCCAAGAACGCACCTTTGAATTGGATGTAACGAATGGCTTAATCAACAAACAACGCTTTGACCCGCGTCGTGTTGATGTTTCGGCTAAAGTCGGCACTGTCGAACGTTGGATCATCAATAGCTCACTGCCTGTCGGCTTCACCATTCAAGGCGCTAAATTTGTTATTGAAAGCCAAGATGATGTCAATGTCGATGCGTCGGAACTTGCTTGGAAAGACACGGTTTGGGTGAAAAAGAAAGTACAAATTTTAGTAAAATTTGAACAAGCTTCATCAAATACCCATCCTTTCTTATTTGGTTCATCCAATTTAATGCTGGCAGATATGGGCTGCCTTGGTATAATGCTTGTTCAATAAAATTGATCATATAAAAGGAATCGAACATGAAAAAAATCTTCACATTATCTTTAATTACTACTATGTTTTCAGCTGGCGTATTGGCTACAGCACCAGAAGCAAAGGATACATCTAAAGAAAAGGCAAACGAGCCAACGATTTATCTTTCTGTTTTTGATAGAACAAATGAACCAGAACCATCACCTGATTTACACAAAAAAGAAATATCTCGCTCAAAAAAAACAGAGAAAGTGTGTTGGGTAGCTACTGGTAATTTTGGTAAAAAAGCAACAGTAAGTGAAACCTTTAAAGCACAAGCTAAAAGTGAATTTGCAAGTACTATTGATAACGTCAAGGTGGTTTCATCACCTAATAAAAAAATCCATACCATTACTTATACCAGACCAACCATTGATAATGGTAAATATATGATGAACTGCTGGGAATTTGACCGTAGAGATCCAATTGGAAAATATGTGCTTACTGTGAAAATCGGTAAACACGAATTTGAAAAACAAGTTTTCTACGTAACTAAATAATCAAAAACAAGCAAAAAATAACCGCACTTAAAAGCATAAGAAAATAAAAAAGAGAGTCTATCAATGCCTCAAAGAACTGATAAAAAAACGATCTGCTTAAATATGATTGTAAAAAATGAAGCCGCTATCATCCGGGATACACTGGAAAATATTATTGCTCATATTTCATTAGATTATTATGTCATTAGTGATACAGGCTCTGATGATAATACCGCAGAAATTATCGAACAGTTCTTTGCTGAGAAAGGCATTAAAGGCGAAATTCATCACGATGAATGGGTTAGCTTTGCCCATAATCGAAACTGTGCTCTACAACATGCACAAGGAAAAACAGATTATGTATTAATCTTTGATGCCGATGATCGCTTTGAGGGAAATTTTGTATTACCTGAAGAACTGACGAGCGATCGCTATTATTTCCGCATGGCAAATAACATCTCAGGTTCTAATGTTTATTTCCGTACGCTTATGTTTCGTAATGATGGCTCATTCTACTGGCGTGGCGTATTGCATGAATTTGTTGAACAACGTAAAAAAACAGTTGTGGAGCAAAAAATTTTTGGGGATTATTATGTGATTAGTGGGCGTTTTGGTGCTCGCAGCAACAATCCACAAAAATATCTTCAAGATGCGCTGACTTTAGAAAAAGCATTCTATTCACCTGAAGATGAAGATCTTAAAGATCGCTATGCGTTTTATACTGCACAATCCTATCGCGATGCGGATATGTATGAAAAAGCCATCGAATGGTATGCAATTCGAGCTAATCTAGGCGGATGGTATGAAGAAGTCTATCATTCACTGCTACAAATCAGTTTATTAAAAATTGAATTAAATGCTCCACTAGATGAGATACAACGTTTATTACTAGCCACGTATGAATATCGTCCACAACGCGCTGAAAGTCTTTATCATTTAGCTCGCCAACTGCGCTACCACAATAAAGCCAAACAGGCTTATATTTATGCAACTGTAGCAGCAAATACTCCGCTGAATAAGGATATTCTTTTTGTCGATCACTCAGTTTATGAATGGAAAGCTAAAGAGGAACTTGCTATTAGCGCGAATTCCGTGGGCAATTATCAGCTTTGCCATGATCTTTGCGTCGAATTATTATTTAATCC